>JBJMGU010000245.1:0-33509 GCA_045807765.1 Blastocatellia bacterium
AAGGCTTTATTGAGGGCATTTTGGAGAGCCAACTTATGACCTCGAAGGATAAGCACGGTCAGGCGAGCAAAGGTCAACAGGCGTTGGCGCGAGAAGTCCCGAGGCCGTTGGCGGAATTGCTCAATCGTCAGTGGACTAGCGAGTATGGTGCGCAAGTGGACAATCATGGCGGTTTCGTTTTTTTGTTCATAGAGCATATTTACCAGCAAATGGCTATGCTGGTCTATGCTCACTTAACTTAATGCCATTGCCCTGAAAGGGTCGCTGTCGGTGGCTACGGCGACCCTTTCAGGGTCGTTCTCTTTTCGCGCCTATCTACCGTGGGCAACGTCCACGGCTATTGACTGAAGCCCTTTCAGGGCTTCCGGCCATTTCAGAACACGTTCTGAGCGGCGACTCATTCATCTTTGAAGAGAATGTTGAGCACCAACAGGATGCCGCCCGCTGCCGCTACCAGAAAAAAGATGATCGCCAGGCCGGGGTAGCCAAAAATCTGAAACGATGTCGGAACCTGCATCAGCATGGCTGCCCCGACTATTAACGCCGCCAGCACCAGCCCCATCGTGATGCGGTTGGCCACCTTTTGAAAGCCCGCCATCAGCTTGGTCTCGTCAATCGCCTGGACTCTCACCTCAAGATCGTTGTTGGCGACATGCTCAAGAATGCGATTCATCCGGCGCGGCAGCGTCTGCACCAGGTCTTGCACCTCAAGCACGCTGCTGAAGAGGTTACCCGGCGAAAAACTCTTCATCACACGGTGCCTGAGAATCTCTGCGGCGTTGCGGCGGATCGAGGCGTTAGGGTCAAAGTCTGGATCGAGCGTCCAGCCGACTTGATCGAGATTGAGCAAGGTCTTGCCAAGCATAGTCAGGTCGGGCGGCAGACGGATGCCGCATTCGCCGGCGATCTGCGTGATCTGCAAAACGATGCGGCCCGCTTCGATGCGCTGAAGGTCGGCTTGCTGATAGACGGAGACAAACTCTGCGACGCGCGCCGAGAATCCCGCGCCGTTGAAATCGTCCGTCTTCTCGCCAATCTGAATGGCGAAGCGCGCGGCGTCGTCGCTGCGGCCTTCGCTGATCGCCAGCAGCATTTGCAGCAGCCGTTCCTGCAAGCGTGGCGTTACGTGCGCCACCATGCCGAGGTCGAGCAGGGCGATGCGCCCGTCGTCGGCCAGAAAGACATTGCCGGGGTGCGGGTCAGCGTGGAAGAAGCCGTCAACAAGAATCTGTTTCAGGTAAGCGCGAAATAGGTCTTCGGCCAGCGCCTCGCCGTTGATGTCGAGCAAGGCGAGCGGACTGAGGGCGAGAATATTCTTCCCGGCGACGTAATCCATCGTCAGCACGCGCGAGGTCGTGTAATCATTCACCGGCTGCGGCACGACGATGCGCTCAAACTCGCGCAAGTTGGCGCCGAGCGCCATCAGGTTCTGCGCTTCCTGGCGATAGTCGAGCTCGCGCAGCAGGCTCCTGCGGAACTCGCCGAGCATCTTGTTGAACTCGTAACGGCGGCCCATGTCGGTGAAGCCGTCCATAAACTCGGCGATCTCTTCGAAGGCTTCCAGGTCTTCGGCAATCTGCTCGCGAATATTCGGGCGCTGTACCTTGACGGCGACCTGACGGCCATCGCGCATGCGTGCACGATGCACCTGCCCGAGCGAGGCCGCCGCCATCGGCTCGCGGTCGAACTCGGCGAAAGCTTTCGAGAGGCGCACGCCAAGCTCAGCGTTAACGATGCGCTCGACCTCTTCATAGGCGAACGGCTCAACTTTATCTTGCAGGCGCGCCAGCGCCTCGATGTATGGCAGCGGCAGCATATCCGGGCGCGTCGAGAGCAGTTGGCCGAGCTTGATGAAGGTCGGCCCGCGCTGCTCAAGATCATCGGCCAGCTCTTTGGCCTCGCGCGGCGCGTCGTCGGAAACTTTCTGGTCTTCTTCGAGAATGGCTTCGTCAAGTCCGGCGGTCTTGACCAGGTCGGATCGCCCGTACTTAAGGAGCAGCCATGCGATGTCTTTGTACCGCTTCAGGTGCTGAGGCTTCAGCGAGATTCCCATCACCCTCCCCACGATTGCAAAAGATGATTAATAGCCTTGCAGGTTGCAGGCGCGGCCACAGCGCGCCGGTTGGCTTCCTTATACCATAGCAGTTTGCGGGCGCTCTGGAAAACTGCCGCCCTCACATCCCGTCACCAACAACCGCAGGTTGGCCTTGCATGGCGGCGGCGTGATTTGCTTTATTTAGTAGTGAAGTACCGACCCGAGCTCACTCCCTGTGACGCTGAGTGCCTCCCATTAGCCCAGGCACGAAATGAGCGAAAAAGGATTCAGGCGCTGGCTGCTCAAGGGCAAGCCGAAGGGCCACGAAGGCCCGCAAGCGCATTCCACAGAGCATCGCCATCCCTGGTGGCAGGTGATGTGTTTGACCGGCGTCGATTATTTTTCGACGCTCGGCTACCAGCCCGGCATCGCCTTCCTGGCCGCCGGCGCGCTCTCGCCCATCGCCACGCTGGTCCTGGTGCTATTGACGTTGCTTGGAGCGCTGCCGATTTATAACCGCGTCTCCAGGGAGAGCCCGCGCGGCGAAGGCTCGATCTCGATGCTCGAAGACCTGCTGCCCGGCTGGCAGGGCAAACTCTTCGTGCTGGCGCTGCTCGGCTTCGTGGCGACCGACTTCATCATCACGATCACGCTATCCGCCGCTGACGCCACCGCGCACGCCATCGAAAACCCCTTCACGCCGTCCGTCCTCAAGCATCCCATCGCCGTGACCCTGGTGCTGATCACCTTGCTGGGCGGCATCTTTCTCAAAGGCTTCAAAGAAGCTATCGGCATCGCCGTCATCCTCGTAGCGGCTTACCTGCTGTTGAATGGGATTGTCATCGGCTACGGTTTGTCTCAAGTGATGGCTCATCCGCAACTCTTGTCGGATTGGAAAGCGGCGCTGTTCCGCAGCTATGCCAGCCCGCTCGGCATGATCGGCGCGGCCATGCTCGTCTTTCCAAAACTGGCGCTCGGACTTTCGGGATTTGAGACCGGCGTCGCCGTGATGCCGCTGGTCGAGGGCGACCCATCGGATACCGAAGCCAAACCCGAAGGCCGCATCCGCAACACCCGCAAGCTGCTGCGCACCGCCGCCTTGATCATGAGCGTGATGTTGATCGCCAGCAGCTTCGCAACGACGCTGCTGATCCCTGCGCATGAGTTTGAAGAGGGCGGCCAGGCCAACGGGCGAGCGCTGGCCTTCATTGCGCACCATTATCTCGGCAACCTCTTCGGCACGGTTTATGACCTGAGCACGATCCTGATCCTTTGGTTCGCCGGGGCATCGGCGATGGCGGGGCTGTTGAACATCGTACCGCGTTACCTGCCACGCTATGGCATGGCGCCCGACTGGGCGCTGGCGACGCGCCCGCTGGTGCTGGTCTACACGGCGATTGCCTTTGCCGTCACCTTGATCTTCAAGGCCGACGTTAACGCGCAAGGCGGCGCCTATGCGACCGGCGTGCTGGTGTTGATGAGCTCGGGGGCCATCGCCGTGACCCTGTCGGTCTGGCGGCGCGGCGTGATTCGTTATGCCTTCCTGCTGATCGCGCTGGTCTTCGCCTACACGACGGTGCTGAACGTCATCGAGCGCCCCGAAGGCATCAAGATCGCGTCGTTCTTCATCCTCTTCATCGTCGCCACCTCGTTGCTGTCGCGCGTCTATCGCTCGACCGAGCTGCGCGTCAAACACATCGAGATGGACGACAAGGCAAAGCAGTTCATCGATGAGATCAGCCGGGGCGAGATTCGCATCATTGCCAATCGCTGCCAGCGCGGCGACGTTGCCGAGTACCACGACAAAGAGATCGAGCAGCGCGCCGACAACCACATTCCGAAAGACGATCCGGTGGTCTTTCTCGAAATCAAGGTCTGCGATGCCTCGGACTTCGCCGATGTGATGAAGGTCAAGGGCGTCAACGTGGACGGCTACCGCGTGCTGCGCGCCGAAAGCTCGACGGTGCCGAACGCCATCGCCGCCTTCCTGCTCGACCTGCGCGACCGCACAGGCAAGCTGCCGCACGCTTACTTCGCGTGGACGGAAGGCAACCCGCTGGTCTACATGCTCAAATACATCTTCTTTGGCGAAGGCGACACTGCGCCGGTCACCCGCGAGGTACTGCGCCAGGCCGAAGACGACCCCGAGCGCCGCCCGGCCATTCACGTCAGCGGATAGCGACAAGGGACTAGGGACTAGGGGCTAGGGGCTAGCTTGTTTATCTGCTTACCTGCCACTGACAACCGACCACCGATGCGGTAGAATTGCGCTCTGCAATTATGTGGAGGCCAGAGAATAGGTGCCGAGGCTAGCGATACCCCTAGCCCCTAGTCCCTAGCCCCTATCATCTGGAGGAACTATGGCTAGAAAGAAGATCACCGTGGTCGGCGCGGGCAATGTCGGCGCGACCGCCGCACAGCGATTGGTTGATAAAGAGCTTGGCGATGTCGTGCTGGTTGACATCATTGAAGGCATGCCGCAAGGCAAGGCGTTAGACCTCGCCGAGACCGCGCCTATCGAAGGCTATGACGCGCGGCTCATCGGCACCAACGGCTACAAGGAGACTGCCGACTCCGATGTCGTCATCATCACTTCGGGGCTGGCGCGCAAGCCCGGCATGAGCCGCGACGACCTGCTCAAGACCAACGCCGGCATCGTCGGCTCGGTCACCGACGAGATTATGAAGTACTCGCGCAATCCCATCCTGATTGTCGTTTCAAACCCGCTTGACGCCATGTGCCATGTGGCCTTGAAGCATTCGGGACTACCGAAGGAGCGCGTCATCGGCATGGCCGGGGTGCTCGATTCGGCGCGTATGCGTTGCTTCATCGCCGACGCTTTGAACGTTTCGGTCGAAAACGTCACGGCCTTTGTGCTTGGCGGCCACGGCGACACGATGGTGCCGCTGCCGCGTTTCTCGACGGTCGCCGGCATTCAGCTGCCCGAGTTGTTGCCGCAAGACAAGATTGACGCCATCGTCAAGCGCACCGCCTCAGGCGGCGCCGAGATCGTCAGCCTGCTCAAGACCGGCTCGGCTTATTACGCGCCGTCAGCCGCAGCGGTCGAGATGACCGAAGCGATTCTTAGAGACAAGAAGAAGATTCTGCCGTGCGCCGTCTACCTGGAAGGCGAGTACGGCATCACGGGCCTCTTTGTCGGCGTGCCAGTGAAGCTCGGCGCGCGCGGCGTTGAAGAGATCATCCAGATCAACCTGATGACCGACGAGCGCGCCGCTTTGCATCGCTCGGCGGCGGCGGTTCAGGAGTTGGTTGATGTGATGGGCCGATAGTTTTTTGAAACCACAGATGGACACAGATAAACACAGATGGAACGAAGAATGAATCCGAATCTGTTTTTTCTATCTGTGTTCATCGGTGTTCATCTGTGGTTCCTTTCTGTGGCTGGCAGGACTTAATGCGATGATTAACAACTTCTTGAAGGAATATCAGAGCTATCGCCGCATCGGCGATAAAGCGCTGGCGCAGGTTTCCGACGAAGCGCTCAATCGGGTGATCGGCACGGATAACAACTCGGTGGCGATGATCGTTCGCCACATCAGCGGCAACCTGCGCTCGCGCTTCACCGATTTTCTGACGAGCGACGGCGAAAAGTCGTGGCGCGACAGGGACGCGGAATTTGCCGACGTGACGTATGACCGGCAAGCGGTCGAGCAGATGTGGGCCGAGGGCTTTCAAGTCGTCGAAGACGCCCTGACGCCGCTCACCGATGCTGACCTTGAGCGACAGGTGTTGATTCGCGACGAACCGCACACGGTCCACCTGGCGCTCTGCCGCTCGATTGCGCACACCTCGTATCATGTCGGCCAGATTGTTCTGCTGGCGCGCATCTTGAATCAGGGCGACTGGCAGTGGATCAGCGTCCCCAAGGGCAAGTCGCAGGAGTTCAATCAGAAGATGATGAAGGAAAAATAGTCGGGACCTCCCAACCGGCTGCGGTGTCGCGCAAATTACATTCGATTGCTTTTCGTTCGCCGCAACGCGTTATCGTTCGGTTATCATTCCTCGAATGAGCAGCGAGGGGATAGGGGGCGTCCCCTCGCCTTGCGACTTTACAAACCGCCGCGCGTTTGGCCGGCGCTCTGCGAGCTGGCGTTGGCAGATTGCTGACCGAGCAAGCGCCCGAGATGCTGCTGAAGCTGCTGCACCTGTTCGGTGTCCTGTTGGCGAATCTGCTCAAGCAACTGCCGGATTTCGTTGTCATTCTGCGCGTCGCGCATATACTTGTCGTAAGCCTCCAGGGCTTTCGACTTCTTGTGGATGATCGTGATCAGGTCGTAGCAAAGGTCATCGAGCGGAAAGCTGCCGCTCTGGTTCGAGGCATTTTGATCTGCCATAGACTTTCCTCCTCTAGTTGAGATTTGTTGCTACATCTTTAATCGCAATCACCATACCAGTCGCCGGCACCCGCACGGGGCGATGTCTCGGCGCGCTTGTGCGAATTCGCCGGATGATGTTAGAACAGAAGTACAGGACGTCATCTGATTGCGGATTGCGGATTGCGGATTGCGGATTGAGAAGGTCAGCAGTGGCCGCATCAATTCACGACCCGTGATTCGCAATCAGGAGAACGGATTCAGCAATCGAGAATCCGCAATCCGCAATCCGCAATCCGCAATCGCCATGCTTCCAGCATACTTTCTTAAGACCAAGCTGTTGCCGCCGCGTCTGACGACGCGCGTGTTGGCGCGCCCGCGGCTGATCGAGCGCATGCGCGATTTTCTCGACCGGCCCGCGACCATCCTCTGCGCCAATGCCGGCTGTGGCAAGACGACGCTGGTGACCGATTTCATCCACTCGATCAAGCTGCCGGCAGTCTGGTATCAGATCGATCCGGCGGACGTTGATCTGGCGGTCTTCTTTGGCTATCTCGTCTATGGCTTGCGCCAGCGCGAGCCGGCCTTCGGGCACGTCACGCTCGGGCTGATCAGCGAGACCGAAAACCTCTCAAAGAAAGCCAACCAGCTCGTAGACGTTTTCATCAACGAGGTCAGCGAGCAGCTTGAAGAGAAGACCATCATGGTGCTCGACGATTATCACCACGTTGATTCGAGCGAGCCGATTGCCGCCGCCGTTGACCGCCTGGTGCAATATCTGCCCGATGTGCTGCACCTGATCTTCACGACGCGCTCGGTGCCAAACCTGTCCGTCATGCGGCTGCGCAGCAAGGGCGTTGTCGGCTTTCTCAACCGCCAGGATTTGCTGTTTACGCCGCCGGAAGTCGAGCAGTTGTTCGCCGAGACTTTCGGGCAGACGCTGCCTGCGGAGATGGTCAGCCGCTTTCACGAAAAGACCGACGGCTGGGTGACGGCGCTGCAACTGATTCAACAATCGCTCGACCATTCCGAAGACGCGCTCGGCGCGGCCCGTAGCGCCAACCGCGCCTTGATCGAGAGCGCCTTGCAACAGTCGGAGATGGAAGTCTTCGATTATTTCGCCGAAGAGGTCTTGCAGTTTGAAACGCCTGAGACAAGGCTGATGCTGGGCCGCTTGTCGCTGCTCGACCGCATTGACCCGGCCATCTGCGGGGCGGCGCTCGACATCTCGGATTGCACCGCCGAGCTGCGCAACCTGACGCGGCGCAACGTCTTCATCGCCCAGGCCTATGGCAGCGGCGCCGAAGAATCTTATCGCCTGCATCCGCTGTTTCGCAGTTTTCTGACGCGCTGGCTGGCGAACGAGGCGGGTGTCGAAGAGGTCAGGCGTCTGCACAAAGCCTGCGCCGCTTACTTTGTCAGCGCTCAGCAGTGGAGCTTTGCGCTCGACCATTTCACTGAAGCCGGCTCGGCTGAAGACGTCGCCGGCATGCTGGCGGCGCATGGCAGAGAACTGGTCGCCGCCGGGCGCTTCGAAACGATCAAGCGCGCCTTTGACGGGCTGACCGACAACGCTCTCACGGCTTACCCGCGCGCCTTGATTACCCGCGCCGATGTGGCCTTGATCGAAAGCGACTCGCTGCGCGCCGCGGCGCTCTACGCGCAGGCCGAGCAGATGGGCCGCGCCGCTGACCCGAGCGTGCAGGCCGAAGCCTTGCGCGGTCAAGCCTACATCGCACGGCACACAGGCGACTGTGATCAGGCCATCAAACTGGCGACGGCGGCCATCGAGCTTGCGCCCGATCATCATGGGTTGCGCGCCCGCTGCTTCAACACCATCGGCCTGTGCAGCTTCACGACGCGGCACGACAGCGGCGGCGCTATCGAAAACTGGCGGGCGGCGCTCGACGAAGCCCGCAAGGCCGGCGACGACCGCTTCGCGCGCATCGCCCTGCACAACCTCGGCCTGCCTTACTCGCTTGAAGGCGACTTTCATGAAGCCCTGCGCTGGCTCTCGCAAATGATCGTGGACGAGGCGACCGTAAGCCATGACACAAAAGCCGATGCCGCGCCGTTTCCGCAAGAGGCCATCGCCCATCTGAACATTGCGCGGCTGAAGATCGTCCAGGGCCGTCTGGACGAAGCCGAAGCGCACCTTGAGCGGGCGCTTGAGCGCTGCCAGTTATTCAATTTGAAGACGGCGACCGGCGAGACCCTGGAAGCCTTCGGCAACCTTTACCGCGAGCGCAACGAGTTTCCGCGGGCGCTCGATTTTTATGACGAAGCGGTGCGCGCCTACCGCGACGCCGGGGTCGCGTTGACGGACAAAGAGTTGCTCGACGAGCGCGCCACGCTCTATCTGCGCATGGGTGACGTTCGCATGGCCGCGCGCGAAGCCGACGAGTACTTTCGCGCACGGGCCGCGGGATCGGATGTCGAGCGCTCGACCGCCTTGATCACGCGCGGGCGCATTGAGCTGGCGGCGGGCCATCTGGACAAGGCCGAAGCGGCATTGACGGAGGCGGCGCGGCTGGCGGTTGACAGTAAGCTGTATTACAACGAAGCCCGCGCCGAAACTTCGCTCGCCCGCGCCCTCTGGGAGTTGCGGCGACCTGAAGAAGCACTGATGCATCTGGAGCATGCCACCGGTTTGTCGCGCCGCTACGATTACGCCTACTGGCTGGCGGGCGAGGCGCGACTGACACCGACGTTGATCGAAGCCGCGCTGCGCGCCGGCATCGCCGCGGATTATCTGGCGCGCCTCGCGCCAATGCAGTCCGCCGAGGCTGCACCCACGCGCTTATCGCCGGCAGAGAGCGTGCAAGCGAGCGCCGCGCCCGCCGGTACGCGGCAGGATTCGATGGTCGAGCTATTCATCGAGCGCCCGAATGTTGACCTGGTGATTCGCATGCTCGGCCCCGTCGAAATCTCCCGCGACCCTGCCGAGCCTTTGAAGGACGCCTGGCGGCTGCTCAAATCGCTGCACATCCTTTGTTACATCGCCTCGCGGCGCAACCATCGCGCCCCGAAAGAGCAGATCATCGAAATGTTCTGGGGCGACGCCGACACCGATACCATTGCCAAGAACTTTCACCCGACCATCTCGCACATGCGCAAAGCGCTCAACACCGGCCAGGTGGTCAAGAAAGATTTCGTGCTCTACCGGGAGGGCGCTTACCTGCTCAACCCGCAGTACCAGTACCGCGTTGATGCCGAAGAGTTCGAGCGCCTGCTCAACGACGCGCGCGAGGCGCGGCGTAACAGTGACGACGAAGGCGCGGCGCAGTTATTGGCCGAAGCCATCAAGCTCTATCGCGGCGATTTTCTTGAAGAGCTCTATTACAACTGGGTTGAAGAGCTACAGAGTTATTACCGCGACCTCTACTTCGAGGCGCTGAAAGAATTGATCGTCTACCATGACGCCAAGGGGCGGCACGAGCAGGTATTGCGCTATGGCCAGATGCTGCTGTCGCGCGACCCGTATCAGGAAGACGTGCATTGCGCGCTGATGGAAGCGCATGTGGCGCTCGGCAATCGCGCCGCCGCCATTGATCAGTTCGATGGCCTGCGCCGCATGCTGCGCCGCGAGCTTGGTGTTGATCCGCTGCCGGCGACCATCGCTCGCTACGAAGCGCTCATCAAGTGAGGCGCTTCTCCATTGCAGGCCGCACCATCCCTCAGGCTTTCCCCGTATAATTCTGCAAAAGCGAAAGGGGCCTTGCGGCCCCTTCAACCTCACATTCATCTTAGCGACATCACGTCAGGATTAAATAAATTTTCGATAAGCGAGCGCGTGCGCTGTGGACGCTTGTGAGTGTTCGGTTACTAACCCAAACGCTGATTACTTATTCAAACGGCGTGCTAGAACTGACGCTGACCAATACTTTGTTGCTAAGTGAAGCGAGCGTTGAAGAATTTTTTGTTCAAGTAATCTACGGTGGGTTCGGTGAGGCGGCGCGGAAGCACATTCGTTGCACACGGCTGAGTCAACAATGCGGCGACCGCTGATGTGAGCGCGCTCAAAGAGCGAATGACGCCTCACCGCTCAACGTGGCAATCGGATCGTGAAGTATTTTTCGGTGTGAATCTGTATCTTCGGGAAGCGGGCGCGCTGGAGGATGGCGCGGGCGTTTTCGACCATCGTCGGGTGGCCGCAGGCGTAAGCAATCGCCCGCCGGTGATCAAACCCCAGCGCGTCGGCGTGCTTGCGCGCCACGTCTTCGATGCGCCCGGCTTCGCCCTGCCAGTCAGGGTTTTCCAGAGGGCGGCTGATCGTCGGCACATAGTCGAACCAGCCCTGCCGCGCAATCATCGCCATCTCTTCGCGATAGTAGTCTATCTCACGCACAAAGCTCGCGCCGTGAATCATGGCGAAGCGCATCTCGGCATGCAGGCCGCGCTCAAGCTCGTATTGATGGGCGCGAATCATGCTGACGAACGGCGCAATGCCGGTGACTGTGCAAAGCATCAGGTGAGCCGTCAGGCCAGTCTTGCGGTCGAGATAAAATGTGCCCGCCGCCTGGTCGCCGATCAGCAGATGGTCGCCGGCGCGCAGTTCCCAGAGCCGCGGCGTCAGCCGCCCGCCCGGCACCAGCTCAATGAAGAATTCAAGCAGCGGCTCGTGTGGGGCCGAGGCCATCGAGTATGGACGTTGGAGAATGCGGCCCGCCTCTTCGACGCCGAGCGCGGCGAATTGGCCGGGCAGAAAATCGAGCTTCGAGGCCGGCGCGATGCGAAAGATCGCCAGCTCCGGCGTCAAATCGATGCGCTCGGCAATGGTCGCCGTTTCAAACTTCGCCGCCACTCCTCTGGCCTCCCCTGCAATGCGCCCGTATCAATATCGTAACCAGCCGCACCGCGTTTAGCCAAATCGGATCAGCGGTCGAGACGCCGGCTCAATTCTTTGCCAGCGGGTTGCGCAGATGCCGGATGATGTCGCGGATGCGCCCGGCGTCGCGCACCGAAGGCAGGAGCGTCAGGTACTTTTCCAGCTCGTCTGCGGCGCGCGGTTCTTTGTGCTGTTCGATGTAGACGGCGGCCAGCAAGCGGTGCGCTTCCACTACGGCGTCGCCGCCGAGCTTGATCGCTTCAGACAACTGGCGCTCGGCTTCCACGAAACGATTCAAGCCGATCAGCGCATGGCCCAGATACACACGCGCCGGCACCGAGTCTTTCTTCTTTTCAATCGCCAGTTGAAGCTCTGTGGCGGCGTGCGTGTAATCTTTCATCTGCAACAGCGCGATGCCGCTGTTGAGCCGAGGCTCGAAGGCTTGCGGCTCGATTTTCAAGGCGGTGCGCAACGCGTCGAGAGCCTTCGCCGTCTGCGCCAGCCGCAAGCGCTGTACGCCCATCTCATTCCACGCCGTCCAGAAGACCGGGCAGATGGTGACGGCGCGCTCCAGCAACTCGATGGCCTGCTTGCGGTCGCCGTCGCCTGCTGTGCTGACCGCTTGCTTGTAGAGCGCCAGCGCTTCTTCGGGAATGATGGTCACCGTGCCGACGGCTTGCGGCGTCGCCTGCTTCGTCTGCAATTCGATGCGGACCTGAAGGGTCTGTCCGCGCACGCCACTGCCGTGCGTGCCGTCGTTTTCGAGGATGTTGACCGCTTCGCTCGCCGGCTCGTAGCCCTTGCCCGCTTCGACCGTCACGGTGTAGCTGCCGCCGCGCAGGCCCGTAAAAGTAAAAGCGCCATTGTCATCGGTGGTGGTGAGCTTTTCGGGAAGGTTGACGCCGCGCAGGATCACTTTTGCCTGATGATCCAGCCGCTGCCCGCCGGGGTAATGCACTGTGCCTTGAATCGTGCTGCGGCCTGCCGAGCTGCCCGGATCGGGGTCAATGTCCGTGCCAGTCTGTGCTTGCGCCGCTTGCGCGAACGAGATGCATAAGGTTGCGCCGAGGGCTGCTGCGCGTGTGCATAGAGAATGCCCTGCCCAGCGCTTGAAGGACTGAAGATAGACCATGGCCGCCTCCACTGGTACTTATCATTTTGTCAGACCCTTTGATTGAACCCTGAGGTGATGCTTGAAAGACGGCGCGGATGATAGCACAAAGCCGCGCCCGCCGGAAGCGAAATCTGAAGCGACGCGGCCATAAAAAAATGGGGAGCCGCGTGGCTCCCCGGAGTTAGGCTAATGAGCTACCCCTTAGGAGGATCAATCACCTGCAGTTAGAAAAGCAGTTTGGCGGCCAACTGCACGTTACGACGTCCCTCGAAGAACGCCGGCACGTAGCCGTTGGAGATTTCGTTTTCCGGGAATCCATAGATCACGAACGCGTTGGCGTGGTTGAAGACGTTGTAGGCTTCAAGCCGCATCTGCAAGGTGACGCGCTCGCCGAATTTGAAGTTCTTGTAGAGACCGCCGTCGAAATTCCACAGGCCCGGCCCGCGGAAGGCATTACGCTGGGTCATGTTCGACGGGAATGGTCCCGGATCGTTGCTGCCAGTGATCGGGTTGACGAAACCACCGGGCGTCAAGCCGGTCAGGTCAACGAATTGGTAGCGGTTCGGCTGGCCAACGACGCCAACATCATCACGGCTGATGCTCGGATGGAAGTTGATCGGCCCGTTAGCGAGGACGCGAATGCACGGCGACTCGGCAAAGATCGAGTTCGTGCAGTCGAAGACCGAGAACGGCGAGCCGGTGCGCGCCGTGAAGATGCCGGTCAGCTCCCAGCCGCCGAGGATGTGGTGGAACAACCCGCGCGCATCCCTGACCGATGGCACGCCCCAGGTGAAGCTGGTGACGAAGCGATGCCTGACGTCGAAATCGGCATAGCCATAATCAACATTCGGGTTGAACGGGTCGAGGAAGCCGAGGTTGAAGTTGTTGCCCGATTCCGAGAAGGTCGTGCTGAGGTTGTCTTTGGTCACCGAGTAGGTGTAGCGCGCCGACAGCCGCAGATTCCACTTTTGCAGGTTGCTGGAATCGAACGACAGAATCAGCGCGTTATAGTTCGACCGCCCGCCGTTAGAGCGGAAGTTGATGTCCGAAGCGCCGGCGTTATTCAAGCGCCCCGAGCCGAAGCCGCTGGTCGTCACTGTGTCGCCAAGATAGACGTTGCCGAAGCCGCGGCGGTTGATGTTGGCAATCGAGTAGAGCTGGCGCCCCGCCGATCCACTGTACTCGACCGAAGCGACCGAGTTGCTGAAGATGCGGCGCTCCAGGGCGGCGCTCCAGAAGTGTGCATAAGCGTTGACGATGTCTGGATCAACAGCGCGCAGGCTGGTCGCCGGCAAGGGCCGTGTGATGCCAGAGCCGGCCAGCACGCCGAAGTTGCTGGTGCTGATGGGCAGAACGCCGCCCGGCACGACTGCCGGCGTGATCTGCACCGTCGCATAGTTCGGCGGGTTCTGGATGACGTTGAACGTGACATTGCCGAAGTTCCGTTCGTACGCCATGCCGTAGCCGCCGCGCAGGCTGGTCGAGCCGTCGCCGAAGATGTCCCAGGCGATGCCGAGGCGCGGCGCGAAGTTATTGTAATCGGGCTTCCACAATCCGCCGACGGGAGAGTCTTCGGCCCGCAGGATGCGGCCATTGCGGATGCGCTCGAAGATGGTGGCACCGTCGCCGAGGTAGAAGTTCGAGTCGAGCGAGGGGTCGGCGTTATGCTGCACGCCATAGTATTCGTAGCGCAAGCCGAGGTTGAGCGTCAGCCTCGGTTTGATCTTCCACGAATCGTTCACGTAAGCCGCCCACTCGTGGTAGCGGTTGCTGCGGCTGAAGCTGGGACTCGTGACCGGCGTGGTGATCGAGCATTCCGGCGTTACAATGGTCGTGCCGGTCGCCGGGTCGCGGAAGCAGGGGAAGAGACCCTGCGGGTCAATGGCTACCTGGAAGGCCGCCAGCCGGCCCGCAAGCAGGTTAGAGATTGCGTTTGAGAAGTTGGTGCCGAGCGTTGCCACGGCATTCTCATAAGCGCCGAAGGTGCGGTTATCGCGGATGTGAATGTACTGGCCGCCGAACCGCCACGTGTGGTTGCCGCGCGTCCAGTTCAAGTCTTCGTACGCCTGATAGAAGTTCTGCGGGCCGCCGAATGGGATGGCGCTGCCCGGACTCGTGGGCAGATAGCCCGGCAGGCGGATCGGGAAGCCGCCGATGGTGCCCACCGCGTTGCCGAAGAAGTAGAGCGTCGGCACCGGCGGCTGGTCGGCATTCAGCCCTTGATTCTGGTTCAAGCGATTGAAGATCACCTTGGTCTGCGACACCAAGGTCGGCGAGAAAGAGTGAGTCACCGAAGTCAGGTAGTTCTGATTACGGTACTCAAACCCTGTGTTGAAGCCCTGGTAAGGGCTGAAGCTAACAGTGCCAGCCGGGTTGTCGCCCTGCTGGAAAGCGCCGCGGAAGTAGACCTGTGTGCGCTCGCTCCAGTTGTAGTCGAAGCGCCCGACGGTCTGCCAGTCGTTGCCCGGAGTGCCGCCGCCGACATCAACCGCCCGCGGCAGGCGCACCTGCCCGAAGGCCGGGAAGTTCGGCGACAGCGTGCTGATGCCGAGCTGGCCTGCCGTGTAGATGGTGCCGTTGATCGGCGTCACCAGTTGGAAGTTGTTAAAGAAAGCTTGCGTGGACGCGCCCGCAGCCGCGAGCAGTTGCGGCGTCGGCACGATGCTGATGACATCACCGGTCGAGCGGATGCGTGTCCACTCGGTCGAGCTGAAGAAGAAGAGCTTGTCCCTGATGAGGCGACCGCCCGCCGAGTAGCCGAACTGGTTGCGCGTGAAGACGCCCTTCGGGATGCCCTGAGCGTTGTTCTCGAAGCTGTTCGAAGCCAGCGCCGAGATGCGGTTGAACTCGTAGAGCGAGCCGTGAAAATCGTTGGTGCCGGCGCGCGTGGCGACGTTGACGATGCCGCCCGAAGCGCGCCCGTATTCAGCCGAGAAGTTGCTCGTGATGACACGGAACTCCTGAACCGAATCGAGCGGCACGCTCTGGCCGACCGAGGAGGTGAACAGGTCAACGTTCTCGCCGCCATCAAGCAGGATGTTGGTGCTGGCAGCGCGTTGTCCGTTGATGGCAAAGCCGGTGCCGCGACCTGACGGGTCGGCCCCCGAAACGTTGCCCGATAGTCCGACAAGGTCATAAGGGTTGCGGGTGATCGTCGGCAGCTCAGTAACCTGTGCTTGCGAGACGACGTCGGACAGCTCTTGCGTCTGGGTGTTGACCTCGACGCCGCCCTCGCCGGCGACGACGTTGACGACTTCGCCGCGGGCTGTCGCCGACATCGCCGCTTCGATGGACAGGCGCGCGCCGACGGTCACCTGCGCTTGCTGTGTGAAGTTGGCGAAGCCTGCCGTCGTGACCGTAACTTCATAAAGGCCGGGTTGCAGGCTGGTGATCGTCGCCGTGCCTTCATCACCGGTTGTCACTGCCGGCAGCGTTGTGCCGCGGTCAACAGAGCGGACGGTCACGGTTGCGCCGGGGATGACCGCGCCCTGCGGATCCGTGACCTTCACTGTAATCTGACCGGTTTCGGTTTGCGCGAATACTGGGAACGTACCGAGGGAAGAGAGCAGCACCGCCAGCATCAGCGACAGGGCGCACTGCACCATTCTCCGATTCGGTGTCAATCTTCTTTGCGGAAGATTCATCGTCGTACCTCCTTCAATTTTCAGATAGAGCGGCGGAGGCGCACGGGTACGGCAGTTCAGCTCCGACGCGCTCTACCTCTGCGGAATGTTCTGTTCTGTATCCAGGTGGAAACTCTTATGAGTTTTGGACGCACATCATGTTCAATGCATTTTGTTTAACCGAACAGCTATCCATACTCCTACCCACTGGCGCGATGTTGTTTAAGCAAAGCTTTTGAGCAAGGAATATGCCAGTGCCGAATGCGCCTTGCGTCCCGCCTCGTGGCCGTATCAGCAGGTTTGAGCCGCGGGCGAGACATAATTTTCTCATCACTGACTGAAATCTGTTTCGGCAATCATGTCGCATGAGCGCCGCCACGAATCGCGGTCGCCGCACTGCCGATCAAGTGCGCGAGCGCGGTTGTGATCTTGTCTGAAGCGCGCCGCAACGCACGCGCATCTTATAAAGGCAGGAGATTGCCAGCAGCACTGTCGGGTTTTCATTCGCCTGATCGCTGTGTCTGTATTCGATGCCATCATCGCCTCTGTCTGCCAACAAGGCCGATGAATTCATATTAGAGAATTATTGAAGCGGCGCGGCTGGTACGAGCAGTGCATAAGGCGACAGTGACGCTGCTTGCAAAGACAAGCCTATAAAAACCCAACGACGCTAACGAGCAAAGGGAATGGGTATATGAGATTCTTCGCGATTGTGCTTACACTTTGTGCCTTGTTAATGCCGGCTGTCGCGCAACAGAATTTTAAAGCGACTTCCAAAAAAGTTGTGCTTCCAGGAAACACCGAGCCGGCGACCAACTGTACTGCCGCCACCCACGCGCACCGCTTCAGCGACATGCGCCTCGCCCTCGTCGAGATCACCGCCGCCGACAGTTGTGGCTGCGATTTTGTCAACCTTGAAGAAAACACCACTGGCCTGGACAATCATTTCCAGTATGGCGATGGCTTCATCGTGACGCGGGCTAACAACGACAAGCCGGAGGCGCAGATAATTCACTCGGAGGTCTTGACCACCAGGGCGGTGCATAAGGGAACAAAGGGCATCGCGATCTATTGCGGCACCTGCAAAGCCCTTATGATGTTGAAAGTCGCCAGCGAATAACTGACTGTCAGACTCAACCTGTCGCGCAAGCCGGCAAACGCCATTGACATTTGCCGGCTTGCGCGGCAGACGGGATTCATTCGTCGCTGTCGGTAACGCCGAGGCCGGTCGCGCCGGTATCCGCTTCCCTGGTACCGCCGAACGTGCCGCCTCCAGTGCCGGTAATGTTTCCGCCGGGCGAGCTTTCCGCGGCCTTTGCGCCACCGCCCGCCGCCGGCTTCCGCCGACTCGAAGTGCCGACGGTGTCTGTGTCGTCAGCGCTGCCACCGGCTGCCGCCGGGCCGCCGCTCACGCCGCTGCCGCTAACCGCAATGTCACTGTCATGAAAATCTTTCTTGGCTGACATCCTAAGCTCCTTTTGTTGGTTGATTATAAAACCGCGCGGCGTCAAGGCTGCGCCGCCGCGGCGTTGGCCTGTGCCGGATGCCAGCTTTGGTACTGGCGCTCGGCAATCTGATTAATGAAGCGCACGAACTTTTCAAACAACCGGTCGGATTCAACATCGGACAAATCCCTGTGCGATTTGTCATTGTCATAACCGCTCGCCGTCATCTGAACCGGTGGGTTATGCAGCAGTAACTGGATCAGTGTGTTGGAGACTACAAAACGGATGACGCGCGGTTTCGCCGTCCCGGCGGCTACCGGCGCACGCGGCTCGCCGCGCAGTCCGAGCAATGTCTGTGCAGTCAACGAGAGCTCAGTCGAAACGCCTTCGCTGGTCGCGTCGATATTGCTCTCAGCGCGCCGCGCCATCAGCACGCGGCTGTGCGATGGGTTGAATCCCGGCGAGCTGTTGATGATGCCATCGGTCGGCGGCAGAAAAAGCGGGTCGCCGGGGTGGGGATTGAGACGGTTGTAAATCTCCGGGCGGAATAGCCGGCCCGAATTGCATGCCGCAATGATGCAGAGCCGCACGCCAAGCGGTTCGAGCCGTTCCTGCAAGGCACCGACCGAGATGTAAGAGCGCGGTGCGCGACGCCATGCGCTTTGCTGCACCTTCAGGCCATTGCCGTTCGTGCCGTGGGTTTCGAGAATCAGCGTTTCGACCTTGTTGTCCGAGCGCTGATTATGCAGGCGGATCTGTTCGATGATGTTGAGCCAGCGGGCGTCTTCAAAATAGGCGAACCCGAGTTTCTCGTAGAACTGGCGATTGCCCGGCGCGCTGAAGTCCGGGCTGAAGACGATGCCTTTGCCGCGCCCGATATCGTCGAGTCGTTGCATCTCATGGCCTGGAGGCCAGACTTGCAAAACGCCATCGGCTGTCGGTTTCTGATCGACGTCACTACGCTGCTGGCCCGCCCCCGCAGCGGCGAGCCCCAGGGAAAGGACTGTCAGAAGACAGATACTCTGAAGCAAATGGCGGCGACTGAGCCGCCTGTCGATCTCACTCCGCGTCTCCATCGTTTCATTCTCAGTTACAAGATAGATCACCGGTCATAAGGGCGCGGGCCGGCTCTGTGGCCGGCCCGTCTGGTCATCTTGCTTCACGTCGCTTAGTACTTGCGCGCGTGACGGCGCGCCCGGCGGCCATGCGTGCGGCGGCTGCCGGTCATGGTGTCGCTGGTCATCGCCGTGCCCGTTTGATCGGACGACATGGAGCTGGTGCTATTGTTCTGTCCGCCGGTCGTGCCGGTGGAGCTATTCTGGTTATTCTGCTGGCTGTTGTTCTGCTGACTGCTGTTTTGCTGGTTGCCGGTTTGGCCGCCATTCTGTTGGTTGACGGTCGGATCAGTGCTCTGCGGATTCCGCGTCGAGTCCTGAGTTGTTTGATCCTGGGTCGTGTTGGTGCGATTTGGTGTCGCGCTTGGATTGCTGCGATTTTGGGTGTTCGTCTTGTTCTGGCTGTTTGTCGGGCTTTGCCCGCTTTGTGAGCTCTGCTGCGAGCTGCTCTGGCTACTTTGATCCTGAGCCAATGCCATTGACGATGCACACAGGCTCGTGGCCATTGCGATGGAAAGAATCGTCCTCTTCATCTCTATCTTTCAACCTCCCTTGGATATTTGCTTGATCGGCTTTCAAGATAGTGGCAGGCACGCTTAAACATCGGTTCATTCAGCGCAACCGTGCCGACTATCCAGCGCCTTTCAAATCAATCGAATCAACTTACCGATTCGCAACCACCGTGCCTTTACACCATCAACTCGGCTTCGGCGGCTACGCGGGCGCTAGGCGAAATCACATGCATTTGATTGTGTCAGAGATGGCGTTTGATTGTGTCAGGGATGCCGACGGCTAGTAGGAGCGAATAGAAATGCATTCAGGGAATTCCATGAGCGCGCGCGACCGCGCCCCCGAATGTGTGTCTGAGATACATCCAGCGTCAGTGAAAGTAATGCATCGGGCCATTAACTTACGCCGCGCAATCAAAAAATCAGGATGCCTTTAACCTATTCGCAGCGCGCTTGTTTTCTTTGCGCACACCGGCGCGTTGAGATGCACCAATTGATGAGCGTCACTGAGCTTGGCGAAAGGCGCTGGCCGTCCTGGAAACCTGAAGTGGCCGGCGGCGCGGCGAGCAGGCCGCGATGGTTTAGAAGTAACCGTAATCTCAAAGCATTTCGCTTGACTCCATCCGGGCGTTGCGTTAGTATGCGGCGCGATTCGGGTGAAATTTGCTTGAGCGATTTGCATTTTTTGGCTAACAACTCAGAACAGTGAGAGCAAAGCCGCAGGGAGACTCGTCATCGACGGGTGTCGCTTTGCGGCTTTCTTTGTTTGAGCCAAGCGTGACAGATGGGCGTTGGCCCCTCGCCTTCGCGCATCTCTCAACACGACTGTTAACCATGGGAGCGGGCGGCGGCTGGCCGTTCCGGGCACAAAGGGGATAACCGATTCGGCTACGATTGGAGGCCGGACGGGGCTGTGCGCCGGCGCGTTCAATCTTCGCGTTCGGGCGGTGACCGGACAGGCTGGGAAAGGTTGCAGGCATCATAACTTGTTTGCATTTGGAGGAGACACATCCATGGTCACAGCACAAGGCAAGGTCAAATGGTTCAGCAACACCAAGGGCTATGGGTTTATCGAGCAGCCGGGCAGCCCAGACGTTTTTGTTCACTACTCGGCCATCCAGTCGGATGGCTACAAGACGCTGAAACAGGGAGAGATCGTCGAGTTCACCATGATCGATGGCCCGAAAGGGCCGCAGGCAGAGACCGTCCGCAGGCTCTAGTGTGCCGCGCTCACCGTCTTCGATGGTCCCGCCCGGTCGCAACGGGGCTGCTTAGTTCAGCGATGCGGAGTGAGAATTCATGAGTCAGACACCGCGACAGCGCGCCTCATCCGGCTCGCCTTACGAAGCCCGCATCGGCATCTCGCGCGGCGTGCGCGCCGGCCAGGTCATTGCCATTGCCGGCACCGCGCCCATTGGCGCTGACGGCAAGACCGTCGCCCCAGGCAATGCAGCGGCGCAGGCGCGTCGCTGTTTCGAGATCGTCCAGGCGGCGCTCGAACAACTCGGCGCTAGCCTGGACGATATCACGCGCACGCGCATTCTGCTGACGCGCATCGAAGATTGGCAAGCCATAGCAGCAGTTCACGGCGAGTTCTTCAAAGACATCCGTCCGGCAAACACCGTGATGCAGGTCGTGCGCTTCATCGATCCCGAATGGCTCGTCGAGATCGAAGCTGATGCCGTCATCGTTGAGTCAAGCTAACGGGTCAGACACGACCGGTCGAGCGCCTGACTATTTCGATGGCGGCATATAGAAAAAGGTCACGCGGCCTGTGCCGGTGTTACCCGTGCCGGGCTGGTACGCATAGACGTCGGCTTCGTAGTAGCCCTTGCGCTTGAGCGTATAGATGCCCTTGAACTGGCTGACCTCGCCGGCGTAGGCAAGCTTGATCTCATCGATGATGCGGCCCTCTTTTCTGATCTGCGCGCCGACTTCAAAATCCTTGCTGTCCCAGACGCCGCCGGGGCTGATTGGGCAGCCGCACATCATTGTCACGTTGGCGGCAAAATTAATCTGCGCCGGCAGGCTGGAGAGATTCAGGTGGGTGATCGGCTCGACGACCTGCACCAGCAGTCCGGGCATCACCAGCAAAAAGCCGTCGCCGCCGGTGATGTCCTTGCCGGGAATCACCCACTGCGTCGCCGATACTTTATGAGTTGATTGCAAGCCGCCGAGCGGGCCATAAGCGGTGACTTCGATCAGGCACGGCTCATCGAGATCAAGGCGAGCGGTGTAATCAGAAGCGCCATCGGTTGGGATCGACTGGCTCCACATGCGCGGCGTCTGCATGATCTCGGTGGTGTTGCCTGAGCCGCCTTTGGTGTAACCCTTAGCCAGCAGCTCGCCGGTCTGTACATTATAAATGGTGATGAGCGAGCCGCCGATGTCGTCGCCCAGAAACTTGCCGTCTTTGGCAATCACACGTACGGTGATCTGCGTCTGTTTTTTCGCCATTCAGATTTCTCCTGAGAGTAAGATTCAGCACATGCGCGGCATTATCGCCTAGCCGCACCAGGGCGTCGAAGTTGTAGCGCAATCCGATAGATTGCGCTACAAGGTCTTGAGCAGCGACGACGGGCAGAGGTCTTCGAGCGTGCAACTGGGGCATTCGGGCTTGCGCGCTTTGCAGACCGCGCGCCCGTGATAGATCAACAGGTGCGCGAAATCAACCCAGTCCTTCTGAGGCACGAGCGCCATCAGATCACACTCGATCTTTTCCGGCTGTTGGTTGGCGGTCAGCCCGAGCCGCTGCGACAGTCGCCCGACGTGCGTGTCAACGACGACGCCTGCCGCCGTGCCGAAGGCGTTGCCCATCACGACGTTCGCCGTCTTGCGCGCCACGCCCGGCAGCTCAAGCAACTCATCAAAAGTCGCCGGCACGCGCCCGTTGTGGCGCTCGATGAGCAGGCGACACGCGCCTTGAATGGCTTTCGCCTTGTTGCGGTAAAAGCCTGTCGAGCGAATATCTTGCTCCATCTCCGCCGGCTCAACGTTGATATAGTCTTCGGCCTTGCGGTACTTCCTGAAGAGGTCGGCAGTGACCAGGTTGACGCGCTCGTCGGTGCATTGCGCTGACAAGATGGTAGCGACCAGCAGCTCAAGCGGGTTGCTGTAGTTCAGGCTGCAATGCGCGTCGGGATAAGCGCGTCGCAAGCGCGCGATGATCTGTCGTGTGCGTTGCTTTTCGTCGGGGCTTGTCAATTCCTACCTCGCTCCTGACTCTCACATTCTGTCGGTCGGCACGACCAGTACCGGGCGGTCGGCCTGTTCGAGCACGCGCAGCATGACGTCGTTGAACTTGTAGAAGGCATGCGAGCGCGGCCCGTGAAAGCCGATGACGATCAAGTCATAATCGCCCGCCGCGGCTTCGGCGAGAATGCCTTCGACCGGCGTTCCAGCCATGCGCACGCGCACGTCGCAAGGGACATCCATTGCCCGCAGAGTGGCCGCGCCCTGATTCAGATGCTGGCGCGTCAAGGCGTTGACATCGTCCGTGTCTCCGGTCACAAAGAGGAGCGTCGTCTGCGCGCCCAGCCGACGCGCCAGCCGCCCGCCGGCCTTCACGTCGCTCTTGCCAGGTTCGCCCGCCGCCGTGCAGATCAACAGGCGCTCCAGCTTTGCGCGCTCTCCTTTGACGACCAGCACCGGCACGTCCGTGCGCTCAAGCGCCGTCAATAGCGCATCACCCAGTTGTCGCGCCGCCCGCGCTTCGCGTAACTGCCGATGCGCCGCCCGCGCCCGCAATCGCCCGGCGCGCGGCTGCGGCGACATCACCAGCATCTCGTAAATCGCTTCGGCATGCGCCGCGGCGATCTGCTCGGTCGTATTCCCATAACGAATCTGTAAAGCCGCGTCCATTAGCCCGGCGCTCTGCTGCCGCGCGCCGAGTGTCGAGCGCAGACTTTCAGCGCCCTCGGGATTTTCGGCGACGGTAAGCACGGTGGCGGTCGCCCGCAGCTTGTCGGCGAGCAAGCGCGTCAACTGTAATGGCGAAGTCGAGCCTTGCCCGATGTCATAAACCAGCAGGCGCGGCTCTGGTTGTTTGAGGATCGTCCAGCCGCGTAGCGCCACCCATAACTGCTCGCCATCGAGTTCGACTTCTGACGGCAGCGCCGCATCGATCAACATGTCTTCTTCGCCGAACGGCAACGGCGGCGCCAGTTGGCGTGCCGCTTCGAGTCGCGGCAGGCGCAATCGCACACGGCGCAGCGGGCCGGTGAAGTTCTGCTCAATGATCTCGCCCTGACCGAGCAAGGGCAGTTCACCGGGCGGGTCGTCAGTCGCCAGCGCGACCTGCTCAGGACGAAAGAGCAATTGAACGCGCGCCCCGTCTTCGTGAGGCGTGTCTTCGGGAATGGGCAGCGCCAGCGAGCCAAAGCGCGCGCGACCCGCTTCGGCGCGCCCAACCAGCACTGTGCCCGCGCCGAGAAAAGTCGCCGCAAAGAGCGAGCGCGGTTTGGCATACAAATCTTCGCCGTCGCCAACTTCCAGCAGCCGCCCATTCTCCAGCACGCCGATGCGGTCGGCCAGCTCGAAGGCTTCCTCTTGATCGTGGGTCACCAGGATGGTCGCGACGCCGAGCCGCCGCTGAATCTCTTTCAGGCTGCGCCGCAGTTGGGCGCGAATCTTGACATCGAGCGCGCCGAACGGCTCGTCTAAGAGCAAGACGCCCGGCTCGTAACAGAGCGCCCGCGCCAGCGCGACGCGCTGTTGCTGGCCGCCCGACAGTTGGTGCGCGTAACGGCTGCCGAGGCCCGCCAGCCCCACCAACTCTAGCAACTCGTCGCGCCGCCGCGTCCGCTCCTCTCTTGGTGACTTGCGAATCTTCAGCCCGAACTCAATATTCTCGGCGACCGTCATGTGGCGAAAGATCGAGTAGTTCTGAAAGACGAAACCGGTGCCGCGCTTCTGCGGCGTCAGGTGGGTCACGTCGCGGCCATGCAGCAGTATGCGCCCGCTGGTCGGGTCCGTAAGGCCGGCGATCATGCGCAGGATCGTGCTCTTGCCGCTGCCCGACGAGCCGAGCAGCACGAACAGCTCTTTGTCGGCGACTTCAAGCGCGACGTTATCCACGACCCACTGGTTGCCGTACCGCTTAGTGATCTGCTCAAGCACGATAGACACGGGCACGTCCTTTCGATGATCGGTGCGGTGAGTGGTGCTTGTCGGGTGGGTACAAGTCAGCGGCCAGCGCAGACGGTGGATAGTTGAGGGGCAGACAACGCGCCCGCCCCTCAATCGATAACGCATCAACCGGTCAGCACCAGTAACTGACGATAAAGAATGCTGGCTTACTGCGCCACTTCGCCCTGCTCGGCGGCGTGCGCGTGTTCGTGTTCGTCTATCGTGTAAGCGCCGAGGATGCGGCGGCCCTCTTCGCTGCGCGGGTCAATCGTGCGCAGGTGCTTGCGGCCCTGCATCTCCCAGATCGCTGTGACGACGCCGTCTTTCTCGACCGCGTGGTAGGTAATCTCCTGCTCTTCCATCCTTCCTCCCTCAACTATGAATTTCGTGAAAAGTACAGCCTTGAATTCTAATGGCCGCCATTCGGCTCTGTCCAGCCAGCGAAAATCAAAAGACGCGGCGAATGATTGATTGAGCAATCATCCGTCGCGCCCAAATGGTGATGGAGAGGAAATCAATTCTCGAAAACGAGCAGGCTGAGCAGATCAAAGTCGTCGTCATCGAGCGGCGGTCGCGAGGTCGGGACTAATGGCTCTGCCGGCCCCGTGCGGTCCTGCTGCATGCCGCGCTTCTGCTGTTGCATCTCGCGGCGCAGCTCGCGCTGGAGGCGGTTGAATTCAAGCACCTGTTCGCTGGTCAGCACGCCGCGCACCTGCGAGCGAATGCGCGCTTCCAGGCGAATCTTGTCGGCCTGCGCGGCGGCCAGTTCTTCGGTGGCGCGGCGCACGGCGTCTTCGTTGTAGCTCTCGCTCATGATGGCGCGGTCGAGCGCGGCGCGCGCCTGCCGCAAGCGCCGACCCGCGCTGATCACTTCATCGTCGTGACTGCGGCGAATCTTCTGCATTCGCATGCGCTGTTCCGGCCTGAGATCGAGGCGCTGCATGAGCATCTGCTGTAGCCGCTGCTTTCTCGCTTGATTGGCTCCCGGCTGGCGGTTCGCCTGCGGATTGTTGAGCGGCGGACGATTAACGCCGCCGGGCGGGAAGGGGCGGCGACGGCCAAATTGCGGGTCGCCGGCGTCGGCGCTGTCGACGCGCGGCTCTCTCAATAGAGGATTGGCGCGCGTCCGCACCTGCGCGCTGACGCTCACGGCGGCAAACCCTGCGACGATCACCAGTAAAATCGGGGCGATGGATAGCTTCTTTATCATTACAAACCTCGGCCTGCTAATTACCCAGAACCTTAGACCGCGCGGGCGGCGCGAAAGTTTGAATTATTCTAGCACAGGGTGAGCAGACGCGGGGACGCGGCGACGCGGGGACGCGGGGAAAGATGAGTGGTTCATCTCTGTCTTTCCCTCGCCGTGTCTCCGTGTCGCCGCGTCCCCGCGTCTCCCTGGCCCCCGCTTAGTTATCCCGCGGCACGGCGAGCATGCGCTCAAGGGCGCGGCGCGCCCCTTCCATCACATCCGGCTCTACGGTGATTTCGAACTTGTCTTCGACGAGCGAGCGCTTGACGTTGGCGAGGGTGATCATCTTCATGTACGGGCAATGCAGGCGGCAGCCAATACATCCGTCGGCCATGACGAAATCGCGGTCGGGATAGCGCTTCTTCATCTGGTGGACGATGCCGCTTTCGGTCGCAACGATGAAGGTCTTGGTGTTCGGGTAGTTGGCAATGCGCCCGACCATCGCTGTTGTCGAGCAGACTTCGTCGGCCAGCGCGATGATGTCTTCGCGGCATTCGGGATGCGCCATGACGACGGCGTCGGGGAAGGCCGAGCGCACGCGGCTGACGTTGGCGCCGCGCAGCACATCGTGCGTCGGACAAGCGCCGTCGTAGATGACGATATCTTTTTCGGGCACCTGTCGCTTGACCCAGTTGCCGAGATTGCGGTCAGGCGTGAACAGGATTTTATCTGTTTGCAGGCTGCGAATCACCGAGACCGCATTGGCTGAGGTGCAGCAGATGTCGCTCATGGCTTTGACCTCGGCGGTCGAATTCACATAGGTGACAACGGTGTGATCGGGGTAGCGGTCTTTCCACTCCTGAAGGCTTTCAGGGGTGATCGAATCGGCAAGCGAGCAGCCGGCGGATAGATTCGGCAGCAGGACTTTCTTTTCCGGGTTGAGAATCTTCGCCGATTCCGCCATGAAGTGAACGCCGCAGAAAACGATCAATTCGGCGTCGGTGTGCTGCGCTTCGAGCGCCAGTCCCAGGCTGTCGCCTGTGACATCGGCAGCGTCCTGGACTTCGGGCGCCTGGTAGTTGTGCGCCAGGATGAGGGCGCGGCGCTGCCGGGCCAGCTCGCGGATTTCTTGGATGAGCGCCGAATAATCGGCCTGCGCCGCGGCGCTCGAATGAAGATTGATGAATGCTGTGCTCATTTGCCCTCCACTTTGGCCCCGCGATCCGGCTTGATCGAGCCGGTGCCGGCGGGGAAGACTCTCCAAAACTCCTTGCGCACGAGGCTGGCAATCGTCGCGCTCTTATTCAAGCCGTGATATTGGGCGACGGCATCGAGCATCGCCAAATCGCGCTCGGTCGCTGAAAAGGTTCTCACTTTCGTCTTCTGCATCGCTTTTCTCATCTGCTCAAACATATAAATCTTATATAAAATTTATATAGCTTAGATTGGTGATTGTCAAGCCAAAGTTGCCTGCAAAGCGAGAAGCCCTGACGCTGTTTGATGAGCGCCAGGGCCAGGTTGCTGTACGTTTGTTTGTTTTAGAAGCGGCTGACTCGCGGCGTCCGTTTCGATCAACGATTGGCGCGTTCCATCAATTGGTTCGAAGGCAGGCTTGGGTCAAGCACTTTCTCCGCCGACTCGGCGCCAACGACCGGCAGCCGTTCGGTGTCGAGCAGGCCGATCTGCGCCAGCACCGATGCCTGATCCCAGTAGATGTGCTCGTGCGCGAGTTTGCCGTCGCGGAAATGGACGATGGCGACCAGCGGCACACGGACGCTTTTGCCGGTCGGCGCAATGCCCGGCAGCATCCAATCCATATTGATCGTGTGGGTGAACTCGAAGACCATCTCTTCGACCAGGCGATCATTACCAACCGTGCGCGAAACCAGCGTCGTGCGCGTGTCGGGCGGCATCTGCGGGATAAAGCGCACCGAGTAAAATTCGCGCAATTGCTCGCGCCCGACGCCGCCGGTCATCACCGGCACGTGGTTGACATACGCATCCTCGACCATCGTCGCCAGCGTCGCTTCGGTGTCGCGGGTGGCGAATTCATGCTTGAGGTGTTCGTCCCAGAGATCAGATAAAGACACGCTCATGACTGTCTTCCGATCAGGTTGCGGACGAACGATTCGAGCGTTCTCAGGTTCGCCAGCTCTGCTGACTCAGGGTCGTAATGCTCACCGCCGACGCGCGCGAAGGCGTGATCCTGTTCGGGGTAATCGTAGAGCGTCACCAGCGGGTGCGAATCGAGCGCCGCGTGAATCTTCGCCTGCGCTTCGGGCGGGCAGAACTGATCTTTGCCGGCGATGTGCAGGGTCAGCGGGCCGCGCAGGTTCTTGGCTTCATCAAGCGCGTTTTCGATGCCGACGCCGTAATAACCCACGGCGCAATCCGGGTCGTGGCGCACGGCGAGCAGATAGGTGAGCTTGCCGCCGAGACAGTAACCGACCGCTCCGACACGCCCCGTGCAGGCCGTATGCGCGCGCAGCGCCTTCATTGTCGCCGCCGCATCGTCTACGGCTTTGGCTTCGTCCAGTCCCTTATAAAGCTCGAAGGCGCGCGCCCACTCGGCGTCCGTCTTATCGGTCAACTGAATGCCCGGCTGCTGCCGCCAGAAGAGGTCTGGGCACATCACGACGAAGCCCAGCCCGGCATAGTGATCGGCGATGTCGCGCATGACATCGTTCACTCCGAAAATCTCCTGGATCAAGACGATGCCCGGCCCTTTGCCGCTCGCCGGCTCGGCCAGATAAGCTTCAAATTCACCGCCATCGAATGCCTGGATCATAATCATCAGCTTGCTCCTCCGCTAAACGTCTTTTCCACCGATAATCGTGTTAAAGCGATTGCGCGTCCGGCTCAGAAATATATCAAAGCCGGAGCCGTTTCCCTAGCCGCGATGTGAGCGAGCGGCGATCAAGCCGCCGCGCTGATGATCTTTCCGCGCAGCGGCGATGGCATCAGCGTGTGCGGGATCACAATCAAAGCGCGGCCTTCGCATTCTGACTTCGGCTGATGTATGATCTTTGCCGATTCGGTTCTTAGGACTCGCAGCCATTTGGAAAGGAAGCTTATGCCCGGTCGTGCATTTCAGACCGCCGCCACGCGACTGCCCCGCGGCAGCGCCCGCCGCGCGCTGATCGTTACCTTCATTACTTTGGCGGCGCTCGCCTCTGCCGCCTGCTCAAAAACGTCGTCAGGCAAGACCATCGAAAGCGCCAGCGCCGCACGCCTGGTCAGCGTCCGCGCGCTTGCCATTGCGATGAAGCCGATTCGCCGCAATATCGAGTCGGTCGGCTCGCTGTTTGCCTATGAAGAGGTCACGGTCAGCTCGGAAGTCGAAGGCCGGGTCGAGCGTGTTCTCGCAGATGTCGGCGACCGCGTCACCGCCGGCCAGCCCATCGTCAAGGTTGCGCCCGCCGAGTTGGAGCTGGCTTTAGAACAGCAGCGCGCCGCTTTGCGACAGGCGCGGGCACGGCTCGGCATCAGCGACGACAACGACGATCTGAAAGATATGCGCGCCGCTGCCGAAGTCAAGCGCGCCGCCGCCGATCTGGCCGACGCCGAGCAGAAATACCGCCGCGCCAAGGCGCTCTATGAACAGGGCGTGCTGCCGCGCCAGAATTATGACGAAGCCGAATCGCGCTACAACGTGGCGCGCGCCGCTTACGATCTGGCGGTTCAGGGAGTCGAGAACATGCGTGCGCAGCTCGCCGGCTCGCGCGCCTCGACGCGATTGGCGCAGAAGAAGCTGAGCGATTCGACAATCCGCGCGCCGTTCGCCGGCCAGGTCAAAGAGCGCAGCGTCACACAGGGCCAGTACCTGAAAGTGCAGACGCCGGTGATGGTCATCGTCAACATAGACCCGCTGCGCGTGCGTTTGAAAGTTCCCGAAAAGATGGCCGCCTGGGTTCACGAAGGCCAGGAGGTGACAGTCACCGTCGAGGCCTACGCCGACCGCGCCTTCAAGGGAAAGATCACCCGTATCAATCCTTCAGTGGATCAGCAGACCCGCGCCTTTGAAGTCGAAGCCTTGATCGAAAACCACGACAACACGCTGAAGCCGGGCTTCTTCGTTAAGGCGACGATCCCGTCGAGCTACGTCGCCAAC
This sequence comes from Blastocatellia bacterium, assembly GCA_045807765.1. Lineage (GTDB taxonomy): Bacteria > Acidobacteriota > Blastocatellia > UBA7656 > UBA7656 > DATENM01. Next base: position 29,431 of record JBJMGU010000245.1, read on the forward strand.
TCGCTGTTCGTGCCGCAGGATGCGCTGCTGTACGTCTACGGCGTTTACAAGCTCTTCGTCATCGAAGGCAACACGCTCAAAGAGAAAGAGGTGAAGCTCGGTGAGCGCGCCGGCGACGAGGTTGAGATCACCGGGGGATTGCGCGAGGGCGAGCGGATTGCGCTGCCGGCAAAAGGCCAGGAGCTTAAAGACGGCGCCACCGTCGAAATCGTCCCGTAGGCTGCTGTTTTTTAATGGGGTCGAACGATGTCACTTGCTGAATTGTGCGTCAAGCGTCCGGTCTTCGCCGTGATGTTGATTACCTTTCTGGTCGTGCTCGGCGTTTTCTCGTTCCGCGACCTCGGTGTTGACCTGTTCCCGAAAGCCGACCCGGCGACCGTCACCATCAACATTCGCTTGCCCGGCGCGACCAGCGAAGAGGTCACCACGCAGGTTGTCCTGCCGCTCGAGGAAGCGGTTAGCACGATCAGCGGCCTCGACGAGCTGAGTTCGACGGCGACCGAAGGCAACGCCCGCATCCAATGCAAGTTCGTTCTCGAACGCGAGATCGAAAGCGCCGCCCAAGACGTCCGCGAAAAGGTTGCAGGAGCGCTCCGTCAATTGCCGCCCAACATCCTGCCGCCCATCATTCAAAAGGCCGACCCCGACGCCGACCCGGTCATCTCGCTGGTTATCGCCGGTGACCGAAGCCTGCGCGAGACCAGCGAGATTGCCGACAAGCAGATCAAGCGCGTGCTCGAAACCGTAGACGGCGTCGGCGAAGTCAGCCTCACAGGCGGGCGCGAGCGACAGATCCGTCTTTATCTCGACGCCGAGAAGTTGAACGCCCACGGCCTGACGATCAATCAGGTGCAGCGCGCCGTGCAGAACGAGAACATCGAAATCCCCGGCGGGCGCATCATCCGTGGCGAATCCGAGATGGGCATCCGCACTCTTGGGCGCATTGACGCGATCTCGCAGTTTGGCGACATCATCGTCGCCAATGTCGACGGCGCGCCCATCCGCGTCAACGACGTGGGCCGCGTCGAAGACAGCTTCGCCGAGCCGCGCACCTGGAATCAGATTGATGGCAAGCAGGCCGTCACCCTCGACGTGCGCCGCCAGTCGGGCACCAACACTGTCAAGATCATCGGTGCCGTTAAGCGCAAGCTCGCGGAGATTCAGAAGTCATTGCCATCGGGCGTCACCATCCGCATCATCCGCGACCAGTCGGAGTTCATCAACGCCTCGGTCGCTTCGCTCGAAGAGCATCTGCTGTTCGGCTCGTTGCTGGCCAGTCTGGTCGTGCTGTTTTTCATCCGCAGCTTCCGCTCGGTGTTGATTGCAGCGGTGGCGATTCCGACTTCGATCATCGCGACCTTCACGCTGCTCAAGGCGATGGACTTCACGCTGAACAACATGACGTTGCTGGCCCTGACTCTGGCCGTCGGCATCGTTATTGATGACGCCATCGTCGTGCTGGAAAACATCGTCCGCTACATCGAAGAGAAAGGCTTTGAGCCAAAAGAGGCGGCCATCGTCGCGACCAAAGAGATTACTCTGGCGGTCATTGCGACGACCATCTCGCTGGTGATCATCTTTGTGCCCATCGCCTTTATGAACGGCTATGCGCGGCGCTACGTCAATCAGTTCGGCTGGACGATGGCGTTCTCGATTATGGTTTCGATGCTGGTTTCGTTCACGCTGACGCCGATGCTCAGCTCGCGCATGCTGCGCCGCCTGCGAAGCAAGCGCGATGAAACCGCGAGCGACGCGCCGGTCGGTGCCGCGGAAACCATAGCCGAGTCCCCCGAAGGCGAAGCGCATGGCCACACGTCGAAAGATTCACGTTTCTTCGCCTGGGTTGATCGCATCTACGGGCGCATGCTGGTGTGGTCGCTCAATCACCGCATCGTCGTCATCACTGTGGCGCTCGCGACCTTCGCCTTGAGCTTCCCGCTCAACGCGATGGTCGGGCGCGATTGGATTCCGCCCGATGATCAAAGCGAGCTGACGGTTTCGATGAACTGGCCCGAAGGCACTTCGATTGAAGGCACGTCAAAGATGGCCGTCGAGATCAGCGACCGCTTCAAGGCAGAGGTTCCCGAAGTCGAGTTCGTCAACCCTTTCATTCACGAAGGGCTGTCGAGCCACAATCACATCTACGTGCGTCTGGTTGACGTTTCCAAACGCCAAGCCACCAACCTTGATGTCGCGGCAAAGATTCGCAAGATTTGCGCAGAGTATCGCAACCTGCGCAGCAAGGTGATCATCCCGTCGGCGCTCGGCGGCGGCGAGACTTACTTTCCAATTCGCGCGCTGATACTCGGCCCAGACTTTCAGAAAGCCGCCGACCTGTCGAAGCAGGTGGCCGACCGTATGCACCAGGTGCCTGGACTGCTCGATGTCGAGCCGACCTTGAGCCTCAATAATCCTGAGCTACAGGTGAAGATTGACCGCCAGCGCGCCTCGGACTTGGGGGTGCGCGCCGCCGACGTAGCGAGCGCCGTGCGCTTGATGATTTCGGGCGAAGATCAAATCTCGGTCTACAAAGAAGGCGACGAACAGTACGACGTGACCATGCAGCTACTGCCCGAACAGCAGCGCGACCGCGAGATGCTGGCGCGCTTGATGATTCCCTCGACAAAGGTCGGGCAGGTTCGCTTAGACAGTCTCGCAACTATTGAGAAAGGGCTTGGCCCGTCGCGCATCGAACGTTTCAACCGCCAGTTTCAGGTGACGGTGAATGCCAACATCGCGTCCGACTTTCCGCTTGACCAGGCGGCGCGCGCGACCACAGAGATCATCAAAGGCGTCGGCATGCCGCCGGGCTTCTCGTATCGCTTTCTCGGCTCGGTCAAGGTGTTGGACGAGACGACGACCAACCTGATTATCGCTTTCCTGCTGGCATCCATCTTCATGTACATGGTGCTGGCGGCGCAGTTCGAGAGCTTCCTGCATCCGTTCACGATCATGCTGAGCCTGCCGCTATCGATTCCGTTCGCCCTCTTGTCGCTGTGGCTGACGGGACGCACCTTGAACCTGTGGAGCGCGCTCGGCGTCTTGCTGCTGTTAGGCATCGTTAAAAAGAACGGCATCCTTCAGGTGGATTACACCAACAAGCTGCGCTCGGAAGGCGTCGCTTTGCGCGAAGCGATCCTGCGAGCGAATCACGTGCGCTTGCGGCCCATCCTGATGACGACATTTTCGATTGTCGCGGGCTTGATCCCGACAGCCATCGGCATCGGCGCAGGCTCGGCGCAGCGCTCGGCGATTGCGGTGACGATCATCGGCGGGCAGAGCCTATGTTTGCTGCTGACGTTGTTGGTGACGCCGGTGGCCTATTCGATTTTTGGTGAGATGGAAGAGCGCCGCGTGTTTAAGAGCGCGCGGGCACGACTCGCCCGTGTGAAAGTGGCGGCGACGCGCTTCTTCACCTTCTTGATTCGCTGAGCGGTTCGATCACTCTTCCAGCAGCTTGCCGGTAAAGAGCGGCTGGCCGCCGAGCGAAGTGTAGAAGCCGTAGACTCCCAGCGCCAGCACCATTAGCGGCCCAATCAAGCCGATGCTAAAATACCAGGCGGAAAAGTTGGGTGTAAGGGGGAACCCGCCTAAAAAAATAAAGGCAAGTATAGCGGCAATCGTTGCAACCAATCCAAAGCGGTTGCATAAGAAAACCGCACAGGCAGTCAGCAAAATAATCGCCGGCACGGCGAAGAAGGGCCGATAAGCAAATGCCTGCGCATTTTGCGGAACCGCAATGAGCAAACTCGCAACACTGACGATCAGCCATTGCCGGCGTAAGAGCACGCGCAGCAAAAAAAGCCAGAAAAATATGGTTATCGACCTGATGTCTGGACACATTTGGAATTTGGCGAGTGGAATGAGTTATTCACTCTGTAGAGAATTGGGTTGTGAAAGCTCAAAACTCTACTCCAACTCGCCTGCTTGAGTATATCAACTTGATCTTTGACAACGCACACGGCCATCAACGTAACGCCATCTGTGACTTTGTCCTCGCCCTGCTCTCGACCCAAAATTGCTGTCAGGCGGCGCTAGCTCGCTTCTTCGATAACTTTGAAGCCGCCAGCAGGCGCCTG
>JBJMGU010000246.1:0-103191 GCA_045807765.1 Blastocatellia bacterium
TGACGGCGTTCGGGCCGCTGCTCTTCGGCCTGCTGCTTTATAACCTGACTTACATGCCGACGCTGGCGCTGGTCAACGCCATCTCGTTCCGCCAGATGGACACGCCGGAGCAGCAATTCCCCAAGGTGCGCGTCTGGGGCACTCTCGGCTGGATCGTCGCCGGCCTGGTCATCTCGTTCATCCTCACGAAGTCTTACGGCGAGGGGGTCGAGCGCACCGCCGTACCTTTGAAGATGGCGGCCCTCGCCTCGTTTATCTTGGGGCTGTACTCGTTCACCTTGCCGAGCACGCCGCCACAGAACGCCGGCAAGAAGATCAGCGCCGGCGAAGTCCTCGGCTTGAAAGCGCTGCGGCTGATGAAGCAGAAGTCGTTCTTCATCTTCGTGCTCTGCTCGCTGCTGATTTCGATCCCGCTAGCCTTTTATTACAGCTTCACCAACCTCTACCTGAACGACCTGGGCATGCAAGGAGTCGCCGCCAAGCAGAGCCTCGGGCAGATGTCGGAAGTCGGTTTCATGATTTTGATGCCGGTCTTCTTTGCGCGGCTCGGCGTCAAGAAGATGCTGCTGGTCGGCATGCTGGCATGGGTAGTGCGCTACGCCTTCTTCGCCACCGGCAACCTCGGCCCGCTCGAATGGATGCTCTATGCCGGCATCCTGCTGCACGGCGTCTGTTACGACTTCTTCTTTGTCACTGGCCAGATTTACGTAGACAAGAAGGCATCGCGCGACGTGCGCGCCAGCGCGCAGGGATTCATCACGCTGGTGACGTATGGCGTCGGCCTCGGACTGGGCACGGTGATCGCGGGTTATCTCGTCGAAGCGTTTACGAAAACCTCGGCAGCGGGCAGGCCGGTTTATGACTGGAAAGCCATCTGGTGGATACCGGCAGTCTTTGCCGCCGCCGTGGCGCTCTTCTTCGCGTTGACGTTCAATGACCGCAAGGCCGAGCAGGCAGCGCAAGCCGACTAAAAGTAATCAACTGCACAAGACGAAAGCGCGGGGCGTTGCTGTCCCGCGCTTTTCTTCGGAGAGCTTATGCGACTGGGACTCAACTTTGGCTACTGGGGCTCTGGCCCCGCCAACAACATTCAGCTTGCGCAAGAAGCCGAGCGGCTCGGTTACGATTCGCTGTGGACGGCGGAAGCATGGGGATCAGACGCCGTAAGTCCGCTCGTATGGCTGGCGGCGCGAACCGAACGCATCCGCGTCGGCACGGCCATCATGCAGATACCTGCGCGCACGCCGGCGATGGCGGCGATGACCGCCGCGACGGTCGACCTGTTGACCGGAGGCCGCTTTCTCTTAGGACTCGGCGTGTCGGGGCCACAGGTCGTCGAAGGCTGGCACGGCGTCGTCTATGGAAAACTACTGACGCGAACGCGCGAATACGTCCATATCGTGCGAACGATCTTGAAGCGCGAGGGACCGCTTGAACACCACGGCGAGTACTATGACATCCCGGTCAGCGGCGGCACCGGTTTGGGCAAGCCGCTTAAGCTGATCGTCCACCCCTTGCGCCCGGACATTCCCATCTACCTGGCGGCGATTGGCCCAAAGAATGTCGCGCTCGCGGCAGAGATTGCCGATGGCTGGCTGCCGGTTTTCTTCTCCCCGAAGCGCATGGAGGTCTTTCGCGCCTCGCTCGACGAAGGGCTGGCGCGGCGCACCGATGGCAAGACGCTTGATGATCTCGACATCGCGCCGACGGTCTCGGTGGTGATGGGCGATGACGTGAATGCTTGCCGGCAGCAGGTCAAGCCGAACCTCGCGCTCTACGTCGGCGGCATGGGAGCGCGCGGCAAGAATTTCTATAACGATCTGGCGCGGCGTTACGGTTATGAAGACGCGGCAACGCGAATTCAGGATTTGTACCTCAGCGGCAAGAAGCATGAAGCTATCGCCGCCGTGCCGGACGAGCTGGTTGATGAAGTCGCGCTCTGTGGCCCGCGCGAGCGCATCAAAGATCAACTGGCGATGTGGCGTGAGGCCGGCGTCAAGACGTTGATCTGCGGTACGTCGAGCCTTGATGCGGTGCGCGCCGTCGCCGAGCTGGCGTCATAAAAAATGATGAATGAGAAATGATGAATGATGAACTGCCGGAGTTTGCGTCCACCGCAATGGGACTTGTCTCCTTAATTCATCGTTCATCATTCATACTTCATCATTTCCTTCATGCCGTCATTTTCGATGCCGGTGAAGCTGTCGCCGGGGAACAACCCGAGCCACTTATCTGACGAGGGCGTTAAAAACAACGTCGCATAAACCCGCTCGTTCAAGGCCGCCAGGTCGTCTGCTGCCGCCGCATCCGCCAGCCACTCGTGCAGCGTCCGCCGAAAGAGATATTCATTACGCACCGTGTCTATTGCGATGGCTCGCTCAAGCGCCGTAAGAGTGCGCTGCCATTCGCCGTCGTTGGCGAACCGCGAAAGGTTCTTGCTGCGAACCAGCGCGCGGCTTGCGGCATCAAGCCTCGCTTCCTCGGCGTGCAAGGCGGCGAGGCGCGCCCAGCCGGCGTCTTCGGGCTGCGCGTCGAGCAGGCGCGGCGCAGTCGAGATGCCGCGCAGGATGGGCCGTTCGGCGACGAGCATCTTGGTCATAGCGGCGCGGGCGGCGACTTCGGCGCGCGGTGGGCGGGTGGGCTCCGTACTCGCTGGTGCTGCCGCTTGCGGCGCGGCCAGCTTGACGCCGGCCCGCGCCAGATCGTTCGGCCACTCCACAGCAAGCTCCTGCAAGCGGGCGTTATGGTAGTCGCGCAGCAAGGCCGCGCGCGCCTCCATCGTCGGCGCAGCCCCTACCTGATCCGCAACATTCGCTGCGCGGATCAACTCGCGCAGGAAAGCCTGCGAACCATAGAGTCCCGGCAATGCATCAACTACACGGCCCCGACTATCGAGCACATAATGAATGCTGTTGCCGGTCAGCGTGCGCTCAAGCCGCCGGCCATCGCCGAAATCAATCGTCACCCGAGGCACGGGCCGCACCGACTGCCAGTGTAAGATATACCTCTCGCGGAGCAGGCGCGAGATTTCTTGATTGGCGTAAAGCGTCAGGCGGAAGAAGCGGCTGTTGGCGCAACTGAGGTCTTCGTCGAGGCGGCCAAGCAAGCGCAGCGACAAGATCGGCTTGCCGCTCTGTTGCGCCGCCATGCGGGCTTGCTCGAAGTCTGTGTGCCAGTAGAGCGCCGCGGCGAAACTGTCTTTCTGGCCCGCAATCGCGTCCATCGCTTCGCTGACGCGCCGCCAGGACGGGCTGGCTGCGGGCGCATGCGGCGAAGCGATCTCCAGTCGGCGGGCCTGGATGGCGTCGGCGTGCGTCACCAGGAATGCTTCGAGTCCCGCGGCCCCTTCACCGCGCAAGGCATGAATAGCGGTCGCGGCTTCACCGGCATTTTCAGACACCGCTTGCCGAGCGAGCGCCGACAAATCGGTTTGCTTGGTATTGGCGAATGCGGAACCGGCAAGAGACAACACGAGCATGACCGCCAGGAGCTTGATAGGCATAAGGCCCTCCGCTGTGGTGGGTGAGATGAATCGCCACAATTTGCCGACACAACGCTCTACAGGCTACGAAACGCGCGCTGTCGTGACAGGTTCCTTTTAGTTCGGATTTCAACTGGATGTAGCGCAATCCAACAGATGGCGCTACACAGCAAACGCTATCGAAAACGGCTCTGGTTCGGGGAAATGGCGAGAGGGATGTGGCGGAGGCCGCACGTTGGCGTGCGGCCTCCGTACAGTGGAGAGTTATTTGGTGTCGGCCTTCTTGATCGAAGTGATAGTCAGATACTTCTTGCCGTCTTTTTCGCTCACCGTGCCTTTGATCTCGACGCTCTCGGCGACGAAAGGAATGAGCTTTTCATTCTTGTTCTCGGCGTAGTCGCCTTCAATCGAATAAACGGTGCTGGTGCCGTCTTCGAGAATCGCCATCTGATTGCCGCGCTTGGCGCACGACAGGGCGCAAGCCTTGTGCTCTTCGCCCTTCTTGCCACCCTTGTCATAGCACGGCTGATCGATGATCTCGCCCTTGAGCGTCACCTCTTTGTCGCTCGGTGCGGCACTTGCCGCCACCGCCGCGCCGATCAACATCAGCGCCATGCTCAAATAGATCATTGCTCTTTTCATTGTTGCAGTCTCCTTTCAGATTGCGGGTACTTGATTCCTTCCACTGAGCCTGTGCGAATTTCATCAGAACGTCAGCTTGAATGCAAGCTGAATATTGCGCGGGCCGCCGCCGCCTAAGAACGGGTTGCCAATCCCAACGTCGGGCGTCACCGTGATCGGCAGGAAGCCGATGCCGTGCCCGGTCACCGGGTCTATGCCGTTGAAGCTGGCATCGGCGGAAAAGCCCGGCAGCAGCGGCGATGAGAAATTCGGGTGGTTGAAGACGTTGAAGATTTCAGCGCGCAACTGCACCTTGACCCGTTCGGTGATCGGCGTCGTCTTGAAGATTGAAAAATCGAAGTTGCTGTAGCCCGGCCCTTTCAGCGAATTGCGACCTAAGCTACCAAAGTGCTGCGTGCCCGGTATGCATGAGCCGGCGCTGCCGTCGCCCGTCGGGTCGAGCGTGCAAGGCACTTTGAACGCCGCGAGGTTCAAGAAATTGTCCGGCGCGTGCGTGCCGGCATACGGATCGCCGACAATGTCTGGGCGCGGAAAGAATTCGCCGGTGCCGTTGTAGTCGTCAAACAAATTCACATGAAACGGGCTGCCGGTGCGCAGCGTGACGATGCCGTTCACCTGCCAGCCTTCGCCCACTCTGGGGTGCTTCTTCCACCAGCTCGGTATCTGATAGCTCCACGTCCAGGTGAAGCGGTGGCGCACGTCAAAGTTCGAGTTGCCGCGCTCCTGGTCGGTGCGAAAGCTGTTGTCCGGCTGTGTGGCATTGGCTACATAATCCTGGCCGTCCGAGGCGTTGTCTATCGAATGCGACCATGTATAGATCACCTGCGTCGAAAAGCCATGACGGTCGCGCAGCGAGAGACTGGTTTGCAGCGCGTAGTAGTTCGAGTTCGCCGTCGTTTCCAGGTGGTTGACATAAAAGAAGGTGCCGCCCGACGGCGCGAACGGCCCATTATCAAATGGCCGCGCCGTCGAAACCCGCGGGTTCACCGGCTGATTGATGTCGCGATAGCGGAATAGCTTGGCGCCCGCCGAGCCGACGTAGCCGACCTCGAAGACGACGTTCTTGAACAGCTCTTGCTGAATGTTCAGATTGTAGTTCTGCACGTACGGCGTGCGAATGTGGCGGTCAACGGCGAAGACATCCGAATCCAGAAAGTCCGTGAAGATCGGCACCCCCGGCTGAATCACATCCACGGTCGAAAACGAGAAGAGGATCGGCGACGGGCCGACGGGATTATAAGCCGGGCCGGGGTTAAACGTATTGAACGGCAACTGGCCGACAAAGAAGTCCTGCGAATACGCGTCGTAGAACAATCCCCAACCGGCGCGCACTACCGTCTTGCCTTTGCCGCTGACGTCCCAGGCCAGGCCGATGCGCGGCGAAAAGTTGTTCAGGTCGCGCTCGTACAATTTATCAAGCCCTCCGGTGCCGACCTGAACCAGCCCGCGCTGGAGATCAAAGTTGCTCAACAGATTGTTCTTCTCACCGATGACGCCGAAGTAGTCATAGCGCAGTCCGAGATTGAGCGTCAGCCTTTTGCTCCAGCGGAAGGTGTCTTGCAAGTAACCGGCGTGCGAGTTCTGAAACGTCTTGCGCCGCGAATCGCCGCGCGCCGCGCGCCCGCCGCTCAAGCTGCCTGAAAGAAAATCTTCGAGCGAAGCGAAGTCGAGCCGCCCGCGATAGCCTGCGTCAAAGAAGGCATTCACGAAGGTGCGGCGGAATTCATAGCCCATCTTCAAGTCATGGCGTGTGAACTTCCACGACAGGTTATCGATGAAATGCCAGTTGGTATCGACGCGGGCGCGCGGCACTGAGAGCGTCGCGCCCAGCGACGCCAGCGACGAGCCAAAATTCGGGTCATTGCGGATGCGAATGAACGGCAGGCCGAAATCCTGCTGGCCGCTGATGCCTGTGTTCAAGCCAATCGAGCTGGGATCAAAATCGCTGTCTTCAGGAAAGAAACCTTCGTCGAAGCGGTTGTAACCGAAGCGCGCTTCGTTGACTTTCTGCGCCGACAGGATTTTCAAGTATGACAGCGACACCAGGTGAACCGTCGTTGGCGTAACCGTGTTAAAGCCCGGCAAGACGTTGCCCGCCAGGATCGCCAGCGGGAACGACTGGTCGCTCGTGCCAAAGTAATAGCGCCCGGTGAGCTGGTTCTTCTCATTGAACGAATGATCGAGCTTGGCGATGAAGCTATCCACATTGTTGGTCGCCGGCGCGGTGACGAAGAGATTCGGCGACGGGTCGAACAGCGGCACAGGGTTGTTCGGCGCCGGCCAGGGGTTGCGCTGGAGCAGCTTGGCAATCACCGGGTTGGTCGCGCCGCCGAGCGCGGCAATCTCGCGCGGGTCAGGCACTCGCGCTACCGAGTTTAAGCCGACGTCTTCGCGCTGGCCCTCGTAAGCCGTGAACCAGAAGGTGCGGTTGCGAACGAAGGGACCGCCGGCGGCAAAGCCGAATTGATGATTGGTGAATTCGGTCTGCGGGTTCGGTTTGGTGTTATAAAAGTTGCGCGCGTCAAACTTATTGTCGCGCAGAAACTCGAACACCGAGCCATGAATGCCGTTGGTGCCCGACTTGGTAACCAGGTTCACAATCGCCCCGGAGTTGCGTCCGTACTCGGCTTCGAAGTTCGACAGCACCGCCGCTTCGGCAATGGCTTCGACCGGCAAAATGGTTGCGGGCGTGCCGAAGACGCCGGCTTCGTTGATGGCCGGCAGGTTGCGATAACCGTCATTCATGTCTGTACCGTCGAGCAGGTAATTGTTCGAGCGCCCGCGATTGCCGTTGGCGCTGAACAGGCCGAACGAGCCGGGCGAATCGGTTGCCCCCGACGGGTCGCCGGTCGCGCCGGGAACCAGCACCAGGAATTTCGTGAAGTCGCGCCCGTTGATCGGCAGATCAACCACGGTGTTGCCAGAGATCGTGCCGCCGAGCGTGTTGGCGGTGGTTTCGACCTGCACGGCGTTGGCCGTGATGGTCACGGTATCCGAGCCGCCGACCGAAAGCTGCGCATCGGCGCGGCGCTCGCTTGCGACTTCAACACGGACATCGGTGATTGAATAGGCGCGAAAGCCGGTGGCCTGCACTTTGACTTCATAGCGGCCAATCGGCAATTCAGGCAGCGAATAGTTGCCGGCGTCATCCGTGACGGTAGACCGCTCGATGCCTGTATCAAGGTTCCGGGCCGTAACGGTCGCGCCGGCGACAACCGCGCCTTGCGGGTCGGTGACGGTGCCGAGAACCGTGCCGCGAAAAGTTTGTGCCGAGCTACGCGGCGCGGCAACCAACAGCAGCACGCAGATGATTGTCAGCGTCGTCGCCAGCGAGCGAAATGGTAATCGTGACATCCAGTCTTCTCCTGAGCGGTTTAGATTCCGGGGACCGATTGCGCCAATTACTGAGGACCCTTCCCTGCGGTTCGATGCGCTTATTCTAAAGTGATAGGTGACGAGTGACAAGTGACAGGAAGGAAGTGACAAGTGATGAGTGATGAGTGAGGAGTCAGAAGAAGGCGCGCTCGACGCCTCGTTCTCCTCACTCATCACTTTCCACTCATCACTCATCACTTCTTGTCATCTGTCACTCGTCACTGGGATAATCAGCGTCCGGTTCGAGGATGAGCAAACCATTAGACAACGCCACGCCCGACGAGATCGTCACGGAGTTCCTGAGTGAATTCCGCGCGACCGGCAATTACCAGCGCGAGGCGGTTGCGCGACTGATGGCGCTTGCGACAAGCGACCATGCCGAGACCGCGGAACGGGCCACCAGAGCCTTTTTCGCGTCGCTCATTGAATGGCTGGCCGATTCGTTTTCGCTCGCCAATGTGTCGCTCTATAACCGCGTCTTTGCCCAGGCCATCGAACATTGCCGCCGGCTTCCGCAGGGCCGCGCGATAGATCAGGCGTTGAATCATTTTGGACTGCTTGACGAAGCCGCTTTGCTCAGCCGCGCCGAAGCGCTGCGCCATAGGCAAGCTGGCGCCGGCTTGTGGTCGGCAAACCTGCGCCGCGTCGTCGTGCTATCGCGTGTGACGCTCGGTGCCGACGTCGCCATCACCAGCGTCATCATCAACCGCTGTGAGCGTGAATTCCCCGACGCCGAGATGGTTCTCGTCGGTGGGCGCAAAGCCGCCGAGCTTTTTGGCGGTGACCGGCGAATCACCTTCAAAGAGATCGCGTACCACCGCGGCGGCATGACGATTGAACGTTTGCTGAGCTGGCTCGACGTGATCGAAGTCACGCGAGAGCTGACCGACGGGTTATCGCCGGGCGAATGGCTGGTGGTTGATCCCGACTCGCGGCTGACGCAACTCGGCCTGTTGCCGGTCAGCGAAGCGGAAGCGAATTACCTTTTCTTCCCGAGCCGCGAATACGGCGCGGCGACGGCGCAGTCGCTCGGTCAACTGACGGCTGCCTGGCTCGACGAAATTTTTGCTGCGCCACAGCCGACGCTGCCGCGCTTAAGCTTGCGGCGCGCCGACCTCGATGCGGCGAGTGCGTTGATAACGCGATTGCGGCAAGCGAGTGCCCGGCCCATCGTCACGGTCAACTTCGGCGTCGGCGACAACCCGGCCAAGCGCGTCGGCGATGACTTCGAGCCGTCGCTCGTCGCCGAGTTGATCCAGCAGGGCGCAACCGTCATTCTCGACAAAGGCGCGGGCGCGGAAGAAACACGCCGCGCCGACGTGGTGATTGCTCGCGCCCGACAGATAACAGCGGTCGTCGGACTGACAGAGGATGAGTTGATCAATACGAGCGAGAGCGAGGCGCGCGCCGCCGGGTTGTTGGTCTGGGATGGGCGCATCGGCATGCTTGCGGCGCTGATTGCGAACAGCGATCTGTACATTGGTTATGATTCGGCGGGCCAGCACATCGCCGCGGCTGCCGGGACGCCTTGTGTTGATGTGTTTGCCGGCTATAGCTCGCCGCGAATGCTCGACCGCTGGCGGCCCGCGGGCCGCGCCGCCTCGCCCGCCGTCGCCGTTGATGCGCGGCGCGGCGCGGACGCGGACGGGACGCTTGCAGAGGTTCTGCGCCTCGCGCGCGTGATGCTAGGCGGAGCGGGCAATCAATTGAAATAATCCTTCGGGTACATGGCCATGATGTCCGCCGCCGCTTTGCGAATGTCTTCCGAGCGGTCGCCGGTTGCGGCCTGTTTGACGAGCTGGCGGGCTTCCGGGAAGGTTTCGTGCGCTTTCCACAGGTTGTTCAGCAGGGCCTGCCGGACGTTGACCGATTGATCGCGCTCAAACGCCTGCTTCTGCGCTTTGAACAGGCCGGCGTTCATTTCGCGAAATCCGAGGGCCGCAGCGGCCTCCACCTTAACTGTCTCCTCTGGATCGGCCAGCGCGTGAATCAGCAAGCCATTCGTCTGGTCGCCGGCGATGAAGCGCAGGGCCATCACCGCCGCGGCGCGTAGCGCGGGCGACGGGCTTGCCGCAAATCGCGTGAGCGCCGGCAGGGCCTGCGGGACGCCGGCGTTGCCGAGCACGAAAAGCATCTGCCGCGTTGCCTCTTCAGAGGCGGAGGCGTCTATCCGCTTGATGACCTCTTCGACGATCTTGGCGGCGCGTTCGGGAGATTTTCCGGCGAGGTTGCGGGCCACCGCGCCGAGCGCCAGTTGCGCCGTCGCCGCGATGTCCGGCTTGGGTGAGTTGAAGGCCAGCTCGCGCAACGCCTCTTCGGCGAGCGGCGTCGGCTCGCCGACCGCGCCGAGCGTCGGGATCAACAACGACTGGGCCAGCCAATCATTCGGGCGGGCGCGCATTGCGCTTACTAACGCCGCCTGCGCCGCTGCATGGGCAACGATGCCTAACGCGCCGGCCAGCACGCGCATCTTCGCGCTCTGTGGGTCAGCCGTCGCCAACGCCCGCCCCATCGCTGCGCTCTGTTCCGGCTCGATATAGACCAGCGCCTTGAATTTTAGATAGAGCGCCGTCTCCTGCTGGGCAATCTCAGCAGCCTGTTCCTTGGCCTCCTCTTTAACCGGGTCGCCGGCGCGCGCTGACAACCTGTCGAGGTCGTTGAGCAACTCGGCCAAGTTGTTCTGGCCGAGCGCGCCGCGTTGTAGGGCATTCTCAGTCGCCTCTTCCGAGCGCGTCGCCGACAGGCGCACGGCGGCGACCGTTTGCGCACGCGCGTCGCGGGCGACTTGCAACCGCGCGAGTTCGGACGCGCTCAAGCGCTCGCTCCGCAGCCAGCTCATCTGTATAGCGGTGCTCGCGCGCGCCACCTGTTTCTCGGCGATGACGACGGTTTGCGATTCAGTGCCGCTGAGAGAAACGAGCCGGCGCCGGCGGCTGTCGAATTGCACGAGCAGTTCGCCTTTGGGAGTGATCGTCGTCGGTTCGTCCATCTCGTCGGGCTTCGGTTTGACTTCCGGCTTGAGGTAACGCAGCTTCGCCTTGCGGAAACTCTTCAGCACCAGCGCGCCTTCGGTGCCGCCCCGGTAACGCGCGACGTACTGGCCGTTGGGGTCATCCTCCTGCGTCTCCCACTGCGGTTGAGCCGACGCCGAGTCGGGCAGCACGAACTGCGCCAGGGCGATCAGGGCGCGGGCGAAGTTTTGCGAGAGGTCGGCGGCGGCGGGGTCGAGCCACACTGTCAGGACTTTACCCTGACGGTTGACCTGCGCGAAGAGATCGCGCTCCAGGTCCCGTTTGATTGCCTCCGCCTGGTCTGCGGACGGCTGGCCGTTGGCGGCGAAGCTCACCGTGGCGTGGCGCAGCCTGTAGACGATGACGTAGCTGTTGCCTTGCCGGCTCAGCACGGCAGCCGACAGCTCGCCGTCTACCACGCTCTTGAAGGTGGTGGCGAGAGCGGCTTGCGATGGCGCGCCGGTCGGCTGTTGATCCCCGAACAAGACGCTGAAGTCGGCAGCCGAAGCGCTTGCGTAATGGAGGCGATAAACCGCCCGCTCGCCGGCGACGAAGCGGTAAGCCAGCGCCACGGAACTGCTCGCGGGGCGGCCCGACGGTTGCCGCTGCGCCGCGGTAGCCGAGACCGGCGGCCTGGCCGCCGACAGCCAGAGCAGGGCGCAGATCATCGCCAGAATCGCCGATTGCCGCCGCGACCTTTGGATGTACGTTGCAGTTGAAGACATCTCCTGCTCCTCATCCGAGTCTACTCCCACGCGCCGCCGATTTGTAGTCACGATTACGCGGCGCGTGAGTCCGGGGGCTCGGAGCGCGGCCCGTCGCCCGCGCTCCGAGCCTGTTGCCAGTTAGGGATCGCTCGCCTTCACTGCACCAGGCTGCTGACCACCGGCGGTTGAAACAGGAAGAGCTTCTTCTGCACGTTGAACAGGAAGCCATTGACCTTGAAGCCCCCAAAGCTGAAGAGCGTCGTGTCATAGCAGTGTTCTTTAAAGAAGGGTGGGCGGATGCTCGGTAAGTAAATGCAGGCGAAGGCCGAGACGCTGCCCTTCAGCGCTTCAAAGTTGTTCAGGCCATAATACTTCACGGCGAAGTACGGCCCCTTGAGTGGCTCGTCGAACTTGATGGCGAGTTCGCCGCCCAGCGTCAGGTCATCGTTGACCAGCGTCAGCGACGCGGTGGCCCCGGCCCTGGCGATGATGATGCCAACGCCCGCCTGAACGTAGACGTTCGAGCGGATTTTCGGGACTGCCTGCGCCTTTACTGACATCGAGGCGACGCTGAGGAAGTATGAGAGTGCGACGCTGCCCTGCGCGCCGACTTTGACGCTGATCGGTATGGGGCCGATGGAGAAGTGAATGGTCTTGCTAAAATCGATTGCTTTCGGGGTGATCGTGTTCGATTCCGTCAACAGCGGCTTCGTCGGCGTCGCGTTGAAGTGCTTGTCGAGGTTGAAGACGGTCGTGCCCAGCACGTTGACGTTCAGCTTGGCTGTCATGTCAACGCCGCTGGCCGGCGCATGCACGCTAGCGGTGGCGCGCAGAATGTCTTTGCTGTGATTGAAGATCGAGCCGCCGGCGTTGGCTTCGCCGGAGATGTTCTGCACCGTCGCGTCGCCGGTCAGCGTGATCTTGCCGTTTAGGTGGGCGGAGAATGTCGAGGGGTTGCCGAGACTGTAGTTCCAGGAGCGCGTCTCGTTGACTTTGACCTTCGAGGCGGTGAGGGGGTTGCCATTAAAAATTCCCGTCACCGAGGCGAGGTTTCGCACGTGGCTCTGTTGCCCCGCGGTGAGCGCGGCGAAGCTGGCCGGCGCGGCCATCGTGCTCGGGTTGAAGGCGGTGTGCTGCGTCTTGATCTGCTGGCTCTGCACCTGTAGCCGTGACTCGTCAAGCGGGACTTGCTGTAGGCGCACGACATCAATCGTACCGGTCGGCGTCACCAGCTTTTCAGTGCGGACGTTGGCGGTTTGGCGCAGCGTGTAGCCGAGCTGATTGAACCCCTGCTCCAGCCGATTGACCTGTGAATAATACTCGCGCGCGGTTATGCGCTTGCCGTCGGGAAGCGTCAGCATGGCGTCGGGCGAGATCGGTCGCCCGGTCTGCGGGTCGAGCATCTCAAAGGGCTTGAACGCGATGGGCGGAAGGGTGTTCACCTTGATGGCGCCCGGTTCGATCTGGCCTTCGACCGGGGCCAGGACGATCTTCGCGGTCGTGATCTCGGTAATGTCCGGGGTAGTCGAGATGTGGGGTCGTTCCTGGGCCGCCGCCGGCGCGGCGAGCAGAGCGAGGGCAAGCCCTATGGCCAGGATGTACAGTCGGTTGTTTAAGGTGATGCGGTAGGTCATGATGGGGGCTCCTTTTGGGTCCAAATGCGGTTGGACCGGTTTGCGGTTGAAACGACACTGCCTATGGCGGCGCGTGGGTGAGTTAAGCCGCCCGTGCAGGCGGCGGTTTTCTTTCAAGAGAAACGCTCTCTTGTTAGGGCTGCCTTTAGCAGAGTCAGAGGATCAGCGGTTTTCTCTGCCGGCTTCGGGGTTCGGCCATGAGCAGAAGCGCGGCACTTCTGCGGTGTTTATGTCCCTTCACCATGTTAAGACGCAAGAAAATCGGGATTACCTCGAAAACCTTTCGCTTGGCGAAAATTCTTTTCATTTCCCCTGACCCTGTATAATCGTTCAGCCTTTTGTCAGGGGCCGATGTTGATCTTAAAGCCGCGCGTCTTCTGAATGTCGTGAAAATCACTATCCTCGAATTCACGCCGTGCGCCGATTCGATCTTTCATGTCCGCCGCGATACGGACGAAGGTTACGTCGCAAGCGACGGGCGCGAGGTGCGGATCAAGGCCGGGGCCAAGCTGCGCCCGCAATTCATCGCGACTTATGCCGGCGGCAAAGCCACGAATGTCGCGCGCGTCATAGACAAGTTGCTCGCAGACGCCGATGCGGTTGAAGTCGAGCTGATCGTCTTTCGCCCTGATTCGCCCGAAGGCCGCTACCTGCACGACCTGCAAACCAGTGCCCTCGGTCGTGTGCGCGTGCGCCCGGTCATCATTGATAGCCGCGCGCGCTTCTGCATCGATCTAACCGATCCGACGACCACAGAGCGTGATCGTGTCGAGCTCAACATCAGCCCGCGCGCCGTCTGGGCTGAGAGCGCGTTTGCTGTGGCTCTGGAGTCGGCTTCGCAGATCAGCAGCGACGTACTGTTGATGGCCGGCAACCCGCCGGTGATCGATAGCCGCGGCGTGATGGCGGTTGATCTCTATGCGCAGGTGATTGCGGAAGTGCGCCCGCGCGTCGGCGTCATCTCGCTCGACGCCGAGAAAGCGGCGCTCGCCAATTGCCTGAAGTCGGCGGCGCGGCCCGATGTCGTCAAGATCAATGAGGCCGAATACGGCTCGGTTGACCGGGCGCTGTGGGATGACTTCAGCGGCGCGCTCGTCGTCACCGACGCGAGCGGTTGCCGCCTGTGGCCGCAGTGCAACCGCGATGCGCCGGTCCGAGTTGAAGGCGCGCAAAGCCGCGCTCGCTATTCGACCATCGGCGCGGGCGATTGTATGCACGCAGGCTTTGCCGTCGCACGCTGGGTGCGCGGTTTTGATTTGATTGCGGCGGCGCGCTATGGTCAGGCGACAGCCGCCGCAGCGGTCAATTCCCTCGACGGCACTCGCGGCATCACGGCGTCGGCGGTCGATCAATTCTTCCTTGAGCTTGAGGGCAGATGAAGAGTAGGGACTAGGGGCTAGAAACTAGGGGCTAGGGGGAATTGGAAGCGCTTCGCGCCTTTCTCTACTAGCCTCTAGCCTCTAACCCCTAGTCCCTAGTCCCTAGCCCCTATTCTCGATCACTGGCTTGCCGGCTTATTGAACTTGGCATCATCAATGGCGACGTTGTGCTTGACGCTGTCGAGCTTGATGGTGAATTCGATAGTGGGAGTGGTTTGTCTGATGGTGAAGGGAATCTTGACCCCATCCACGTCGCGGTAGTCGCTGGAGTAAGACGATACTTGCGTTTTACCCTCTGGCGTGTCGGCCACCACGTCCGTGCGCACGATCAAGCCCGACTGCGCATCGAAGTACATTGTCTCGGTGACGCCATCCGCGCTGGTCGCGTCAACGACGTAGGCGTCGCTACCGCCCACCTTCTCAACGCCTTTAACGACCATCTTCGGGAATAGCTGCATCATCTTGATGTCGCGGAAGAAGTCCGAGCCAAGTTTCATCTGCGCCAGCTCGGCACCCGACAGTTCGCGGTTGCCAGTCTGCGGGTTGACCTCCCAGCCGACCGTGCCATTGTAGCCGCGCTGAATCAAGCCGAAGCCGCTGATGTCAATCGTTAAGACGGTCTTGTTCGGCGCTTTGGAATACATCGACACAGGTCCGCTGACGCCCATAGCGGCTATCTCGAATGTGCCCGTCGCCTGGCGGCTGGTGATCTTTTCGATGGCCGCTTTGCCGCCGATGGCCTGCACATACTTATTGACGATCTGCTCGGCGCTCGGCAGCGGGGTGGACGGTTTGGCCTCGGGCGGCTTCGCCTGGGTGGGTTTATCGTGTGCTGGTTTATCCTGCGCCTTGACTGCTGCCGCAAATCCGAGCGTCAGGCAAAGCAAGAGAGTCGTTAGCGTTCGCTTCATGAGTGTTCCTTTCAGATTCAAATCAGATTTACAAAAGCGTCAACTGCCCGCGCCGGGCAGAGGGTGTTGTACGACGCGGCCCGTTCAAATTCTCTGACTTCTTAATGGCGAAGCGCAAGCAATTTCGCGGGCGGGCTGGTTGTTAAGCGCCGGCTGCCGCATTAAACTGTAAGCTTGCAACGGAAAGGAAATTCGATATGACGACGACCAGGCAGATGACCGAGGCCGAGCTGGGCGAATTGATCGCCGAAGAGTTCGGCGTCAACGCCGATTATGTGAGCGAGCTTTTACTGCAATACAGCCGCAATCCGCACTCGGTTGATGAAGAGTGGCGCGGCTATTTCGCCGAGCTGTTGAGCAACGGCCAGTTGTCCGGCGAGCCCGCCGGCAACGGCGCAGCCAAATCAGCCGCGCCGGCCCCGGCACAGACGCCGCCCGCAGGGGCAAACGTCTTGCACGCCGATTACAACTGGGGCGCGCAGCCTGCGGCGCAACCGCAAAGTCCGCCGCAACCGGCAACGCCCGCGCCGACCGCCGCGCCGCCTGTGCCCGCGCCGGCACGGACGCCGACCGTTGATGCCGGCGAACGCTTGCCGATACGCGGCCCTGCCCTGCGCATCGCCGAGAACATGGTAGCGAGTCTCGCGGTGCCGACCGCTACCTCGCAGCGGCAGATTCCCATCAAGCTGCTGGACGAAAATCGCCGCGTCATCAATCAGCACCTCGCTGCCGCCAAACGTAAGGTCTCTTACACGCACATCATTGCTTACGCCATCGTCAAAGCGCTCAAAGCCTTTCCGCAACTCAATGATTCGTTCGCCTCGATTGACGGCGCGAGCTATCGCCTGCGCCATACGGATGTGAATCTGGGCGTCGCGGTTGACGTAACCAAGAAAGACGGCTCGCACACCTTGCTGGTGCCCAACCTTAAGGGCGCTGACAAGATGACGTTTCGCCAGTTGCTCGACACTTATGACGATGTGGTGAAGCGTGCGCGCGGCGGCAAGCTCCAGGTCGAAGACTTTCAAGGTACGACTATCAGCCTGACCAATCCCGGCACCATTGGCACGACCGCGTCGAACCCGCGATTGATGGCGGGGCAGGGCGTCATCATCGCCACGGGGGCCATCGAATACCCGCCCGAATACCAGGCCATGTCGCCTGAAGGTCTGTCGCGCATCGGCATCAGCAAGATCATCACGATGACTTCGACCTACGACCACCGCATCGTGCAGGGCGCGGAGTCGGGCGCTTTTCTCGCCCGCATTGATGAGATGCTGCGCGGCCAGCACGAATTCTATGATGAAATCTTCCGTGACCTGAGCATTCCCTACCGTCCCTACCACTGGGCGATTGACGTGAACCCGGCGATCTTAGGCGAAGAGCGCCGCCGCGATGTGGTTCACAAACAGGCGCGCGTCTTCGAGCTGATCAACGCCTTTCGCGTGCGCGGCCACCTGATCGCCAACATCGATCCTATCGGCTGGGGCGAGGTGCAGTATCACCCTGAGCTTGATATCGCAACCTACGGGCTGACGATCTGGGACCTGGATCGTCACTTCATCACGCAGGGCCTGGGCGGCACAGAGACCGCGCCGCTGCGCCAGATCGTTGATTACCTGCACCGCTACTATTGCGGCTCGGTCGGCATCGAATACCGCAACATCCAGAGCCCCGAAGAGAAGGAGTTCATCCGCTCGCGGGTTGAGCGCGACGCGCCAATGGTGCCGGTCGAAGTGAAAAAGCAGATGCTCTGGAAGCTGATCTCCGCCGAGCTGTTCGAGAAGTTCCTGGGCACGAAATATCTCGGCCAGAAACGCTTCTCAATCGAGGGCAACGAGACGGTGATTGCGGTCGTTGATCAGTTGATCGAGAGCGCCGCGCACCGCGAGATCATTGATATCACCATCGGCATGGCGCACCGCGGGCGCTTGAACGTCATTGCCAACGTCATCGGCAAATTCTGCGAGCGCATCTTCACCAGCTTTGAAGGCTCGATCCATCCCAACTTTCCGCACGACCAGGGCGACGTCAAGTATCATCAAGGCGCCGCCGGCGTGCGCGAGACCGCCGACGGCCATCAGGTGACCCTGGCGGTGACGCCAAATCCGAGCCATCTGGAGTTCGTTGACCCCGTAGTCGAAGGCATCGTGCGCGCCAAGCAGGACGGCAACGGCAATCGCAACTCTCACCTTGCGGTGCTGCTGCATGGCGACGCGGCGTTTGCCGGTGAAGGCGTCGTTGCCGAAACCCTCAACCTGTCGCAGTTGCCGGGCTACCGCACGCGCGGCACGGTTCACATCATCACCAACAATCAGGTCGGCTTTACAACGCCACCCGAAGAAGGGCGCTCGTCTACTTACAGCACAGACATCGCCAAGATGATTCAGGTGCCGATCTTTCACCTTAACAGCGACGATGTCGAGGCGGCCTATAACGTGCTGCAAATCGCGCTTGATTACCGGCAGACGTTTAATAAAGACGTGGTGCTGGACATCATCGGCTACCGCAAGCTGGGCCATAACGAAGGCGACGAGCCGACCTACACACAGCCGCTGATGTATCAGCGCATCAAGGAGCATCCCGGCGCCCGCGCGCTATACGCCCGCCAGCTCATCAGCGAAGGCGTGATGACGCGCGAGGAAATAGACTCGCTGATGGAAGAGCGCATGCGGCGCTACGAAAACGCCCAGCTCGGCGCCAAAGCCATCGTCGAGAAGAAGGGCAAAGAGATCAGCTTGCCGGCAATCGTGCCGGAGATTGAATCAGTGGATGTGCTTGAAACCGGCGTCGCGCACGACACGTTGCGCGAGATCGTCCACACGATCACCACGGTGCCGAGCGGCTTTAATCTGAACCCGAAGATCGTCACCCTGCTATCGCGGCGCGCCAAGATGGTTGGCGGCGCGGCGGCGGTTGACTGGGGCACGGCAGAGGCGCTGGCTTTCGGCTCGCTGCTCGCGGAAGGCACGAGTGTGCGGCTCGCAGGCCAGGACACGGTGCGCGGCACCTTCAGCCACCGCCACGCCTCGTTCCACGACACCAAGACCGGCGAAGAGTGGATACCGCTGACGAAGCTCGCGCCAGAGAAGGCGCGCTTTCAGATTTACGACAGCCCGCTATCGGAAGCCGGCGCGCTCGGATTCGAGTATGGCTACAGCGTTGTCGCAGGGGGGACGCTGGTGTTGTGGGAAGCGCAGTTCGGCGACTTTGTGAACGCCGCGCAGGTCATCATCGATCAGTTCATCGCTTCGGGCGAAGAGAAATGGAATCAGCCGTCACGACTGGCCTTGCTGCTGCCGCACGGCTACGAAGGCCAGGGGCCAGAGCATTCGAGTGCGCGCTTCGAGCGCTTCTTGCAGTTGTGCGCCGAAAACAACATGCAGGTGGCGAACGCGACGACCGCGGCGCAGTACTTCCATCTGCTCAGGCGGCAGGCGCGGCAGCAGATGAGCAAGCCGCTCATCGTGATCTCGCCGAAGAGTCTGCTGCGGCTGCCGGAAGCCGCGTCGGCCATAGACGAGTTCACGCGCGGCGGCTTTCACGCGGTCATCAAGGATGCGGACCTGCAAGCTGACGGCGTCCGCCGCGTGCTGCTCTGTAGCGGCAAGGTCTATTACGATCTCGTGGCAGAGCGCAAGACGCGCAACGACCAGGGCACGGCGATCATTCGCCTGGAGCAGTTCTACCCGTTCCCGAAGCAACAACTGGTGGACGAGTTGAACCGCTACACGAACGCCGCAGACCTCTGCTGGGTGCAGGAAGAGCCGCAGAACTATGGCGGCTGGTTCTTCGTCGAGCCGCGCCTGCGGCAGTTGTTAAAGGCAAACCAGCGATTGCGCTATGCGGGCCGCCCGGCGAGCGCCAGCACGGCGACGGGGTCGCACACCCTGCACATGCTCGAACAGCAACAACTGATCAAGGAAGCGTTCGCCGGTTAAAGACGCAATATGCCGCAACATCATCGCAGCCGCCGCGCATTTCTGCGCTCTGCCGGGTTGAGCTTTTTCTCTCTACTCGCGCCCGCAGGCGGGTGGTCGAAGCAACGCATGAAGAATCAGCCAAATCGGCAACTGCTGCTTTATGTCGGCACTTATACGTCCGGCAAAAGCGAGGGCATTTACCTCTATCATTTCAACCTCGCGAATGGCGAGATGCGCCCGTTTCGCACCGTCAGCGGCGTCAAAGATCCTTCCTTCTTAGCCATTGACCCACACAGGCGCTGTCTCTATGCGGTCAACGAGACGAGCGAGTTTAACGGAAAGCCCGGCGGCGCGGTGAGCGCCTTTGCGATCAATCAGCAGACCGGCGAACTGACTCGCTTGAATCAACAGGCTTCGCTGGGCGGCGCGCCCTGCCACCTGACCTTAGACCGGACGGGGAAACGGCTACTGGTCGCCAACTATGAAAGCGGCAACGTCGCAGTTCTGCGCCTGCGACGCGACGGCAGCCTCGGCGCGGCGACGGATATGGTGCAGCACCAGGGCAGGAGCATTAACGTCGAGCGACAGCAAGGGCCGCACGCGCATTGCGTCACATTTGACTCCGCGTATCGCCATGCGTTCGTCGTTGATCTCGGCCTCGATAAAGTCATGATCTATCGCTTTGACGCCACGCGCGGCAAGCTGACGCCGAACGAGGTGCCGTGGGCCGCCGTCAAGCCTGGCGCCGGCCCGCGTCATCTGGCGTTTCACCCGAATGGCCGCCACGCCTATGTCATTAATGAGCTGGATTCAACGATCTCCGTGTTGGCTTATGACGGCGGGCGCGGCACGCTCGGCGCGGTGCAGACCATCTCAACGCTGCCGGGCGATTTCACGGGCGTCAGTTTCTGCGCAGAGGTACAGGTCGCGCCTTCGGGGAAATTCCTGTATGGCTCAAACCGTGGCCATGACAGCATCGTCGTTCTGGCTATCGATGAGCAAACCGGCAAGCTTCGACCTATCCAACATGAGCCGACAGGCGGCAAGACGCCTCGCCATTTCACCATTGATCCGACCGGCGCTTACTTGCTAGCCGCCAACCAGAACTCCGACACCATTCATAGCTTTCGCATAGACGCCAGCGAAGGCAAGCTGACGCCGACCGGTTACCGTGTGGAAGCGCCATCGCCGGTCTGCTTGACGCTGACGCCGGCCTTCGCGTGATCTGCACTGCGCGCCTCGCTTCTGCACAGCTATTTCTATTTGTCGCCTCCTGCCGCCGTCTGATATAGAATCCTCCGCGACCTGAACGACCAGACGGAGACAACCAAGTGACCACAAGCCCGGCGAGCGATTCGATGGCGGTGGCTGAGCGCGCCCGACGGCGCGTTACGGCGCGCATCATGCCTTATATGTTCCTCCTCTTCATCATCGCGTTTCTCGACCGCGTCAACGTCAACTTTGCCGCCCTGTCCATGAAGGACGAACTGGGCTTTCCCGACGACGTCATCGGCTTCGGCGCCGGCATCTTCTTCATCGGCTATTTCCTGCTAGAGATTCCCGGCAGCATCCTGGTCGAGAAGTGGAGCGCGCGCGGCTGGATCGCCCGCATCATGATCTCCTGGGGTGTCGTCGCCATCCTCATGGGCTTCATCCAGACGAAGACGCAGTTTTACTCGGCGCGCTTCCTGCTCGGCGCGGCAGAGGCGGGGTTCTTTCCCGGCATCATCGTCTACTTCAGCCACTGGTTTCGCTACGAAGACCGCGCCAAGGCGGTCGCCATGTTTATGGCGGCGATTCCCGTCGCCAACATCATCGGCTCGCCGGTCTCTGGCCTCCTGCTCGGCGTCCACTGGTTCGGCCTGAGCGGCTGGCGCTGGCTGTTCATCATCGAAGGCGTGCCGGCCATCATCTTCGGCGTGGTAACGATCTTCTACCTGACCGACCGACCGCATCAGGCGCGCTGGCTGCCCGAAGACGAGCGTGTGTGGCTGACCGCAGCGCTCGAACGCGAGAAGCAGGCGAAGCAGGCCCGGCACCGCTACGGCATTCTCGAAGCTTTTCGCCACCGCGAAGTCGTGTGCCTGGCGCTGGCTTACTTCTTCATGGTCACGGCGGTTTATGGGTTCAACTTCTGGCTGCCGGCGATCATCAAGCGGCAGTCCGGCTGGTCGAACATGATGGTGGCGGCGATTTCCGACATCCCGTACGCAGTTGCGTTGGTCGCTATCCTCTTGGTCGGCTGGTCATCCGACCGGACGAAAGAGCGGCGCTGGCACACGGCGCTTTCAATGGCGACCGCCAGCCTGGGACTATTGCTGAGCCTTGCCGCGCAGAATCAGACGGGGGTTGCCATCTCGATCTTCTGTCTCGCGGCGGCGGGAATGTATGCCTACCTGCCGAGCTTCTGGGCATTGCCGACCAGCTTTTTGACCGGCACGGCGGCGGCGGCTTCGATTGGGCTGATCAATTCAATCGGCAACCTCGGCGGCTTCGCCGGCCCTTACGTCGTCGGCTACGTCAGCAACGCGACGCATTCGTTTTCGGGCGGCGTCCTCTACCTGTCGGTGTCGGCAATGGTAGCGGCGGGGCTGATCCTCTCTCTCAGGGCGACGAGGCGAAAAGAATCATTCACGGCAGAAACGAATTGAGTCAGCGGTCTATGGAAGCCGTCGAGTCCGGGCAAATCGATTTGTGATCTCTCAACCGGAAGGCTTACAATTGGCCTGCTCATAGTCCCTGATGGCGGAACGCATATGGACAGAGTCGGCAGCGGCTCGGTAACTGTTCGTCCGCCGTTAACGCTTGCGGAGCCTGAAGAACCGTAGACTCGATTTATGCCTGTCGCTAGTGGCGAATCTTCGTTATAATGCGGCGGTCGCAACGGCATACATCACTGATATCCAATTTTCACGACGGAGGATTTATGAAAGCTACCCCTCTGCGGGTCATTATCGTCCTTACTTTTTTTGTTGCTCTGATAGCGACCCTCAACCCGGTGTCGGGCCGCGCGCAGGACGGCGGACAATCTTCTTCGACGGACGCCGGCTCGCAGAGGGCAAAGCGCCGGTTGTCCCGGCAGCAGAACGGCAGCGCTGAAGTCAGCCCGAACGTCACTTGTTCCTTTGTCCTGGCCCCGACCAGTCAGGCTTTCGGCCCGGCGGGCGGCAGCAACAGCTTCACCGTCACGGTGGGCAACACCTGTTCCTGGACGGCAATGACCACCGCCGGCTGGATCACGATCAATTCCGGCAGCGGCATCGGCAACGGCACGGTCAACTACACGGTCGCGCAAAACATCAGCTTCAACTCGCGCACCGGCACGATCACGGTCGGCGACCAGACCTTCACGGTCACCCAGTCGGGCATCCCTGCGCAGGGCTTGAGCTACTTCAAGATGGACTTTGACAGCGACATGAAGACGGAGATCGGTTACTACCGCAACGGTCTCTGGGCCTTCTTGAAATCAACATCGAGCTACAGCACCGGCAATCCGCAATTCTTCAGTTGGGGCGGCAATGGCTTGCAACCGATCACGGGTGACTTCGACGGCGACGGCAAGGCCGACATCGGTTATATGGTGCCGCCGACCGGAGGACAGAGCGCCGCTTTCGCCATTCTGTTGTCGAGCCGTAGTTACAGCTTTGCGGCGGGCCAGCCATTGTTTGTGCCGGCAGGCTTCCCGTCAATCGGTGACATTCCGATCATCGCGGACTTCGACGGCGACGGCAAATCTGATCCCGGAATCTGGCGCGCGACGCAAGGCATCTGGATCATTGCAACTTCGTCATCGAACTTCTCGAACTACATCTTCGCGCAGTGGGGACAGTTGGGCGACATACCGCTGGCGGCTGACTTCGACATGGATGGCAAAGCCGATCTCGGCTTCTACCGCGACGGGCTGTGGGGCGTCTTGAAGTCAACGGCGAATTACAGCACCGGCTCGCCGCAGTTCTTCAGTTGGGGCGGCGCTGGACTGCAACCGGTCATCGGCGACTTTGATGGAGACACCAAGGCGGATATCGGCTACTTGGTGCCGCCGGGCGGCGGCCAGAGCGCGGCCTATGCCATTCTGCTGTCGAGCCGCAGCTACAGCTTTGCGGCGGGCCAGCCGTTATTCGTGCCGGCAGGCTTCCCCTCGTTAGGCGATACGCCCATCGTTGGCGACTACGATGGCGACGGCAAATACGACCCGGGCATCTGGCGCTCGTCGCAAGGCATCTGGATTATTCCGACTTCGTCGTCCAACTACACGAGCTTTATCTTCCAGCAGTGGGGACAGCCGGGCGATATTCCGCTGCCGAACACGAGCGGACTGCATTATTAAGCCGCAAAAACCTGAGGGGCGTGAGCCAACGGCCCACGCCCCTCAGAAATCTGCTTGAAATCTCGCCTCTTGCTTAGCGACCCTTCTTGGTTTCGGCTACCGCTCGCGCCGTAAATCGCACCCGGCCATTATCAACACCAACGACGAATTCGACAGAATCAGTCGCCAGCTCGCGCTTGATCTGCATAGCCCGCCCCTTCAGAAACCCGGTGAAGGCTTCGAGCGAGAGCCCGCCGACGCGCTCGCCGCACTTGCGCTTGGCGGCGATCAGCGTGTCGTAAAGCTCGCTGATCTTCTCAGGTTCGTTCTGTATATCTTTGAAGCGAATGGCTGGCAGCCGGTCGCGCAGCGCCATCAGCGCTTCTGCGGTCGGCGGGCGTCCGCTCTCTTCGCGATCCTGCGTCTGCCGCCGCCACAGCTCGCGCATGACGTTGTAGCGCGCCACCAGGCTGTTATAACGAAAGCGCTGGCTGAAGGAGATGTTGCGCGAGTCGTAGAGTCGCTTGATGGTGGTTTCGACACGCCCCTTGGTGTCGAGCGGCGGGCGCGCGGTGCCGCCATTGAAGAAGATGTCGTACTCGATCTTCAGGCGGCGCATTTCATATTCGAGCCGGTCAAGCTCTTCGTCAATCGGGTTGACTTGCCTGGAATCCATGGCCATCCTCAGGGCGGGGACTTCGCCGCGCGATGCGGGGTCGTGCTAGAATGTAAGCCAGGCACTGACCTGTGTCAATGGTAATCGCATGACGAATGAACGATTGAGATCGCTGCCTTCGGTCGAGCGATTGCTGGCGCGCCCGGCGGCCACGCGCATGGCTGCGCAACTGAGCCGCGACCGCGTCCGCGACCTCCTGCGCGGTATCCTCGACGAGATGCGCGATGAGCTTTTGGGAGTCAGAAGTCAGGAACCAGGAGGCAGGAAGCAGGAGTCAGGAAGCAGGGAGCAGAATGAATGCGGAGGCGCGACAAGTGTACTCACTGCTGCCGACTTCTCTTTTCATTCTGACTCCAGACGGCTGACTCCTGACGCCTTTCTCGAAGAGATCGAGCAACGGCTCGAAGCACGCGGCGCGGCGATAACCCAACCCTCGCTGCGGCGTGTGATTAATGCCACGGGCGTCATCGTTCATACCAACCTCGGTCGCGCGCCGCTTGCCGCAGAGGCGATTGATGCCTTGAGCGAGACGGCAGCGCATTACTCGAATCTTGAATATGACCTTGAGCGCGGCGAGCGCGGCCACCGCGAGGCGCACTGTCAGGAGCGGCTGGCGCGGCTGGCGGCGAGCGAAGCGGCGCTGGTCGTCAACAACAATGCGGCGGCGGTGCTGCTGGTGTTGAACACGCTCGCTGAACAGGGCGAAGTCATTGTCTCGCGCGGCGAGCTGATCGAAATCGGCGGCAGCTTTCGCATCCCCGAAGTCATGGAGAAGAGCGGCGCGCGGTTGCGCGAAGTTGGCACCACCAACCGCACGCACATTGAAGATTATGAGCGCGCCATCAACGAGCAGACGCGCCTGCTGCTGCGCGTCCACCCGTCGAACTATCGCATCATCGGCTTCACCGCCCGCCCGCCGCTGACCGAACTCGTCGAGCTGTCTCAGCGCACAGGCGTCCCGGTTTACGAAGACCTGGGATCGGGCTGTCTGATTGACCTCGCCGCTTACGGAATCAAAGACGAGCCGGTGGTCGCCGAATCACTCAAGGCCGGCGTCGCGGTCGTCACCTTCAGCGGCGACAAGATGCTCGGCGGACCACAGGCGGGCATCATCGCCGGGACGCGAGAGATCATCGAGCGCGTGCGGCGCAATCCGCTGACGCGCGCCCTGCGTGTAGACAAGCTGACCTATGCGGCGCTCGAAGCAACGCTCAGGCTCTACGAGCGCGGCGTCGCCCACGAGCGCGTGCCAGTGATTCGCGCTATGGCCGCGCCGCTTGCAGAGTTGCACGAGCGCGCCACGCACTTTTGTGAGCAGGTAGCGCAGGCGACTCAGCAGCGAATGCGGGCGACGGTCGAAGCCGGCGATTCGGTGATCGGCGGCGGCGCCGCCCCGAAAGTAAAATTGCCGACGGCGCTCGTCGCCCTGGCCGCTGCCGAGTGGAGTGCTGCGGCGCTCGCCGAACGATTGCGAGCGCACGCCGTACCAATCATCGCGCGCACAGAGCGCGACCGCCTGCTGATCGATCTGCGCACCGTCGCGGCAGACGAGGAAGGCATCATCCTCGACGCCCTGGCCGCCATCGCGCAACCCGTGCCGTTGCCGGCGGCATCAGTAGAAGCATAGTGATTGCGGGTTGCGGATTGCGGATTGCGGATTTGCAGAGAAAGGATGCTCTGCTTGATCTCGCAATCTGTATTCTGCAATCGCGGAAGAATCTCAAGTTCTAGATTCCGCAATCCGCAATCCGCAATCCACAATTGAATGAGGTAGAACGAGATGCTATTCGTGCTCTTGATCTGGCTGCAAGCGGCGCCGCTGCCGAAGAAGGTCATCGTCATTGCGTCATTGGTATTCGTGCTGGCCATCGTCCTGCTGGTTTACTTCGTCCGCAAGCTGCGGTCGAGCAGCAAGACCGAAGACGATTGGAGCATGACGCGCAGCAGCCTCTTCGTCGAGCCGCCGTCTGTGGGCGATGCTACACAGGCCGCGATAGAGACGACGCCCGAAGCGGACGCGCCTGCCGGCGAGACGCGCAGGCTTACGAGCGAGCCGGTTGATGTCACGCCTCAGGCTGAAGAAGTCGCGCCACCCGCGCCAGCCACAGCGCCGCTGGCGACCGAATTGCTGGGAGGCTCACCACCTGCGCCCGCCGCTGATGATGAGCGCCCTACACGGTTGATCAGCAGCCCCTCTCTGCCGCCACGTGAAGAGCGCGGCACGGAGGTGCTTTCGAGCTACTCGCCCGCACCGCCCGCACTGCCCGCGCCCGAAGTGGAAGTCGCCGACACGCAGGCAACCGGCGAGGCAGCGCCGTTTGATGAAGAGGTCTGGTCAGGCCTAAGCGAAATCGAGCCGCCGCAGACGACCGAGGCGACGGCTGAGTTGCCCTCGCCCGCCGCGCCGCCGATTGAGCCACCGCCCGCTGTGGTTGAGCCGCTGCATGCTGTGGTCGAGCCGCTGCCCGAGGCGCGAGTCGTGCAAGGCCCGCCGCGCGCCGCTTTCGAGCCGCCCACAGTCGAGCCGCTTCATAAATCACGCGAGCCGTTCGAGCCGCCGGTCATCAGCCCCATCACGCCGCGCGAGCAAACGGCTTTGCTCGGCGCGCGGCCTCAGGCCACGGCAGACGAACCGCCGCGCCCGCCCGCCGACCGTCCAGCCGCGAAAAGTGATCTACCTCACCAACCGCCGCGACCGGAGCCGACCGCGCCGCTTTATTCCGACCGCGCCCCGCGTCTTGATCGCGACAGGGAAACCGGTGCGCCCGACTCGAGTGCCGCAGGCACGCCGGCTGGTGGTCAGGTCTGGGATACGGTGACGGCTGCAACCGCCAATCGCTCGCGCCCTGCGGGCGCGGTACTGGGCCTGCCCACGGAGAGAGGCCAGGGGCCGCTCGTGCTAGGCACACCTGCGAGGTCGCGCGAAGAGATTGGCATTGGCGCGCTCACAGACTATGGCAAAGTGGATAAAGAAGGCGGGCGCGGCGGCCTGATCCTGCTGGCGATTGCGCTGCTGGTCTTTGGCGGCGGGGCGCTGGCCTACTTCTTCGTGCCGTCGGTTCACGAGCGGGTCAACACCTGGGTCGCACGCTCGCGTGGCGTCGATCCGAACGAAGCAACCTCGTCGCAGCCAAAGGCAATGATCTTTCCCTCGCGCGTGCCTGAGACCGACAAGAACCTTGTGCATGCGAAAGGCGCCGTGCAGAACATCTCGAATGAAGCGCTCGAAAACCTGGCGCTCGACGTGCAGTTGAATAAGTCTGGCGGCGATACCGAAATGATCAACGTGCCGGTCACGCCGGCGCAGCTTGCGCCCAACGATCAGGGCAATTACGCCTTCGATTACGACGGCAAAGGCGTGCTGAGCTATACCATCAAGCGCCTGTCGAGCAATGACAAAGAAGTGCGCTTCACCGCGCCCGGACAGAAGTGATGCGGGGACACGGTGAAGGAACACCATCAAGCCTTGTCGGCAGATTTCCCTTCTCCGCGTCCCCGCGCCTCTCTTCATGCCGCGTCCCCGCGTCGCTTCATCATTACTATTGTCCGGCTTTTGGCTTGCGCTTATAATGGCGTTGCTGAAAGTCGGGCACATGCCTTCGTCGGCCCGCTTCGGCGGCTGCCCCTTTGATTCATCCGCCAATCGGATTCGCCCGTCGGTTTCGAGCGCTTCCGCCTGTCTGTCACACGACAGTCGCTTACCGCTGTCCCCACGTTTCCATCTGTAAATCGGACGAGCTTTCATGAGGCGATAGCTGATGTCACCGAGTATAGATCAATTGCTGACGATCACATGTAGCAAGGGCGCTTCCGACCTGCACATCAAAGCCGGCAGCTTTCCCTTTATGCGTATCAACGGCGAGCTGATGCCAATGGTCGAGGCGCAGCGACTCTCTGCCGAAGATACGCTCAACATGGCCTTCTCGATCATGAACAACCGCCAGAAGCAGCGCTTCAGCGAGATGAGCGAAGTGGATATCGCTTACGGGGTGTCGGGACTGGGCCGCTTCCGCTGCAATATCTTTCAGCAGCGCGGCACGGTCGGCATGGTGCTGCGCGTCATCCCGACGACCGTGCGCACGGCGGAAGAGTTGCGCCTGCCACAGGTCATCGAAAAAATCGGCGACGAGCCGCGCGGGCTGGTGCTGGTCACAGGCTCCACCGGGTCGGGCAAATCAACGACGCTCGCGGCGGTGATCGATTACATCAACCGCGTGCGCAGCGGCCACATCGTCACCATCGAAGACCCGATTGAATTTCTCCACCGCGATAAGAAGTCTTATGTCAATCAGCGCGAGATCGATGTGGACACGCGCAGCTTTTCCGAAGCTCTGCGCGGCGCGCTGCGGCAAGACCCGGATGTCATCCTGGTCGGCGAGATGCGTGATTACGAGACCATCGAAACGGCGCTGACGGCAGCAGAGACCGGCCATCTGGTGTTATCTACGTTACACACGCTCGACGCGACGGAAACGGTCAACCGCGTCGTCTCGGTCTTCCCGCCACACCAGCAACGGGCGATCCGCCTGCAACTGGCGAGCGTGCTGCGCGCCGTCGTTTCCATGCGGCTGCTGCGCGCTGCCGAGCCGATCCAGGGGCGCGTGCCGGCGGTCGAGGTGATGATCGTGACGCCATATATCCGCGACTGCATCATCCACGGCGAGAAGACGGCCCTGATCCGCGACGCCATTGCGCAGGGCACTTCGCAGTACGGCATGCAGACCTTTGACCAATCGTTGTTTGATCTCTATTCGCGCGGCTTGATAACATACGAAGAGGCGCTCAATGGCGCGACCAATGCCGACGAGTTCAAGTTAAGAGTATCCGGCATCAGGTCGGTTACCGAGCAGGCGCGCGAAGAGATGGAGCGCGGGCGCAAGCGCCCGGGCACCGCGTCGCTTGACGCCAACCGGCCCGAGCCCAAGCAGTTTGTCAATTGGCTTTTAGAAGGCACAGAACAGGTAACGCGATAAATCGAACGGCGCGCGAGCAAGACGCGCGCGGCGACGAGGCGGAGTCACGGCGCGCGGTCGCGCCAGAGAGACTCCGCGAACGGATCTTTCAAAGGGCGTTGAATATATTGGGGGCGCGACCGCGCAGCGAAGCGCAATTGCGCGAGCGGTTGCTGGCCAAACCCTGGGCTGACGCTAAACTGGTTGACGAGTGCATAGCGAAGCTCAAAGAGTTGGGCTATGTCAACGACGCGACGTTTGCCGAAAGCTATGCAAATTACCGGCTGACGGCGCGGCCCGTCGGGCGGCAGCGGCTGGCGCGCGAGCTAACGCAAAAGCGGGTCGCCCGGCAGACGATTGACCGCGCCCTCGACACAGCTTATGAGGAGACGAGCGAGGAAGCCTTGATTGACCGTGCCCTCGCCAAGCGCCTGCGGCTGCACGGTCGCCCCACCGACAGGCAGAGCGCCAAGCGGTTGTTTGATCACCTGATGCGGCTCGGCTTCGGCTATGATCTGATCGTTCGCAAGCTGAGCGAGCTTCGGGCCGATGTCAGTGATGAGTGACGAAGTGGGTATCTCATGAATCTTGGGAAAGAGCGGCGCGAAGCTAAGCGCATCAGTTATATCTGCGAGGTCGAGTGCGAAGGCGCGGGGATCAGCCGCTTGGCCACGCGCATCACCGATCTCAGCACCACCGGGGTGTTCATCGATTCGATGATCAACTACGCGCCCGGCACCCAACTGACTCTCAAGTTTCGTGTCAAAGACCATGTCATAGAAGCCGAGGGTGTCGTGCGCTATAGCCTGCGACAGATGGGCATGGGCGTGCAGTTTGTCAATATGCGGGCCGAGCATCTGGCCCTGCTCGAACATCTGATTGAGGGCAAACCGCTCACCGCGCCGGCGGCGCCCGCACCGGTCGCCGTAGCCCAGCCTGCGCCCGCTGCTAACGCGCAGTACATGCTGACCGGCAACTTCGCCATCGTCAGCCTGTTTGACGTCATCCAGATCATCGAGAACAATCACCTGACCGGCGCGCTAGTTATCGCTTCGGTGGTCGCCGGCGGCGAGATTCATTTCAACGATGGCCGGATCGTCGGCGCGCAATTGCCCGGCGCGGTCGGCCAGAACGCGCTCATCAAATTCCTCGATGTCACCGAAGGCAGCTTCACTTTCAACAAATCCGATAGCGAATACCTGCGCACCATCCAGGCCGGCAGCAACATGGGGCTGATGCTCGACCTGTTGCGCATCAAGGACGAAGAAGCCGCCTTCTCTTCGCTCTCCGACTCGTAATCATCCCGCCTAAAACCAGTTGCCGCGCCATCGCCTGTCGCGCCGGTCTCGCGTGAACGCAAGCCGCAATGGGAACTGCCTTGTGCGTTTGCTATAATCTTGTTTTCAACTTTCATTAAAGAAGATGACTATGATGACCGGACACGAGATCAGACAGAAATTCCTCGATTATTTTGCGGCGCGCGGCCACCGCGTCGTGCGCAGCTCGCCCTTGCTGCCTGCCAATGACCCGACGTTGTTATTCACGAACGCCGGCATGAACCAGTTCAAGGACGTCTTTCTCGGCCTTGAGCCGCGTGATTACAAGCGCGCCGCGTCGTCGCAGAAGTGCGTGCGCGCCGGCGGCAAGCATAACGACCTTGACGAAGTGGGCCGTACGGCGCGGCATCACACTTTCTTCGAGATGCTCGGCAATTTCTCGTTCGGCGATTACTTCAAGAAAGAAGCCATCTATTTCGCATGGGACTTGCTGGTCAACGAGTTCAAGCTCGACCCGCAACGCCTATGGTTTTCGGTCTTCGAGGGCGACGCGGAAGTCTCTGCCGACGAAGAGGCTGTGCGCTACTGGGAACAGGTCGGCGCGCCGCCCGCGCGCATCCTGCGCTTTGGCCGCAAAGATAACTTCTGGCAGATGGGCGAGACCGGGCCGTGCGGGCCATGCTCGGAGATTCACTACTACCAGGGGCCGCACCCGGAAGACCCCGAACACAACCGCCCCGAGCTGGTCAACGGCGTCGGCGACACGACGATGGAGATATGGAATCTCGTCTTCATGCAGTTCAATCGTTCGAAGGTCGGCGACGCCTATAAGCTCGACCCATTGCCCGCGCCTTCGGTTGATACGGGCATGGGGCTTGAGCGCGTCACGGCAGTGATTCAGGGCGTCGCCTCGAATTACGACACTGACCTGATCCGGCCTATCATTGACTTTATCGCCGGGCTCTGTGGCAAGGATTACGTTTACGATTCGGAAGAGGGCTTTGCCATGCGCGTGCTGGCCGACCACGCGCGGACGACGGCGTTTGCGATTGCCGACGGCATCGCGCCTGGCAACGTCGGGCGCAATTACGTGCTGCGTAAAATCATGCGGCGAGCGATCTATCACGGCGCCAAAGGGCTGGGCCAGAAGTCGCCGTTCTTCAATAAGGTCACCGGCTTCGTCGCTGATTTCATGGGCGAGGCTTATCCCGAATTGATCGCCTCGCGCAACCTGATTGAGCAGACTGTGCGCGGCGAGGAGACGCGCTTCAGCCGCATCCTGACCATCGGTGAGCCGCGGCTCGTCGAGCTATTCGAGCGTTACGCGCCTGCCGCGCCGCCAATGACCGAGCTGGCGCGCACCTATGACACCTACGGCGTGCCGCGCGACCTGATCCGCGTCGTGTTGGGCCAGCACGGCGTCGAGATGGACGAAGACGAGTTCAACGAGCAGTTCGACGCGGCGCTCGGCGAGTTGCAACAACAGAGCGGCGCTTCAATGGCCGACCATTCGGCGGCGCGACGCGCCAAAGAGATTTACACTACAGTCACCGAAGCGCTGCTGCGTACGGAATTCACCGGCTACAAGGAGACTGAAACCGCCGGCGCGCGCGTCCTGGCCATCGTCGTCGGCGACAATAGCCCATCGTCGCTTGCCGCAGGCCAGACCGGCGAAATCATTTTGGATCGCACGCCGTTTTACTCGGAGGCCGGCGGCCAGATCGGCGACACCGGCGTCCTGGAAAACGAAAACGTGCTGGCGACCGTCGAAGATACTTACTCGGTCACGAGCGGCTACACCCTGCACAAGACCAGAGTAGAGCGCGGCGAATTGAGCGTCGGCGACCTGCTGACGGCGCGCATTGACGCCGAACGCCGCCGCCGCATCAAGGCCAATCACACGGGCACGCACCTGTTGCACGCCGCCTTGCGCGAAGTGCTGGGCCCGCACGTCAAACAGGCCGGATCGTTAGTCGCGCCTGACCGCTTGCGCTTCGACTTCACGCACTACGCGCCGCTTAGCGAAGACGAGATTGGGGAGATCGAGCGGCTCGTTAACTACGAAGTCTTGCACAACCGCGACGTCGAGACCGAGATCAAGCCGTTTGAAGAAGCGGTTGCGTCAGGAGCGATGGCGCTCTTTGGCGAGAAGTATGGCGCGGAGGTGCGCGTCGTCAGCGTGCCCGGTTTTTCGACAGAGCTTTGCGGCGGCACGCACGTTCATGCGACCGGCGACATTGGCCCGTTCAAGATCACCAGCGACGCTTCGATTGCGGCAGGCGTCCGCCGTCTGGAAGCGATCACGGCTGACGCGGCGGTGGCGCGCTTGCAAACCGACGAGCAGATCATCAAGCAGGTGAGCGACCGCTTGAAAGCGCGGCCCGAAGAGATTCCGGCGCAGGTTGATAAGCTGGTCGAGCAGGTGCGGCGCTACGAGCGCGAGCTTGAGCAATTAAAGTTAAAGGTGGCGCAATCGGATGCCGCGGAGGCAGTCGAAGCGGCGCGCGAGGTCGGCGGCGTCAAAGTGCTGGCGCGGCGCGTCAACGATCTGGAGGCCAACGCCCTGCGCCAGTTGGCCGACGTGCTATCGCAAAAGCTTAAGAGCGGCGTCATCGTCTTAGGCCAGGCCAATAACGGCAAGGCGGCGCTGGTGGCGCGCGTCACTGATGATTTGACGAAGCGCTTGAACGCCGGGCAGATCATTCGCGAAATTGCGGCGCTCGTAGGCGGCAAAGGCGGCGGCAAAGCTGACATGGCGACAGGCGGCGGCTCGGAGCCTGAGAAGCTCGACGCCGCGCTCGACGCCAGCTATGACGCCATCGAACGCATGCTGGCTGGAAAGTAATGCACGGGAAGTGACGCGCCTTCGCGCGGCGCGTCACGCTTTGATTGCGGCGCTACGAGTGGTTTGAGATGTGACCTTCGACGACGCGGATGAGGGCGTCAATTCGCTCCCTTTGTCCTCTCCCCTCCACAGCCAGGGCTTTTATCTTTTCATCCAGTTCTTTGCCTTGCGCGATCAGTGAAGCGATCTGCTCGCTATTCCGATCTATCTGCTCATCGTGAATGCGCGCCAACTCAATCAGTCCGGCAATCTGCCTGTTGTTTTCTTCGGCGCGCACGTTCTGGATGCGCTCCGCCTGGATCATGCTGGCGACCGCCTCTTGCAAGTTGGCTTGCGTCTCAACGATTGTTTCGATCTTGTTATTGATGCGCTTCTCAAAGTCGGGGTCGTAGCTCATGCCGCCTATTATCCACCTCGTTGTTGACGCGGACAAGGAGAATAATATGTACCGAATCAGCGCCAGCCGTAGTAGCTGAAGGCGGTGTTGTGCTTGAGCCGTTGGATCGTCTCGGAGTCGGCTTTGAAGGGAATTGCCGGCAGCCGTGGCGCGGCGATCTGATGGCTCTGATAGAAAGGCGTCTCGCGCAGCTTCAGGTTGTAGGCTTTGACGAGTAAGGCTTCAAGGTTGACCACGTCGGTGGCGTTGTAAGCGAGCAAGGTTTCGAGCGCGCGTTGATCTTTCGTGCGCTTGAATTCATTCCACAGCAACACGGCGAAGAAGCCGTCCACATCGGCCAGCTCTTTGCGATCAAGCCCTAGCTGGCGCTCGCAGCCCTTCAAGCCGCCTTTGTAGCCGAGACTCCTTAGCACATACATCAGGTCAATGTGCGCGTGGCGCATCCGCGTGCGAAAAAAGCGCTCGATGAAGGGCACGTCGAACGACTTGCCGTTATAAGTAACCACGGTGGCGTACTCTTGAATGTCGTGCTTAAAATCGTCGAGGTTATCGCCCTGCACGTAATGACGAATGCGGCGCCCATCGTAAATCACAATCGTCGTGATCAAATCGCCATAACCGAGGCCGGTGGTTTCGATGTCGAGGTAAGCGATGGTGTGACGGAATTCGGGAAACAGTCGCCAGTGCTGATTGGCTTTCAGCGAAGCCGCGAAGTGGCGCGGGTTATTGCTTTCCAGGTGGAGCAGCGATTCCCACAAGTGCTCAGAAAAAGCGGCAGCGGCGCGACCCGGCAAGGCGACTGAATTCGTATTCAGAGCCGTATCCCAGCAGTCAATGCCTGATAACCAGAGGCGCTGCTCGGCCATTGGGCTGATACCGGGGATATGACAGAAGGTGTTTTTCAGCATACGTCGCGGTGGCTATCAGCTTCTCCTGAGCAAGCGCGCAAAGAAGCCGCTCTTTGGCGTGTTGGGATTTTGCTTCGCCTGATTGCGGACATGAAAATCCGCGTCTTGTGCGAGCTCTTTCAGCAGCGCCGCTGGCGTTTGCTCGTTATTCGCCACGCCCCAGCGCACATAATTCACCGCATCGCGCGCCAGCTTTTCAAGGCTCGCCGCTGGTGCGCTCAGGTTGGCCGCGACCGCCATGCGCACTGCGGACAACCCGTCATCGGCTAATCGCTCTAAACTGTTGGCCGGCGTCCGCGGGTTATCGGCGACCGCTTCTCTGACGCTGCCGTCGGTGTCCGTCGCCAGGGCTTCGAGCAGGTCCGCGGCTTTCGTTGCCGCCGCGACCGCCGGCCTGGCGCTTGGGCAATGCCGGGCGATCAATAAGAGGTCTTCAGCTTCTATCGCCTTCGCCCATGTCTTCTCCAGGTGAAGGTCATAGAGCCCTTGAGCGATCTCTTCGCGATGCTCGGTGACAAACTTGATGCAATCGTCCGCGTCGGCGGGCGTGATTTTCTGCTTCGCTGGCTCAGCCATATGTTTACAGCTTACTTGTTTGAATGGATATGGGTGAGGGCACGATCAACCGGATGGTGGCTGCTTAACCCGCAGCCGCCATCCGCCGCCTCTTTCGAGCAATCGGGTGGCTCACATATTTTCGATGATGGCCGAAGCGAACTCGCTGGTCTTCAGTTTTGTCGCGCCCGCCATTTGCCGGTGCAAATCGTAAGTCACGCGCTTCTGCTGAATCGCCTTCGTCAGCGCGTCAACGATCTTCTCGGCGACTTCGCGCCAGCCCATGTGCTCGAACATCATCACGCCCGACAGAATCACCGACGAGGGGTTGACCATGTCGAGGTTGGCGTACTTCGGCGCGGTGCCGTGGGTCGCTTCAAAGACCGCGGCGTTGTCGCCGATATTGGCTCCCGGAGCCATTCCTAAGCCGCCGACCTGCGCTGCCGCGGCGTCTGACAGATAATCGCCGTTGAGGTTCGGGGTTGCCAGAATCGAATACTCGTCGGGGCGGATTAAGATCTGTTGGAAGATCGAATCGGCGATGCGGTCTTTGATCAACAGCTTCTTCTGCCATTCACCGTTGCCGTGCGTCGCCCAGATTGCGGCCATCGTCTGCTTGATCTCTTCGACGACGGCGGCGCGCTGCTTCTCGCTCATCTGGTCGAAGCCCGGCTCAATCATGCGGGCGTTTTCTTCGTCGCTGATGTTGGCGTTCTGTTCGCGGTTGCCTAAAATCCAGGTCTCGCGCTCGGTGATGATCTGGTTGCGGAACTCGTCTTTCGCCAGCTCGTAGCCCCAGTCGCGGAATGCCCCTTCGGTGAACTTCATAATGTTGCCTTTATGCACCAGCGTTACCGACGGCTTGTTGAAATCGAGCGCATACTTGATGGCGCGGCGCACCAGCCGCTTCGTCCCCGTCGGCGAAATCGGCTTGATGCCGATGCCGCTGTCCGGGCGCACCTTGTAGCCGTACTTGTCATTCAACAGCGAGATAATCTCTTGCGCTCGCTCGCTGCCGGAAACAAATTCGACGCCGGCGTAAACGTCTTCGGTGTTTTCGCGGAAGATGACCACATCTACTTTTTCAGGATGACGCACCGGCGACGGCACGCCGTCGAAGTAGCGCACGGGCCGCACACAGGCGTAGAGGTCTAGCACCTGCCGCAAGGTGACGTTAAGGCTGCGGATGCCGCCGCCTACAGGCGTTGTCAGCGGCCCTTTGATGGCGACAACGAATTCGGCAATCGCCTTGACGGAATCATCCGTCAGCCACTCGCCAAAAGTGTTGAAAGCTTTTTCGCCGGCAAAGATTTCGTACCAGACGATGCGGCGCTTGCCGCCGTAAGCGCGCTCGACCGCCGCATCAAAGACGCGGCGCGACGCCGCCCAGATATCGCGGCCTGTGCCGTCGCCTTCGATGAACGGGATGATGGGCTGATCGGGGACGCGGAGCTGTGCCCCTTCGACGGTAATCTTTTGACCATCGGCGGGAACTTCTATACCATTGAACATCGCCATAGATGATGACCTCCTGAGTTATGAGCCGTACGAATTAGTCGCGGTCGCAATGTAGCAATCGCGAACAAGGAGTGTCAAGAAAGTGCAGGGACTGGGGACTAGGGATTAGGGGCTAGCAGGAAAAGGCGCGAGGCGCATCTGCTTCCCACTAGTCACTAGTCACTAGTCCCTAGCCCCTAGCTTATGACTGACGAAACCAAGCAGCCTGTGGCCGGCGACGAAGAGGCGATTGCTGAGATTCATCGCCGCATACAAGAATCCGCAGCGGCCAATCTGACGGCGGACGCCATCACCCTGGACGCATGGGAGCGCGTCAAGCTGGCGCGCCATGCCAACCGGCCATATACGCTCGATTACATCGAGGCGCTGTTTACCGACTTCACCGAAATTCATGGCGACCGGCGCTTCGGCGACGACCCGGCGCTGGTCGCGGGCTTTGCACACTTTCACGGCGACCCTTGCGTCGTCGTCGGCCACCAGAAAGGCCGCACCACCAAGCAGCGCCAGCAGCGCAACTTTGGCATGCCCAAGCCGGAAGGCTATCGCAAGGCGCTGCGGGTGATGAAGATCGCCGAGAAATTCCGCCGCCCCATCTTTGCCTTCATTGACACGCCGGGCGCTTATCCGGGCATTGACGCCGAAGAGCGCGGCCAGGCTGAAGCCATTGCCTACAACCTGCGCGAGATGGCGCGGCTGCGCGTGCCGGTCATCGTCACGGTGACGGGCGAAGGCGGTTCGGGCGGCGCGCTGGCCATCGGCGTCGGCGATCAGGTCATGATGCTGGAGAATGCGATCTACTCGGTGATCTCGCCGGAATCCTGCTCGGCGATTCTATGGCGCGATCAGGATCACGCGCAGGAGGCGGCGCGGGCTTTGCGATTGACTGCCCCCGACCTGTTGCAGTTCGGCTTGATTGATCGCATCATCGCCGAACCGGCGGGCGGCGCCCACGCCGACCCCGAAGCCATGAGCGCCACGCTTGACGAGGCGCTCGGCGAAGCGCTGGCCACCGTCAGCGACTTATCAATCGAAGAGCGGCTGCGCCTGCGCTACGAGAAGTTTCGCAAGATGGGCGACTTTGAAGACCGCATGTCAAAAGATCGCGCCGCGAAGGCGGAACTGCTGGAGTGGTAGCTCCACCCCTTTTTCATTTCGTTGTTCGGAGGACGCATCAGATGAAACTATTCTCTTTCGCCCGCCCGTCAGGTCGGACGCTGGTCGCCGCGCTCGTGGCGATCCAGCTCAGCGCACCGCTTGCGATGGCGCAAAGCGCTGCTGCGAAGCCTGCGCCGTCGTTGTCTGCGGCAGAGCGCGAAGCCGTCTCGCATGTCAAAGCCGACACCATCCGTCAGGTAACCGTGGCGCTCACGGCCAAAGAGATGCAGGGACGCGGCACGGGCCAGCCCGGCGCTGACCGCGCTGCCGAATACATCGCCCATCAGTTCGCCCTTCTCGGACTTCGCCCGCTCGGCGATCAGGTGGAAGGCAAGCCGGGCTTTCTTCAAGCCATCAAGTTCAAAGCCGAGCAGGTGCAGACCGAAACGTCCTTTAAGGCCGGCGACATCAGTCTGAAATATAAAGACGACTTCATCGTCGCGCCGCCGCTGCCGCAGGAAGCGAGCAAAGACGTGAGCGGCGCGCTCACCTTTGTCGGCTACGGCGTGGCATCGCCCGACGTCAAGCGCGATGATCTGGCGGGCATGGATGTCAAAGGGAAGATCGTCGTTGTGCTGGACGGCAAGCCTGACAACGTCGAAGCTACGGCCTGGGCGAAGGCCGCCAACCAGCAGACTCGGTTCGGTCGGCTGATCAGCGCGGGCGCCGCCGGGTTCGTCATCGTCTATGCGCCGGCGCGTGCGACGCAGCCATTCAATCTTGCGGCGACCTATCTGTCGCGCCGCCGCGTCGCGCTGGCCGATGCGCCGGCCTTCCCCATCAAAGTCCCGCCCCTTCTTTTAATCAGCGACGCCGCGGCAGAGAAGCTCTTTACTGGGACGGGCGCGAGCTTTGCTGAATTGAAGGCGAAAGCGGCGCGCGGCGAATTCGTTTCGCGCGACCTGAACAAGCCTGCGGCCATCTCTGTGCGTCTGAAGCGCGAAGCGGCGACGAGCAGCAACGTCGTCGGCGTGATGGAGGGCACGGATGCGGCGCTCAAGAGCGAAGCGGTCGTCTACTCGGCACACTACGACGCCTATGGCATAGACGCGGACGGCACCATCTACCCCGGCGCGGCGGATAACGCGCTCGGCATCGGCAAGCTGGTGGCCATCGCCGAAGCCTTTGCAAAGGCAAAGGCGAAGCCGCGCCGTACGATCATCTTTCTTGCTGTAACCGGCGAAGAGTATGGCTTGCTCGGCGCCGAACACTGGGTGAAGCACCCGACGTGGCCGCTCGAAAAAGTCGCCGCCAACATCAACTATGACGGCATCGGCACAGAGGTCTGGGGCGAGCTGCATTACCTGGTCAATTATGGCTTCGACCATTCCGATCTGGGGAAGACCATCGCCGAGGTCGCTGCCGTGACCGGCGCTGAGATCATCGCCGACCCGTTCCCCGAAGAAGACGTCTTTTATCGCTCGGATCATTACGCCTTCTTCAAGCGCGGCGTGCCGGGTCTTTACTTGATCAGCGCGCCCGCCGGCGATGAAGCGGCGTTCGGCGCGCGGGCGATGAAGTGGCTGGTCACCGATTATCACATGGCGACCGACACGATTCAGAAAGATTGGAACTGGAAAGGCGCACAACAACTGTCGGTCATCGGATTGCTTGCCGGCATGCGCGTGGCGAATCAGGACGCGATGCCGGCATGGCTGCCCAGCTCGCCTTACAATCGCCCGCGCGGCACGACGCTGCCGCCGCCGCGCCCATAAGCGAGTTCATTAATCAATTCATTCACGAGGAGCAAAATGAAAGATTGGATCAAAGTGGTTGCGGTTACGTTTGCCATCTTGCTGGCTTCGGTGAGCGCCCTGGGGCAATCCGCCGGCGTATCGCTCAGGCCCATCCTGAAGCCGGGGCAGGAAGCGCGCTACCGCCTGATCGCCGAGGTTGATACCGAGATCACGGCAGCCGGCGCGAATGGTATCAGCGGCACTCAGAGCCGCGAGCTGCACGCCACCGTGTTGCTGCGCGCAGGCGTCGCGGCCCCGCAACTCGCCGCTCAGTCGGCGGGCGCGACGGCGGCGACCGCAGGCCACGGCTCGCCCTACACGCGAGAGACGCTCATCTCAGACGCCAGCGCGGCGGGCGACCTGATCTATTACGAAGCCGTCATCGAGATGCTCGACGCCCGCGTCAAGGTCAACGGCGCTGAGACCTCTGGGATTTTTCAGAACGGCGTCGGGCAGAAGATCGAATTCGCGCTGGATTCAAACAACCGCATCGTGAAGTGTGTCATCCCTGTCGAGGCGGCGAAGGCCGGGCTGGCCGAGTTGCTCTTCAGCCTGCTCGATTGGGCGCCCGCCGCATCGGTCGAAGTCGGGCAGACCTGGGGCAACGGTTCTGGCGGCGAACTACTGGCGGGTAATTATGGTTATATTTCGGCAGCCGCCCTGTCCGATGTGCCCCGGTCTGCGAAAGCCGCTTACAGGTTGGCGGCGGTCAATGGCGGTCAGGCAGTGGTCGAAGGCGCGGTCGCCTTGCGCCAGGAGGGCGCTACACGGCTGGCCATTCCCGCCGCACAGATCGATGTTAATCTCACTGCTTCAGGCGACGGCACGACGCGCATCGAGTACGACGTGGCCGGCAACCGCATTGCGTCTGCCGTGTCTGAAAGCCTATTGAAAGGCCGCGTCGTCAACGTCCAGCCGACGCGCGCCGGCGAGCCGATGCAGCCGCGCGAAGGCGCGCTCGTCGAGACGGCGAAGTTCTCGATCAAGCTGCTGCTATAAATGAAGATTCGCTTATGACCGCAAAACTCCCCATGACCATGACGCGGGCGGCAGAGATCGTCTCGCTCAACCCGGCGACGCTCGAAGAACTGGCGCGCTTTCCAATCAGCACAACGGACGATGTCAATGCGGCAGTGGCGCGAGCGCGCGCCGCGCAGCCCGCATGGGCGGCGCTCTCGTGTCGCAACCGCGCCCGCTACATTTTGAAAGTGCGCCGCGCCCTCTACGACCGCAAGGAAGAGATCTGCCGCATCATCTCTAACGAAACCGGCAAGCCGGAATTCGAGGCGCTGACTACCGAAGTC
The DNA here is from genome assembly GCA_045807765.1 of Blastocatellia bacterium. GTDB lineage: Bacteria > Acidobacteriota > Blastocatellia > UBA7656 > UBA7656 > DATENM01. Next base: position 40,693 of record JBJMGU010000246.1, read on the forward strand.
TTCATGGTCAGCGACCTGATGAGCCACTTTGCCATGAAGTCCGAGAAGCTGCTGCGCCACAAACGCTTCACGCTGGCGGTCTTTCGCAACAAGCGGTCGCTGATTTCGCGCGAGCCGCTCGGCGTCATCGGCGTCATCAGCCCGTGGAATTTTCCTTTCTCCATTCCGGTTGGCGAGATCGTCATGGCGTTAATGGCCGGTAACACCGTTGTGCTCAAGCCGTCTGAGCATACGCCGCTGGTCGGCGACGCGATCAAACGGCTCTTTGCGGCGGCGGGCTTTCCCGAAGGCGTGCTCGAAGTCGTGCAGGGCGACGGCTCGACGGGCGCGGCGCTGGTCGAAGCGGCGGTGGATAAAATCTTTTTCACCGGCTCGGTCAACACAGGCCGTAAGATCGCCGAAGCGGCAGCGCGCCGCTTGTTGCCGGTGGTGCTGGAAATGGGCGGCAAAGACCCGATGATCGTTTGCGACGACGCGCCGTTTGAGCGCACCGTGAAGGGCGCGGTCTGGGGCGCATTCATGAACTGTGGCCAGGTCTGCGCTTCGGTCGAGCGGCTCTACGTTGTCGAGCCGGTGGCCGAGCGCTTCATCGCCGCTGTCGTTGATGAAGTGAAGCGGCTGCGGCTGGGACGTCCCACAGCGGACTGTTCAACCGATGTCGGCCCGCTGACCAACGAGCAGCAGTTGAATACGGTCATCGAGCATGTCGGCGATGCCGTGGCGCGCGGCGCGCGGGTGCTGGCGGGCGGGCGGCGTCGTGAAGACCTCGGCGGCTACTTCTTTGAGCCGACCGTGCTGGTGGATGTTGATCAAAGCATGAAGGTGATGAGCGAAGAGACCTTCGGGCCGGTCTTGCCGATCAAGGTGGTGAAAGACGAAGAAGAGGCGATCCGCGAAGCCAACTCGACGCGCTATGGCTTGCTGGCGTCGGTGTGGACCGCGGATAACGAGAAAGGTCGCCGCCTGGCGCGCCGCATCGAAGCCGGCACGGTGATCATCAACGATGCCATCTACACGCATGGCGCGGCGCGCACGCCGTGGTTCGGCGTCAAAGAGAGCGGCCTCGGTGTGACTCACGGCGACGCCGGGCTGTTTGAGTTCACGCGGCTGAAGCACGTCAACTGGGATCTGCTGCCGCTGAAGAGCGACTGGTGGTGGTTCCCCTACACGCCCGCCTGGGAGCGGCGCTTCAAGACGCTGATGAAGGTGCTCTACCGGCTGGGCCTGCGCAAGATCGCCTGAGCGAAAGGCGCGAGCGGGCAGCGCGATGCTTGATCTGTACGACGAATTCAAAGCCATCATCGGCGCGCTGAGCCAGCGTCAGGTCGATTATGCGGTGTGCGGCGGACTTGCAATGGCCGTGTATGGCCTGGCGCGCGCCACTGTTGATATTGATCTGCTGATCGCCGGAGATGACTTCGAGCGCGTCAAAGCCGCAGTGCAGCCGCTCGGCTACGTGATTGAAGCGCAGCCGATGACATTTGCCAGAGGCGCAGTCAAGATTCGCCGCCTGTCGAAGATCGATAAAGAGACCGGCATCGTTCTGTCGCTCGATTTGTTGCTGGTCACGCCACAGATCGAAGAGGTTTGGAGGTCTCGAACCGAAGTGGTATGGGAGAACGACAAGCTAAAGATAGTTTCACGCGAAGGCTTGATCGGCTTAAAATCTATTCGTGCAAGCGGACAAGACATGGATGACATCAAACGATTGCGAGAGTTACAAGATGAAAGTTGATATGTCGCCAAAAGCCGTGACGGCGCGCTTGAAACTGGTTTCACAATTGCGGCGGCTGTGCCTGTCGCTTGCCCAGGCGAAACCGATCAACCCGCCGGCAAAGTCGAACGAAAAAGCCCCGGCGCGCTGACCGCTACACCGGAGCTTTAGTAAAATCCTCTACAGAAAAGCCGCTTCAATAATCGTGTCTGGGACTGATCGAAGGGTCGGCGCTCGAAGCCGCCTTGCCTTGATGATCGCCGGCGCGAACGACGCCGCTCTGATCCATGTAAAACGACAGCCGCCCGCTCTTGCCATACTCTAGCGGCACCATCGTTATTTCATAGCCGCCCGCCGCAGCCGTCATCTCGAACTTGTAACCGTAGCGCTCGATCATGTCTCTCATCACGGTCAGCCCGCGCAGCCGCTCTTTGTCTTCTGCCCCTTGCTGGTCGGTCATCATTTCGTCCAGGGTGGCGTAGCGGCCATGTTGGGTTTTGTAGAGCTTCTCCTGTTCTTTAATCGATTCCAGAAAGGTCCTGGCGACAGACTCATTGCGCGGCACGCGCGAAGCCAGCTCGCTTGCGGCAATCTCCGCAAAGAAGCGCATAAGCAGACGCCGCGGGATGCGCAACTCGTATTGCCCGCCGACGCCCTCGGCGCTCGCCGCATAAGTGATCGGCTCTGGATCGAAGCGATAGCGCGCCAGGAATTCTTTCACCGCTTCGTCCTTCATCAGCTCATTTCTTTGCGCCGGGTCGGGGAACAGTCCTTTCAACACCGCCGCCGAAACGTAGACCTGCGCCACCATCGCGCGCGGCTGCCACTGCGTATAGCTTTGAAAATCGCGGCTGGCTGCGAGCGTCGCGTTGTTGGCGCGGGCTTCAAGAGCCTGGCGGATGCTCGCCGCTTTTGCTGCCATCAGCAGATAGTTGTTGACGAAAGCATAGGCCAGGTTGCCGTAACTGGTGATCTCGATGTCGCCGACATGTTCCGTCGTCGTCTTCGCCTCGGTGAGCTTTACGCCAACCGTTTCGAGTAGCGGGCGTAGCTTCGACATGAGCGCTTCGCGGTCGCGCACGGCGATGAGCATCAGCGGCTGGGTTGTCGCCGCGCGGGCGTTGACCGGCACGCGACCGAGCGGCGTGTTGCCCAGATAATTTATCGGCACACTCAGAGCGATTTCGTTGCCGAGCGTCGCCGTCAGCACGTCCGCAAGGCTCGCGTGGTTGGCTTTCTCAAAAGCGGCGCGGCGCGTTTCAAAATCCGCTGCTGGTTGAGCAGGGACGGCGCGGCTAGCTGTTGCGGCGGGCGCCGTCCGCATTTGCTCAATCACCAGATCGTAAAGGCGCGGCCAGTCGAGCGACGCCACGACAAAGATGCCGGTGTCGGCGGGAAGGTAGTTGGCGGCTTCAGACGACAGGGCCGGACCGCAAACCGGCAGCGACAGAAACGGCACAGGGCCAATGGCCGCGCCCGGCTCGCCGATCAACAAAGCACGCGCCACCAGCGCGTCGTTTTCGAGCGCCAGCGCCACAGCCAGAGCATCATTATGTTGCGCCTGCCCGCTGCCGGATAACACGAGGTTGAACAGACTGCCGAGCAGGTCTTGCTCGGCGCGCGGCGGCTGACTGGCGGCTTGAGGGAGGGGAACTGGTATCACTGTTTTGCTATTGCGGGCGGCGGGCGCTTGCGCCGGCAGCCGGCGCGTCGTGCCACGCGATGTCGAGGTTGTTGCAGCGGCGGGCGGTGGCTCGACTTGCGGCCTGACGACCGTTAGCTCTTCACGCGCTGAATTTGTATTTGGAGTTACGGTTGCCGGTGCGCCTTCTTTGCGGCGCTCGCTGAGTGCGATGTCGTAATAAATGAACAGGGGCTCGCTGGAGAGATGATCGCGGGCGGCACGAAAATTCATATCATCGCTCATCCGCCGGTCACTCTTGCCATGCAGTCCCTTGAAGGTGAATGAGACGTTTGACAGAACGACCAGTTTGCCGGTGCGCCGAATGACTGAGGGCGTTGTTGATGGATGATCGATTGGCTCGGCGCCGCTTGTCTGACTGGTGCTGCTCTTACGCGCTGCCGGGGCGAGCGGTGCCAGGCTCTCTTGCGCCTTCGCCGCAAACGCTTCCGCCTCATCTTCGGTTTCCAACTCGAAGGCGAGCAGGGTGCTCGGCAGCGATGTATCTGTCGGGTTGAGAGCGAACATCACCCGTGAGTGTTGCAAGCGGTCGGCGTTATCTATCACCAGCCGCACCAGCTTGAATTCTACCGCCCCACCCATCTGTTCCAGCAGCGGCGAGATCGGCTCAAAGGTTTCGCGAAAATCCGCCGAGCGCAGCAGGGCGCCGATGTTGCGCGCTTCGATATAGAGCGTGTAGCCGTCCGCCGGCAGCAGGGTATCGAAGGTTATGCCCTCGTCGTCGTCATCGTCTTGTTGAATGGCGACGGCGGGCAGCGGTGCGGGGCGGGCATTGCGCGGCGCCGCCAGCGGCGTGGGAGCAAGCCCAACGACCAGTAGCAAGGCCAGCAAGGACTTGAGAAGGGCGGCAATTTTCATGCGAGTTCTCCTGTGTCGAGCAGGTCGAATCGGCGTTCGGTCGCGCGAATCATAACACAGCGATTACAAGGCCAGAAGCGCAAACGTCCGGCAGCCCCCCGGTCACGAACGGGCAGGCCGTGCGCCCCGCGACCGGCCTTGTGGTCGCCGGGCGCTTGGATGTTGATTGCGCCTGACGGTTGCTTCGCCGCGCCGCTGGCTCCGCAAATGGCATCGGCGCGGCTAAGCTAAAGTAACTTCTCAGGAAAAGAGGCAATCTCACTGAGTGTTGAGGGGACGTGGTTAAGAAAAGCTAGCTTGTTTTTTTACAAGTCAGCAAAACCAGAGTTGAATTATAGGAATAAATGATACTTTATTTTGCTTTCGCAAAAAGGGTGATTCTCTAGGGTATGGACGTTTGATATAGTCGCGCCAACTCGGCAACCATGAGGGAATTTGGATTGTGGCTGTCAAATAACCTCCTCTTCTTCTCTGGTTGAGGGACACAACCATTGAAGGGACGCAGAACGACCGAAGGCCAACTCGCCCGAGTGAACCTTCGGTCATTTTTTTGCCCTGGCGAGGGGCGCCCATCGCTTACCTTGAAATCAGCCGCCGGCCTCACCTATACTCTCCGAGTGATCGATGGGAGGGGTAGCCTAACGGTAAGGCAGCGGTCTTGAAAACCGCCGAGCTAAAAACTCTTGCAGGTTCGAATCCTGTCCCCTCCGCTCTTCTTCAGCCGACGAGTTGACCCGCCGCCCGGCGGATTTGCTGGAGGTGGGGTCATCAGCCACGCGCTCTATGTTCGGCGCGACCACAACGCAAGTCATGCCGCCCATCACAGTATCCCTGTCACAGACTGACTCGCCACCTCATCCAATCGCCCGTGGACAACACGCCGGGGCGGCTCTCAATTAGTAGACGATATTACACTGTGAAGTCTGGTCAATACAGATGTCGCCGCAACGCTTCTGACCCGGCCCGCAGCCGCCGACGAAAGAGTTGACTGACAGTCGGTTGATAACCTTGGTTACGCAGCCTTGCTCCTGGGCATATTTTTCGAGAATTTTGATGGCGTCTTCGCCGGCGACCCAGCCTTCCAGCGTAACCTCGCGGTTTCTGACGCTGACGTTGATGTGCCGGCCCTGATTATCGAACCGGCGGTCTGCCTTGGCGCGACGCTTGATTTCGCGAGCCAACTGACGGTCTCTCACTTTGGCGCAGTCTTGCGTCACCGACGTTCGCGGCTTTGAGGTGCACGACGCGAACAGGCCGGCGGTGAATAACAGCGCCAGCGAAAGCCCCAGGACAGTTCTTTCAGCATTAGATCGATTCAGCATTCCTGTTCTCCTCTCACTGGAAGTTGGCAATCATCGCCAGCAAACTGCGCCTCGATTGCTTGCCGAAGTAGATCGTCCGCCCGTCCGGCGACCACGACAGGCTGGAAAAGTAGAGATTCGGGTCGCTGTTAGTGGACAGCTTTTTTGCCGCGCCGCCCATGACAGGCATCACCCACAGGTTGTCTTTGCCTTCGCGACGGGCCGCAAACGCGACATTCTTTTTATCGGCGGACAGGTGAATGTTGTAGGGATAAACCGCTTCAAGCTCGGCGACCAGATGAGGTTGGCCGCTCTCGGTCGAAACGCTCGCCAGGCCAATCGTTTTCGGCGAGCCGCTGCCGCCCTTGCTTTTGAGCGTCACCATCAGGAGCTCTTTGTCGTTCGGCGACCAGCCGAGCAGGCGTAGATAAGCATCGGACTGAAAGATCATCCGGGCGTTTCTGGTTTCGACGTCAATGACCCAGACGCCGTAGCTCGCGCGGCCATCAGCCGGAATAATGTTTGGTCTGGTCGAGTAGGCGACGCGCTTGCCGTCAGCCGACCATAGCGGACAATCAACATACAGGTTGGCGTCCGTGTTAGCGGTAAGCTCCAGGTCGCTTGTGCCATCGCCGGAAACCACCCAGAGATTACGCTGGCCGCTGCGCGCCGAACAGTAAACGATCTGCCGGCTGTCGGGCGACCAGCGGAAGCTGCTCTCTTGCACGCGATTGTAGGGCAAAAAGCTGAATTGCACAGAGGGCATCCCGCCGCTCGTCAGTTGCCGTTCGCCACCGCCTGTGGTCTGAATCGCCCAGAGGCTGAAGGTCTGGCCGGTGACGCGAATGAAGGCGAGCTGCTTGCCATCGGGCGCCCACGTTGGCAATGCCGCATGCGCCACAAGCTGCGACGGTTGCGCGCCCGGCTCGGCGGATTTGGTCAGAATCCCGCAGTCAAATATCTTGTCGCCCTGGCTCAAATTTCTGACTGCTTGATAGGCGACGGCGCGGCCATCGGGTGCAACGTTGGGCCACAGCTCACAGCCGATGTCGTTGGCAAAGGCGAAATCCACGGCGCGCTCGACATTGACCCCCCAGACGTCGGATTCTTCCTGCGACGAGCCGATCAGGACTCGCCCGCCGTCGTCGGAAACGCCGAGGACAAAACTGTCGCTGTCGCCAAAAGTAACCTGCGCCACTTTGCCGCTGTCGAGATCGGCGACGAATATCTGAAAGGTGCCTTCCGCACGGGCGCTGTAGAGGATGCGGCGGCCATCGGGATGCCATACCGTGTTGCGATGCTCGACTGCGTCATGGGTGAGCTGGACGCCGGGCCCGCCGCGCGCTGGTCTGGTCCAAACCGCCGTCTGCCCATCGTCGTTGGCGCTGATGTAAGCGATGCGCTGCTCGTCGTGCGAGATACTGACGCTGGTAGGGCTGACTCTGGCCGCGTCGAAGTCGGTCAATTGCCGCATCTGCGCCGAGCCGGTGTCGAGCGCGAAGAGGTTCTGGTTCGACTCGAAATAAAGCGTGCCGTTCTTTGCCCAGGACTTGAGTATGGGACTCTCCTTGCCGGCGTCAAAGGTTTTGATCAGCGTCGGGGTGCCGCCGAGCGTCGGAATGCGCCAGATGCCATTCTGCCCGCCGCGCACCGAGAAGAAGCCGATCTCTTCGCCGTCCGGCGACCACACGGGATAGTCGCTGAATTCGTCATCGGTAATCTGCACCGTATTGCCGGTCGTCGTCTTCTTCACCCAGATATTGCGCCGGCCGTCTTTCGTCGCGCCAAAGGCGATCTCGCGACCATCGGGCGAGAACGAGCCGCTGTTGTCGGCTTCGCCGGGGGCGCTCTGCCAAGTGAAGACTTCGATGGTTTTCAGTGCTGCGGCTGGACTTTTGCGACCGGCGACAAACCACCAGATGACGGCAGCCGCTAGCAACAGCAGCGGCACGATGATCAGCGCATGGCGCAGAGAAAAGCGCCGCGCCACGATCAGGCTGGTCGTCGGTGGTATGTGCTCACCGGTGAGCGGCGCGACCACTTCAGCGGTCGCGTGGCCCGCGCGGGCGCTTGACTCGATCTCCTGCTGCAAGCTCTGGAGGTCAATGAGCAGGTCCTGAGTGGTTTGATAGCGCCGCTCGCGATCCTTGCGCAGCGCCTTGACGACGATGCGCTGCAATTCGGCGGGCGCTTCGGGCAGATGCGCGGCGAGCGGCAGCGGCTCCGTGGTTAGCACAGCGGCGATCACATCGCTCGGCGTAGCGCCGTCGAACGGCGCGCGCTGGGTGAGCAGTTCGTATAGCACGGCTCCCAGGCTGAAGATGTCCGTGCGCGCGTCCAAGGCCATGCCGCGCGCCTGCTCCGGCGACATGTAATGCAGCGTGCCGAGAACAATGCCGCACGCGGTCGCCCCGGCGTCAAGCGTCGGCGCGGCGGTGTCGAGCCCGGCACCGGGCGCGGCGATCAACTTGGCCAGCCCGAAGTCGAGGACTTTGACCAGCCTGTCACGCCGCACCATGATGTTTTCGGGCTTGATATCGCGGTGGATGATGCCCGCCTGGTGCGCGGCGACCAGGGCGGCAGCGGCTTGCGCGGCGATGCGCAGGGCTTCAGTGACTTCGAGCCTGCCGTCGCGCAAGAGCTGGCGCAAGGTCTGACCTTCGATGTATTCGGTGACAATGTAATGCGTACCGCTTTCGTGCTGGCCGAACTCATGAACGGTCAGGATGTTCGGGTGGTTAAGGGCGCTAGCGGCGCGGGCCTCTTTGACCAGGCGGCGCAACTGCTCTTCGCGTTTGTTGACCTCGTCGGCGAGCAGCTTGATGGCGACCTTGCGCCCGAGCCGTTCGTCGTGCGCCAGATAAACTTCACCCATGCCGCCCGCGCCGAGCCGCGAGAGGATTTCGTAACTTCCAAGCCTTGTACCGGCAGCCCTCGTCATACTCAGCGTACAGAAGGTGGTGGCGCTGTCTTGTGCCTCGCAACCGGAAACTTGCATTGCGAGTGGTAACCGAGGTGCGTTAAGAACTGAAGAGATTAAAAATACAATCGGCGATGGCCCGTCGCCGCGCCTACCTTTGCGTTACCCTTGCCCTGTCATCGCCGGTCCCTGCGTGCCGCGCCGTTCAAGATAGGTCGTCTGCTTCGCGGGCTCATCATAATACGACTTTCAGGCGGGCGCAAATTTTTCTTTCCCCGGCGCTCGCGCCTCCCGGACAATTGAAAGAAGCGGGCGGCAAAATGACCGGGCGCGGCGGCAAGATTTTTTTGAATTTTTTGTAACCGGTTAATGGCGCCTGCGGTATTTATCGTCAGGCGGGCGCGCTCGTGACCGTGCTTCCACTGGCGCGGACGCGAGCACGCTCTGCCATCATCCCATCAAGGCGAACCTAAAAGGGCAAAAGTTGATCTGCCACGGGATTGGTGCGGATTTGCGCCGGGGCTGCGCGGTTTTCCTTTTGCATTTTCGCGCTTTACCTTATACCTTTTCCAAACCGACTCATTTCTTCAATTCAATGGAGGACGCTATGCACCGAGGACACTGGATTGCGCTCAGGCGGGTGTGCGCCGCGCTGTTCGCCTGCGCCCTGCTGCTCGCCCTGGCCGCCGCGCCTGCGGCAGTTGCGCAGAAGAAGGCCAAAGCGGCGACCGCCGCTTCTTCACAGCGGCTCAACGAAGAGTACACCGCTAAAATCAAAGAGTACACGACGGAAAAATACTTCCTGACGGAGCTTGTAGACCACCTGCCCGCCTCCGACAAGGTGCCGTCGCCTGACAAGGTTCTCGGTTATGCCATCGGTACGCCGAACAAACTCACCTACACCAAAGACATGTACCGCTACTATCGCGAGCTTGAGAAAGCGACGCCGCGCGTCCGCGTCTTCACTGCACCCGAACGCAGCGAAGAGGGGCGCGAGCAGATGCTCGTGCTGGTAAGCGACGAGGCCAATCTGGCGCGGCTCGACCGCTACAAAGAGATCACCAGCAAGCTCGCAGACCCGCGCCACCTGAACGATGAGCAGGCGCAGCAGCTCATCAGCGAGGGCAAGACCTTTTACTGGGCTTCCGGCTCCATCCATTCGCCGGAGACCGGCTCGCCAGAGATGCTGATGGAGATGGCCTATCGGCTGGCGGTTGAAGATTCGCCGCTCATCGAAGCGATTCGTAAGAACGTCATCGTCATGATCACGCCGGCGCTCGAAGTAGACGGGCGCGACCGCGCCGTTGATCAGTATTACTATCACAAGGCGAACCCGAATAAGCCGATGCCGCCGCTGCTCTACTGGGGCAAGTACGTCGCCCACGACAACAACCGCGACGGTCTGGGGATGGCGCTCGCCCTGTCGCGCAACCAGATGAAGACCTTCATCGAATACCACCCGCAGATTCTCCACGACCTGCACGAATCGGTGCCGTTCCTCTATACCTCGACCGGCACCGGGCCATACAATGCGTGGCTTGACCCGCTGGTTATTGATGAGTGGCACGTGCTGGCTTATCACGAGATCGAGCAGATGACCAAGCGCGGCGTGCCCGGCGTCTGGACGCATGGGTTTTATGATGGCTGGGCGCCGAATTATATGTTTTACGTCGCCAACGGCCATAACTCGGTGGGCCGCTTTTACGAAACCTATGGCGGCACCGGCGCCGACACCCTGACGCGCAATGTCGGCCCGCAATCACAGCGCGACTGGTATCGCCCGAACCCGCCACTGCCGTGGGTGAAGTGGTCTATCCGCAACAACATCAACTTGCAGCAGTCGGCAATTCTTTTCGCGATCAACTACGTCGCCAACAATCGCGAGCGCTTCCTGAATAACTTTTACTTGAAGAGCAAGCGGTCAGTTCTCAAAGCGACCAACGAAGGGCCGGCGGCTTACGTGATTCCCGGCGACGATGCGCGACCGGTCGAAGCCGCAGACATGATCAACCTGCTGCGCCTGATGGGCGTCGAAGTTCATACCGCGACCAAAGAGTTCAGCGTCGGCGACAAGAAGTACGCGGCGGGCTCTTACATCGTCCGCATGGATCAGCCCTATTCGCGCATGGCCGATATGCTGATGGACACGCAGTATTACAACGTCAATGACCCGCGCCCGTATGACGACACGGGGTGGACGCTCGGCGCGCTGCGCAACGTTAAAACCGTGCGCGTCGCTGACAAGAACGTGCTCGACACGCCGATGGTGCTGCTGACGAGCGACGCGCGGGTGCGCGGCAAAATCAGCGGCAAGCTGGCGATGGCCGGCTTCATCATCAATCACAACACCGACAACACGCTGGCGACGCTGCGCTATCGTTTGAAAGACATCAAGATGCTGGCCGCCGAAGAGGCGTTCAAGATTGAAGACCAGTCGTTCAACGCCGGCTCGTTCATCGTCAAGTTCGAGGGCAACCCGGCGGACGCCCGCCAGCGCCTCGAAGACGCGGTAGTTGATCTGGGGCTCACCGCCGTCGCCGTAGACAAACTCCCAGAGGTGAAGACGCACGAGCTGGCCGCGCCGCGCATCGCCATCGTTCATACCTGGACGAACACCCAGAATGAAGGCTGGTTCCGCATCGAGTTCGACCGCTTGAAGATTCCCTATGACTACATCTCGGATCACGTCCTGCGCGACACGCCGAATCTCAAAGAGAAGTATGATGTGATCATCTTCCCACCGGTCGGCGGCACGGCGCAGACCATCGTCAGCGGCATGCCGAAACGCGGTGAGCCGATTCCCTGGAAGCAATCCGAGGTGACACCGAACTTTGGCTTTTCGCCCGATCAGACAGACGACATGCGCGGCGGCATGGAGCTGCGCGGCGTCTTGAATTTGCAGAAGTTCATCGAAGACGGCGGGTTGTTCATCCCCATTACGACGGTCACCCAGGTGCCGATCGATTACGGCATCACGAGCGGCGTCGCCATCCAGCAGTCGGAGCGATTGCAGGCGCGCGGCTCGGTTTATAACGCGAGCTTTGCAGATCGCAAGAGCCCGATTGCCTATGGCTACGGCGAACAGTTGGCGGTCTATTTCAATCAAGCGCCGCTCTTGCAAGTAAGCGGGCAGCCGGGCGGCGGCGGCGCAGGTGGCGGCGGCGGTGGGGGCGGCGCGACGGCGGGTGGGCCGCGCCCGTCGGGCCGCGGCAATCTGAGCGATCCCGACATCACGCAATCGATGCCGCAGGCCGGCCAGCGACCGTCAGGGCGACCGGGCGAAGATGCGATGGGCGAAGAAGCGCGGCTGTTTATGAGCCCTTACCAGACGCCGCCGAATATGAGACCGCGCGTCGTGCTGCGCTTCGCTACGACGGAGAAGGATTTGCTGATCAGCGGCATGCTGGCGGGCGGCGCCGACCTGATGGGCAAGCCCGCCGTCATTGACATTCCGGTGGGCCGCGGCCATGTGGTGATGTTTGCTACGAATCCGATGTGGCGGCATCAGACGCAGGGCGAGTTCTTCCTGCTCTTCAATGCCGTGCTGAATTACGACCACCTTGGGGTCGGAAGGGCCGAGCCGCCGGCAAGGCCGGAGCGCGCCGGTACCGGCGACGAGCAATAAGCAGACCGCTTCTGCCTGAGTGCGGCGGTAAGCGATGCCTGCTTGCCGCCGTTTTTCCATCCGCGCCGGTTTTGTATTAGACTCATCTGAGGAGTACGCCATATGCAAGACAAAACCCTGCCCCAGGTCCGCAAAGCAAGACTGCCATATATCGACCGCTCGCGCGAGATGGCATGGATCGCTGCGCATCAAGAAGAATATGCTGGCCAGTGGGTCTTTCTCGATGGCGACCGCTTGGTTGCTCATGGAGACGACCCGCTCCCTTTCAAGGAAATTGCGCGTGCCATAGGTATAGACAGACCCTTTATCGTTCACATTCAGAGAGAGACCGGCCCTTCAATGGGAGGGTGGCTGTGACTACTTACCGGCTTGACTTTTCTCAACGCCACTCCTATCACTCAGAGACAGCTATCACAGTTCCCATCACGCTCATTTCAGACATAGATACTTATGTGGATTTTTCGGCCAGTCTGGATACGGGCAGCACGTATTGCATCTTTCAGAGGCAATACGCCGATTGGTTGGAGTTGCCTCTCACTTCGGGCCTGGAAACAAGGATCGTGACAGCCACCGGTTCTTTTTATTGTTACGGTCACGAGCTGACGCTGTCCGTATTTGAACTTGAGTGGCAGGCGGTCGTCTATTTCGCCGAGATGGAAGCCTTCTCGTTGAATGTCGTTGGTCGCGCGGGGTTTCTGGACCGGCTACAAATCGGGATTGTGGATTATGAGCAACTGCTTTATCTGGGACTCTATGATCAACACTAAAATGGGCCGCTCCGAGCCGCCGGCAAGGCCGGAGCGCGCCGGCACCGGCGACGATCAGTAATCAAGCGGCTTGTGAGCAATGCAAAGCGGGCGAGAGTTACAACTCTCGCCCGCTTTGCATTAAGGGCGCGCCAGCGCGCTCTTGATAAACGACGACACGTCCTGCTTGAGCTTGGCCAGCATGCCTGCATCGATGTACATCATGTGGCCCGCCTCGTAATACTCCAGACGAATGCTGTCGCGATGCGCGGGGTCGAGGTTCATGTGGTTCAAGGTGTACTCGGCGGCGAAGTATGGCGTCGCCATGTCGTAATAGCCGCACGCAACAAAAAGCTTCAGGTAAGGATTCTTGGCAAAAGCGTTGCGCAGCATCTCGCTGGTGTCGGCGTAGCCGTTATTGATGCCCCAATCCCAGCGCCCAATGCCGCCGCCGAGGATGTAATACTCAAGGTCGGATTTGAAGCCCAGCTCGGTGCGCACATAGCTGTTGAAGGCGGCGGTATAGGGCGGGCGGATAGCGTTGTTTGACGGGTCGCTGTCGGGCCGCTCGCTCACCGCCGACGCATCTATGCCTTTGAAACGGCTGTCCAGCCGACCGACGCTGCGCCGTTGATCGCGCAACAGCTCTTTGTCGAAATGCCCAAGGTCAACGCGCAAGTTGGCGCTGGCGATGAACTGGCGGTCAAGCCCCGTGTAACGCGCCAGCCGCTCTGTCACTGCCTGACGCTCTTGAGCCGTCAGCCGGTCGCCTTTGCCTAAGGCGACGGTGTAATCGCTCGCCGCCCACGCTTCGACTTCATCAAGCACTTTGCGCAACGGCTGGCGCTGCAAATCCGCCGGCAGGCGCTTGTGATACCAGGCGGTCGCCGTATAGCTCGGCAGAATCAAGATATACGGCAGATCGTTGCCTTGCGCGAACAACAGGGTTTGAAAGTTCATCACCGTCGAAACCAGCACGACGCCATTAAACGCAATGCCGCGATCAATCAAATAGCCCGCCAGCCCCGCCGCGCGCGTCGTGCCATAGCTTTCGCCGACCAGAAAGAGCGGCGACGCCCAGCGCCCGTTACGCGCCAGGTAGAGGCGGATGAATTCGCCGACCGAAGCCAGGTCGCCTTGCAGGCCAAAGAACTTATTTGCCAGCTCCGGTTTCGTCGCACGACTGTAGCCGGTGCCGACCGGATCGATGAAAACCAGATCGGTCTGATCGAGCCATGTCTGCGGGTTGTCTGTGACCTGATAAGGCGGCGGCGGCATCTCGCCGTTGTCGAGCATCTTGACGCGGCGCGGGCCGAGCGCTCCCAGGTGCAGCCACACAGACGACGAGCCGGGGCCGCCGTTGAATGAAAACATCAGCGCGCGCTCGGTCGGGTTGGCAACGTTATCGAGCGTGTAGGCCATGAAGAAGATGTGCGCTTCGGTCTCACCTGTCTGACTCTTGATCGGCATGAATCCGGTTGTCGCAGTGTAGGCCAGCGTCCTGCCGTTGATGTTGATCGTGTGTTTAGTGACGACCGGCGTTTCATCAACAACGGGCGCGGCGGCAGGTCTTGCGGCATCAGTTGAGCGCCCCTGAGATTCGGCAGGACGGACAGGCGCGGCGGCTTGTGATGAGGGCGGCGCGGCGGGCTGAGTCTGCTGGCCGCCGAACAAGAGCGCGCAAGCAAGCGTCAAGGTTGCGATCATGGGCTTAGCTCCTGGGTTGAGGGTTGATGTTGCAGTCCGAGATTTTCCTTCAGCCTTTAGCAAAAAGCAATCCGCGCCGTGACGCCCTTGCTTCTTTTCGCCCGCCGCCTTTGCTAACATGGCCGGCGTCGCTTTGTCGCGTCGGTTGGGATCAGGAGGCACTTCTTTATGCGTCGCGTCTACGGCTGCGCTCTGGCGCTTTCAATATTGCTGTTTGCTGTCACCTTGAAGGCTCGCGCCCAGAGCGACCAGACATCGCTCGCCGAAGTCACGGTCAACGTAGACGCCGGCACGATCAAACGCGCCGTGGACGCGCGCCTCTTCGGCCTCAATTCCGCGATCTGGGACAGTCACTTCAACAGCGCGACGACCGTGTCGTTGCTGAGCGCCAATGGCACACGCCTGCTGCGCTTTCCCGGCGGCTCGCTTTCGGACGAGTATCACTGGCGCACCAACACCACGCTCAACAATACCTGGACGTGGGCGACGAGCTTTGACGCCTTTGCCAATGTCGCGCAGGCCATCAACGCCCAGGCGGTGATCACTGCCAATTACGGCACCGGCACGGCGCAGGAAGCTGCCGACTGGGTGCAGTATGCCAACGTCACACAGCGCTACGGCTTCAAGTACTGGGAGATCGGCAATGAATGTTTCGGCTCGTGGGAGACCGACACACGCCAGCGGCATCACGACCCTTACACCTACGCGCTTGCGGCGCGCGATTACATCAATTTGATGAAAGCCGTAGACCCAGGCGTCAAGGTCGGCGTTGTCGTCTTGAGCGGCGAGGATAGCTGGTTCGTCCATTACACCG
Source organism: Blastocatellia bacterium (assembly GCA_045807765.1). GTDB lineage: Bacteria > Acidobacteriota > Blastocatellia > UBA7656 > UBA7656 > DATENM01. The sequence continues at coordinate 56,080 of JBJMGU010000246.1, forward strand.
ATCACCCGGCGACTAACCCGCGCACAGGGCAGACGCACACAGGCTGGACGCCCGTTGTCCTGGCGACGTTGCGCAGCACAGGCGTGATGCCGGACTTCGTCATCTATCACCGCTATGATCAAAATCCCGGCGGCGAAAACGACGCCGCGCTGCTGCAATCCGCGAAAGGCTGGTCGGCAGAGGCGGCGGATCTGCGCCGTCAGCTCAACGATTATCTCGGCGCAGCGGGCGCGCCGGTCGAGCTGGTCTGCACGGAAAACAATTCGGTCAGCAGTCTGCCGGGCAAGCAGACGACGAGTCTCGTCAACGGCCTGGTTTACGCCGACAACTTCGGACAGATTTTGCAGACAGAGCTCACGACATGGATGTGGTGGGATTTGCGCAACAGTCGAGAGGCCGCGAATAACAACAGCCCGCTGCTCTACGGCTGGCGCTTGTACGGCGATTACGGGTTGGTGTCGGACACTAGTGAGCCGTACCCGACTTATTACGCCAGCAAGCTGATGTCGCTATTCGCGGCTGAAGGCGACAAGGTAGTGCAGGCCGCGAGCAGTGATAATCTGCTTGCGGCCTACGCCGTCAAGCGCGCGGACGGCGCGCTGGCGCTACTGTTGATTAATAAGAGCCCGACCGCCGCGCTCGACGCCCGCATCAACCTGACGGGATTTGCGCCGCCTGAGGTGGCGACTGTGCATTCGTATGGCAAGCCGCAAGATGATGCGGCGCACCTCGGCGTCGGCCCTGGTTATCCTGACATTGCGACAACAATGATTGGCGGCGTCGGCGCAAATTTCCTGTTCAGCGTGCCGTCCTATTCAATGAACGTGATCGTGATGGGCGGCCCGTCATGCTCGGTCACCTTGTCGCCGGCCAGTCAGGCGTTCGCGGCGGCGGGCGGCGACGCACAGATCAACGTGACCGCGGAGGCCGGCTGCAACTGGACGGCGACGACCGGCGAAAGCTGGGTGGTGATTCGCGCCGCGCAGGGAAGCGGCAGCGGCGCGGTCAGCTACACGGTGCTTGAAAATTTGACGGGCCAGCCGCGACAGGGAGAGATCACAATTGGTAATCGCGTCTTCACGGTGACGCAAGAAGCCGCGCCGCCTGCGAACTGCTCGGTGACGATCACGCCCGAAGCCGGCAAGGTTTCAGGCAGTGGCGGCACGATAGTTGTTACGGTCTCTGCAAGCTCTCCGGCCTGTCCCTGGCAGACGACAACGAATGTAGATTGGATTACGATCACCGCTGGCGCAAGCAGCGGCAACGGCACCGCGACCTTCACGGTTGCGCCGAACCCTCAAGGCCGCAAGCGCAAAGGCAAGATCACAATCGCCGGCAATGTTTTTGTTCTAAAGCAAAAGCCCGGCGGATAGCCATTCCGTGATGAACCGGAAGGATTACGGCGTCGGCGTCCCGTTCGACGAGCATGAGCCGTTAAAGGTATGCTCGGTAGTCCAGAAACCATCACTCGTCGTGCCACCGATGCCAAAGGATATATTGACATTGCAGAAACAGAGCAAACAGGACTTGGCACCGAAACCGACGCTTGCCTGACCGCCGGGGAAGCCGTCGGTGTGCTTCGTCGAGTAGCCTACGACATGGCAGGCGTTCGACGTCAGGCCGCTGTCTGTAATATAGATGTTATTGATCTCAACCCGGCAAATGACCGAGCAGTCCGGGTTAATCAGGCAGGTATTCTGTAGCTGGCTGACTGCTTCATGTTTTCCCCAGAAGTGGTACTGAGCGTCGGGGGTGGCTCTGTAATTGGACGCACCGAGTCTCTGAAAGAAATTGCAAGCCGGGGGCGGAGGCGGCGGATACGGTGGTAGAATAGGCCCACATAAACTCGGGTCGCCGAAAGAACAGGAAGTGGGATCACAAGAGAAAGTATCCTCCATACAGCAAAACCCATCGAGGCAAAACATACCGCCGAGGCCAAACTCTAAATGGATCCCCCGACCGCTTTGCGCACCTTTGGCAAGCGACTGATCTGCCTTAAGTAGAGAATAGCTCAGGTCGGCCTTTCCATCGATTTCTGGTGACCGGCGCTCCCCGGCTGAAAACGTTTCGTCATCGGGACTGGGCGAATAAGCCTTTGCACGGGGAGCCGTCCGTGTATCAGAGGGTCGAATCGGCGGACGCTTCTCGCGAAATGCGCTGTTCAGCCCGGACGGCCCGACGATGTTATCTAGAATTTCGACCTTCGCATCTGCCACCGATTGCAGCGGGCCATGATAAAGCACCATCGCTCGATAAGTTCGCTCTCGGCCTGCCAGGTGAACCGTCACTTCGTAGGAGGTATATTTCCCGACGTCAGCTAAGGGAGCGCCGATCAGTTGCAGCGCCTCTCCCACCGTCGTGTGCTCCCAGTCCTCCAGCGCCGTGCTGGTATAGGTGCTGGTCATCCACCGTGCCTCGTAGAAGACCGACTCAGGCCCATTGTTAAGCGTGTAGATGCTCGGTACGACCTGCACGATATCGCCGGTTGGCTTGGTAACCATTTCACCCCAGGGCCGGTCATATATCTCTTCGATGGTGCCGGTGTGTATGTCCTGCAAGCGAAACTGTATGTTGTCACCAGGGTTGTAATCCGCACGCGCTTCCCGCGCCCGTTTGGCGTTAGCGGCTCTGTGATACAAGCTCAGCTTGCCGTAGGCCATCTTCACCAAAGTCTCTTCGGCTGTCGAGGACCGCTGAGGTGTGGGCGGCTGCGGCGAGGCCCCCTGCTCAGCCGGTCTCTGCCCGAGTACGGCCCCCGGGCTGATGAACACCGCCATGACAGAGAGTGCAAATACGACCATTCCGATCCTTTTCATCTCCATCCTCCTTTGTCATCTGCCCGCCTCAGAATTGAACGCGGCGGATGCTTGTTGCCGTGGCTTCTGTTCTTCGGATAGTGCCGTGTTGAAACGGCACGTGAGATGATCGCCAGCCGCAACCTACAGACCGCCCGCGGCGACCTTTGCCTTCGTCGCCCTAGCTCTTTCGATCTCTTGATCGATGATCTTCTTGAACTCGTCTGGCCCTTTGACGCCCCTGATTAATACCCGGCCATTGATCACGAAGGTTGGTGTGCCTTGAACGTCTGCTTGTCTCGCCTCCTGCATGTCTTTCAGGACTGCCACGCGGCTGGCTTCCGAATCGAGACAAAGATTAAACGCCTTCATCTCTAATCTGGCCTCTATAGCGTATTTCCTTAATGTCTCAGGGGACAGGTCGCCGGAGCCAAAAAGACGGTCGTGGTATTCCCAGAAGGCCCCCTGCTCGGCGGCACAGGCCGCCGCCTGAGCCGCTTTGAAGGCTTCAGCGTGAATAGGCAGCGGCGTGTGCTTGAAAATGAGCCTGACGTTCTCGCCATAGCTTTGCAGCACTTGCTTTAAGGTGAGCGCCGCCTGCTTGCAATATGGACATTGAAAGTCGGAAAACTCAACGATAGTCACCGGCGCATTCTTCGGGCCTTTGGATGGGCCGGAATCGCTGATCTTGACAATAGGCGGCATTGGCTCGATCAGCAGAACCTCCACTTTGGCTTTACTTCTGAGCCCGGCAATTGCCGCCTTATACCGCTCGATCCTCTCCTGGCTTTCCAGATCAATGCGGATACGCTGCCTGGCCTCTTCCTCGCTCATGTTACCCAGGCTGCCAGCGCTTTCAGCGTAGACCTGATCGATCTTGCCCTGGGTAATTTCCACCCTCTCCGGCATGAGCTGTTGCTTGAGCTGCTCGACCGTCACCCCTCTGACTTTGGCTTCTTCTTCAAGCAGTATCTTGACTAATAGATTCTCAATCGCGTTCTTGCGCAGGCTGTAGAGGCGATCCTGCAAGCTGTAGAGTTGAGGCCCGATCAGCTCGTCAATGTCCCTTTGGGTGATGCTTCGTTGGCCGTTAACAATGGCCACAATATTGAGTGGGTCATCAGGCGCAGAGGGAGACTGTGCAGATCTTGGTGTCTGACCGACAGCGACCGCAGCGATGCCAGATGCCAGGGCGAAGAACAGGATAGCGGTTCCCGGTCGCCAGCGCCGCTTCGTAAGCATCTTTACACCTCCAAGCATGATTAAGCACACGAGAAGATATCGCTACGAACAAAGCAAATCAATAGCAGATGTCAGACTTTGAGAATCTATTTGCGCCGCCCGATTTTTTCTATTCACCCACGCACGGTCTGAGCAAGCAGTGTTTACACACACGGTAAGTTTTCCCGGCGACCTTTATGGCGTATATGCTTCCTTCTTCGATATAGCGGTAGACCGTCTTCTCGCTAATATCCGCCACTTCTGCGGCGCGAGAGACCTTCATCAGCTGCAAAGGCAGCCTGCACAGCGGACAGATCTCCTGATTTTCACGCTTCGCTTGCATCTCGTTTCCTCCTCTGTCCACAATCCCTGTATCGGAATGCCGCTGCTGCGAGTTCCGATATAGAAGGGCGAACCAGAGCGCATGAGCCGACGCTGAAGCCGCACGGCAAGTTTCAGAGGGATTGCGCTGCCTGCACTCGGCTCAATGCAGTGGTCAGGCGCCAGTGGGGAAGAATGGTTTCGCGCCATCGCGTCATCATCTCAGTCGTGGCGCGATTCAGCTGTTTGAAGTGGGCTGTGCTGCCGGTGTTTGGGCTGGGCTGAACCATCAGCCCCTGTCCAACCCGGCAAATTTGCCATCAACCTGTTAGCCCGTCAGGCGGAATTTATAGCATAGCTATAAAGTAAAAACCACAAGTTTTAACTTCCATCATCGGCGCTGCCCAACCACACTGCCAACCGCCTTTTCAATCTCGTCTTGTCACTGGTCGGCGGCGAGTGCAAGAATATGATGAGGCCGCTTGAAAGTCTGCCGATTCCCAGCCCCGTGCATGGCCTCTCGTTAGCGCCTGACCTATCGGGCTGACGATCCAGGCGTAGCATGCGACCACAACTCCATAGCAGCAGTTAAAGCGGATGTCGAAATCTCAAGCTGTCACGCGCACCGAGCGGCCCGCCATCGCCTGGGCCGTATTGCTCTGCTTCTTTGCCTCGGGCATCAGCGGCCTTGTCTATCAAGTGGTCTGGGTGCGCGAGCTGGTGCTTGTCTTTGGCGCGACGACCTTTGCGGTCAGTACCGTGCTGACCGCCTTTATGGGCGGGCTGGCGCTGGGCAGCTTCTATTTCGGGCGGCGCTCGGAATCCATCCCGCGCCCACTGCGCCTCTACGGCTGGCTCGAAATCGGCATCGGCATGTACGGCCTGGCCGTGCCGTTCATCTTCGCCGCGCTACCGGTGATCTATCATCCCATCTGGCGCTGGCTGCAACTCTCTTTCTTCACCCTGAGCCTGGTGCGCTTTCTCTTTGCCGCGCTGGTGCTGATTCTGCCGACCGCCTTGATGGGGGCGACGCTGCCGGTGCTGGCGAGCTATTATGCCCGCGATGCCTACCGCATCGGCTTGCGTGTCGGCTCGCTGTACGCGCTGAACACCTTTGGCGCAGTCATCGGCGCGGCGGTCACAGGCTTTGCCCTCATCCCGCTGCTCGGCATGCACGCGACGACGGCGACGGCGGCGGCGATTAACATTACGCTGGGCCTGGTGGCGCTGCGCATTTCGCGCCTCGAAGAATCAGACGCCGAAATCAGCGGAAGCGGCTTACTCGGTCGCGACCCCGTAACGTCGCTGCCTGCGTCTGCCGCTTCTGCGAAAGTCACTTCTATCACAAATGACAACCTGGGCCGCCGCGCACTCGTCGTCATCCTGGTGTCGTTTGCGGTCAGCGGCTTTGTCGCGCTCGCCTACGAAGTCATCTGGAGCCGCGTGCTGGCACTGATCATCGGCTCGTCGGTCTATGCCTTCAGCATCATGCTGACGACGTTTCTGACAGGGCTGGCCGCCGGCGCGGCGGTCGTCTCGCGTTTCGCGGATCGCATACGCCGCCCGGTAATGGCTTTCGCGGTCATCGAGATCGGCGTCGGCGTCACCTCGTTCATCGGCGCGCACCTGTTCAACGACCTGCCTTACGTCTTTGTGCAACTGTACCGCATCGTCGGCAGCAGCTCGTTCACCGTGCTGTTGTTTGCGCGTTTCCTGATTTCGGCGCTGGTGATGATCGGGCCGACGCTGTTGCTGGGGGCGCTCTTTCCGCTCGTCGTGCGCATCATCTCGACCAGCCAGGCGGCGCGGCGCAGCGGGCGCACGGTCGGCGAAGCCTACGCCGCCAACACCATCGGCGCGATTGTCGGCTCGTTCGCCAGCGGCTTCGTCTTGATCCCTGTCATCGGCCTGCTCGGAAGCCTGCGGTTGTGCGCGGCGCTGAACTTCGTCGTCGCGGCGGCGCTGTTTTTTGTTTTACCAAAGCGAGAGACGACCACGGCGACACGGCGACACGGCGACGCGGCGACGCGGCGAGAGAAAATCACAGAGGCGCGGCGACCGGTGAAATCTCCTGGTGTCACCGCGTCACCGCGTCTCCGCGTCACATCCTGGGTCGGCATCGCGGTGTCGGCGCTCGCGATCATCGGTATCGTCGTCTTCGAGCCGGCGTGGGATTCGCAAGTCATGTCGAGCGCCGTCTATCGCTACGCGCCGCAGTTGAGCAATAAGAGCAAGGCGGAAATCTCGGAATACCTGCGGCGCGGCCAGGGCGAAAGCATCTATTATAAAGAAGGCATCACGGCGACGGTCGCCGTGCAGCGGCTGAACGAAGGGCGCGTGCTGAAAGTCAACGGCAAGCCCGAAGCCTCGACCACCGGCGATATGCCGACGCAGATTCTCATTGGCAGCCTGCCGCTTTTGGTTCGCCAGCAGACCGATGATGTGCTGTTGATCGGCCTCGGCAGCGGCGTTACCTTAGGCTCGGTCGAACAGTTCCCGGTCAAGCGCGTCACCTGCGTCGAGCTTGAGCCGGCGGTCGTCGAAGCGACGCACTACTTTGAAGACGTCAACAACCGCCCGCTCCAGGACCCGCGCCTGCGATTGATCTCGAACGACGGGCGCAATTTCATTTACACGACGGACGAGAAGTTTGATGTGATTATCTCTGAGCCGTCCAACCCCTGGCTCACGGGCGTCGCCAACCTGTTCACGCTCGAATATTTCAAGCGCGGCGCCGAGCGCTTGAAAGAAGACGGCCTCTTCGGTCAGTGGCTGCAACTTTACGAGATGGCCCCGGAAGACGTGCGCACGCTGATCGCCACCTTCCACGCCGCCTTCCCTTACGTCTACATCTTTCGCGGCGCTGAAGGCGACTTGATGCTGCTCGGCAGCAAAATGGATCGCAAGCTCGACCTTCAGGTTATGCAAGCGCACTTCAATGAAACCCAGGTCGCCGCTGACCTCAAACGCATTAAGACGACGCAGGCGACCGACCTGCTATCGCGTTTTTACCTCGGCCCGCAGGAAGTAGCCGACCTTACAAACGGCGCACAGTTGAACACCGACAACAATGCGCTGATTGAATTCAACGCGCCGCGCCGCGTCGGCACCACGGAAGAAACGGTTGAGCGCAATGTGAAACAACTGCTTGCCCATGCGGTGTCGCCGCTCGCCTACCTCGAAGGCCGCTCGCCGCTTGCCGCAAACAACGCCGATTTGTTGGCACAAACGGCGCTCGGCGCGGTCAAGCGCGACGACCGCGCGCGCGCCGAGCAATTCGTCAATTATTCGCTGGGGCTTGCCGACACGGCGCAGGCCAATGGCATGCTGGGCGAGCTGCGCGCGGCGCGCGGCGACGAAGCGGGCGCGATGGAAGCATGGGAGACGGCGCTGGTCTTGGACCCGAAGCACTTCTATTCGCTGCTCAACATCGGCAAGTTATACCTCACCCGGCAGGACACCGCCCGCGCCGTGCCTTATCTCGACCGTGCCCTCGAAGTCCAGCCCGACAGCGCCCGCGCCCATCACCTGCGCGGCCTGGCTTATCAGGCGACCGGTGACAATTCGCGGGCGGCGCTCGAATATCGCAAGACGCTCAGCGACGCGCAATACGCCCGCAGCATCCCGACCTTTTATCTGAACTTCGGCACGGCGCTCGTCCAGCTTGGGCTTTATGACGAAGCCGTGCAGTTGCTGAGCGAATACGTCAAGCTGGCGCCCGCAGACTTTGACGCGCACTATCAGCTGGGCGCGGCGCTTGAGATTCAGTCCGAGCGCTCGCTCGATGAAGCGATGACGCGCCGCGCCGTGCAAGAGTTACAGCAAGCCCTGAAGCTGCAACCCAACCATGCGATGGCGCATTATTATCTGGGCAAAGCCTATCGCCGGCTTGACCTGTATGACCTGGCCGACGCCGAGTTCGAAGCCTACCAGCGGTTGTCCTCTTAGCAGGGGCTAGGGGCTAGGAACTAGGGACTAGGGTCGGGAGAAAAACTGCGGTGGCAACCATCTCGGCGTAACTTCCGTCCCTAGCCCCTAGCCCCTAGTCCCTAGCCCCGATTTCCCTCTGGTCTTTTGGCGCGGCTGGGCTTAGTCTATTGGGGCTGCAACTTTTTGCAGGCTGGCGCGTTCTAGTGGCAGCAGACCGAGATCGCTTCTTCCCGGGGAGTTTCCGATGGCGCGTACTCGACGAATTCCGCTTCTTTTACTGGCGCTCCTGCTGCTGGTCTGCGCGTCAACGGTTCAGGGAAAACCGCTTGCCGAGCGCGGCATCTTCGAGCGGCTCTTTCAAGGCGCGAAGGTCGTCAACGTCGTTGATGATTTCCTGACCTTCTGGGAGGCGGTGAAGGACAAGCCGGTGGCGCAGCAGCGCTACTGGTGGAAACGCATGGTCGAGGACAAGTACCGCGACTATTTCGAGCGCGCCGTCTACCGCAACGCTGATGTGAAATCGCGCCGCGCCATGCTCAATGAATTTCTGGTGCGCATGCCGGAGCGCATCGAGGCGCTACGCGAGTTCAATCGTCAGCTTGCCGACCCGCACACCAGCCCGCTCATTGGCGCGTTCATCGCCTTCAAGACGCGCTTCCCTGATTACCGGCAGCAACGCGACATCTACATCGGCCTGAGCCTGTTGCGCTTTGACGGCGCGGTGCGGCCTGTGCAGAACGAAGCCGGCGTACCCGACACGCTCTGCCTGGGGGCCGACGTGCTGTACGGTTATGCACCCGACGAATTGCGCCTCGCGCTGCTGCACGAATTCTTCCACCTCTATCATTTCGGCTTCCTGTTTCAACACCCGGCGCTCGACGAATTCCGCGCGCCGCACATGCCGCTGATGATCGAAGGCATGGCGGTCGCCGCCACCGAAGCGATGCTGCCCGGTCACCAGTTGGCCTTCTACCTGCACTTCAGCGAAGAGAGTCAGAAGGCGCAGGCGCACGACTTGCGCGCCAACGCCACGCGCTTTCTCGAATTGATGACCGGTAATGCGCCGCCCGAGCAGTACGAGGCGTGGTTCAGGAATGCAGCGGCAGAATCGGTGCCGGCGCGCGGCGGCTACCTGCTCGGTTATGAAGTGACGCGGCGTGTGCTGGCCGCTATGCCGCTCGAACAGATGGTGCGGCTCGCGCCCGCCGAGTTGCGCGAGCATGCCGAAGAGCAGTTATCCGAAATCGCCGGTCGTCAGATTCTTGTGCTGGACAGATAAAGGCTAATTCCTACCTTTTAGACTCCGGTTTGCGAGCAATGAAAGCGACGCGCGCTTTGTGCAGCGCATAGCTGCCATAGCGACGCGTGGTGCGCACGCGAAAGCCTGTGCGCCGCAACTCGGCGGCAAGCGCAGAGGCTTCGTACAAACGCACGCGGTGGACTTCTTCGGCGCGGCGATAGCCGCCGCCGACTTTGCGAAAAGTCGTGATGCGGCGGGTCAAGGTTTGTTGCCGGCGGTCTTCTTTCTTTTCAATCAACGTTACCCAGCCGTCGCCTTCCGAGAAGCTTCGCACAGAGGTCGCGCGCCCTAGCTCTCCGGGTTCCATCACATCGAAAATGAAGACACCGCCGGGGACAAGCTGATCATAGATGCGCCGGAAAAGTTGTTTGAGCGCGCGGTCATTGTTGCCGGTGTCGAAGAGATAACTGATGCATTCGCCCAGTGACGTGACCGCGTTGCATGGCGGGATGGCAGCTTGAAAGAGAGAGGCGACACGGAACCTGGCCTGCGGCACGCGGCGTCGCGCCAATCGGATCATCGCTGCGGAGATGTCTATGCCCAACACGTCGTAGCCGCGCTCGACCAGTTGCTCGGCCCACAGTCCAGACCCGCAGCCGAGGTCAACGACCAGACCGTTGTGAATCCCACAGCGATTGAAGATATCGAATAGGCCGGCGGCGGCTTGCCGCGCAAACTCGCCGTAGCCGACATCGTGAATGAAGGCGAGGTCTTCCTGGTAGTAATCCGCCATCCGAGTGTTAATTCTGCGTCCACGGCTGGATCATGATGCCCTTGCGCTTGTTCGAGAGGTCGGCGGCGACCTGCTCGGCGTCGCGCTTTTTATACGGGCCGATGACGACGCGGTAGAGCGTGTTGTCGCCGCTTGGCATCTGCACGTGCGTAGCGATGTAGTCGCGGCGCATGTCGGATTCCAACTGCTTGGCCTGTTCGAGCGTGCCGAAGGTGCCGATCAAAACGACGTACTGAGTGTTCTCATCGCTCGCCGGCTGAGTGGCTGGCCGCGTCGTCAGGCCGGCGGTGGCCACAGGCTTGTTTGCCTGACTGGCAGCGGCATTTTGATTTGCCGTGGCGCTCGCCTGGTTGGCGCTTGCCGGCACGTCTTGTTTGACAATGGCCAGTCCGGCCCAGAACGCGGCGAGCAGCAGGACAACCCCAATGATGAAAATGGCAACGACTTGTTTATTGCTCATGGTGTTTATCAACAGAGAAGCTACGAGCTAGCGAATTTCTACCGGTTCGCGGGGCTGAACCGTGAAAGTTTCCTGCCTCGGCCTAGTGCCGATCAGAGTCGAAATCATATCAAGCGGCAGCGGAAAGACAACAGTCGTATTTTGCTCGACGCCGATTTCGGTGAGCGTTTGCAAGTAGCGCAACTGCACGGCGACCGGCTCGACGGCAATCGTGCGGGCTGCCGCGAGCAACTTCTCGGCAGCCTGGTATTCGCCTTCGGCGTGGATGATCTTGGCGCGTTTCTCGCGCTCGGCTTCGGCCTGACGCGACATGGCGCGGCGCATCTCTTGCGGCAGGTCTACGGCCTTGATCTCGACGAGCGACACCTTGATGCCCCACGGGTCTGTGTGCAGATCGAGAATCTGCTGCAAGCGCGCGTTAAGCTTTTCGCGCTCGGCCAGCAAATCATCCAGGTCGGCTTCGCCCAGCACCGAGCGCAAAGTGGTCTGCGCCAATTGTGACGTAGCATACAAAAAATTCTCGACCTCGACGACCGCCCGACGCGGATCGATCACCCGGAAATAGACGACCGCGTTGACCGACACGGTGACGTTGTCGCGCGTGATGATGTCCTGCGGCGGCACGTCGAAGGCAACGGTGCGCAGGCTAATGCGGACGATGCGGTCAATAGGTCGGAAGACCAGGATGACGCCGGGGCCTTTGGCCTGCGGCAGCAAACGGCCCAGTCGGAAGATGACGCCGCGCTCGTACTCGGGCAGGATGTTGATGACGCTGATGAGATACAGCACAAAGATGACCAGCGCGATGATCGGCAATGTGAAAAGCTCTTTCGGCATAGCTGCCTCCTGTTTGATTGACTGGCCAGATTGAGGGAAGCCGATGGCGCTTGCGCTCAATCGGCAAAAACCAAATTCACGTTAGCGATTCTCTATTCGGCCACCGCCGAGGCTTTGCGCGGCGCGACGGCGTCATCCTTTTCGGCTTCGACGTTGAGCGTCAAGCCTTCGATGTCGGTGACGCGCACGCCTTCGCCGGGAGCGATGCTCATCAGCGAGCGCGCTCGCCATAGCTCGCCGCGCACAAAGATGGTGCCTTCCGGCGCAATCGCGGTCTGCGCGCGGCCATGCAGGCCGATCATGCCGGCCATCCCGGTCGTCACCTTCATGCGCCGAGCCCGCACCGCCAGTTTCAGCATGAAGATCAGGATGATCGCGAACGGCACGATGACCGCAAGCACCAGGCTCAACGGCAGCCGCAGCTCAGGCGTGCGCACATCAACAAGGATCAGCGCGCCGATCACCGCCGCCGCGATGCCGCCCGCGCCGATGACGCCAAAGCCGCCGACCTTTGCTTCCAGCACAAACAGTCCGAGGGCGACGCCGAGCAACAGCACACCCGTCAGGTTGATGGGTAGCATGTGAAAACCATAAAGCGCCAGCACCACCGACACCGAGCCGACGACGCCCGGCAGGATGGCGCCCGGGTGTTGAAACTCGAAGTAAACGCAGAGCGCGCCAAGCGCGAACAGGATGAAAGCGATGCGCGGGTCGGCAAGCGCCATCAAGAGCCTTTCGCGCAGCGACGGCGTGATGTCGGTCACCGCTTTGTCGGCAATCGCAAGCGACGCGCGGCTGCCATCAAAGCGCGTCACCGTGCGGCCATCAAGCTGTGCCAGCAGGTCGGCATCGTCGCGGGCGATCAGGTCAATCAAGTGTTTCTCTAAGGCTTCGCGCTCGGTAAAAGATTTGCTCTCGCGGATGGTGGATTCGGCGGCTTGCGCGTCACGTCCGCGGCGTTCCGCATGGCTGCGCACGTAAGCGGCGGCGTCGTTGGTGACCTTTTCGGCCATCGTCTTTTCCATGTCGCGTCCGTCGCCTGTGACCGGGTGCGCCGCGCCGGTCGCCGTGCCCGGCGCCATCGCCGCGATGTCTGCGGCCATCAGGATGACAAAGCCTGCCGAAGCGGCGCGCCCGCCGCTCGGTGCGACATAGATCACGACCGGCACGCGCGACGTATCGATGCGCGAAACGATCTCGCGCATTGAAGTATCGAGGCCGCCGGGCGTGTCGAGCGTGATGATCAAGGCTTCGGCGCCCTCGCGCTCGGCGCGGGCGATGGCCGAGGTGATGACTTCGGCGCTCGCCGGCGTGATCTGGTCGCTCAGCCTGAGCCGCAGCACGTCAGCGCGTGCCGTCTGTCCGGTCACATTAGCCATCAGCAGGAGCGCGGCGGTCAGTAGCGTTTTCTTCAGTGTGGTCATAACGTGCTACCTTCAGGCGGTGATTTCTACCGCTAGTGTAACACAAATCCAAGCGGCGCGATTACGACGCCTTACCGTGAAATGGCCTGACAGGTGGCCGACCTTGCCTCCTCGCTCACGGCTCCAGCGCCGGCTCGTAGGTGGTGATGAATTCCAGGAACTTCGATACCTCGATGATGTCTTTGCCAAAGAAGCGAATGCTGTGCGAGTCTGTGCGCTCGACAATTGACAGATAACTGAGCATCTCCGACGGGCGGTAATTCTTGAAGCGCACGTCGAGCTGCACCGGCGCTTTGACCTTGTAGGGCTTGAATTCTTTAATGCGACTGATGGCGCGCTGGACTTTTTCGCGAATCAGCTCGTAAGCCGCCTCCGGCGTCAGGGTGCGCGCCGAATGAAAGCCATAAGACCACTTGACGACCGCGCCTTCGATGTTGCCGAGCAGGTCGGTGACTTCTTTGACCACCGCGTCGTCACCCGAAACCATAATCACCGGCACATTGAAATGGCCGGCGATGGCGGCATTGATGCCAGCTTCGGGCATCGAGACATTGTTGAGCCGCACGTCGGCGAGCCGAGCGCTCGAAATCGTATGGGCGCGCACGCCGGCAGTGTTGTTGGTGCTCGTGTGGTAGCCAATGAAGATCGCGCCGGCGAAGGTCTCGTCAATGCCCTGCATCATCATCAGCGGGCGCGGCCACGAGCGCACCACCGTCACCTGTTTCGGCAGCCGTTCGATCAGCAAATTCTGCCCGTTGCCGTGCGAATCGCTGATGACGACTTCCGACGCGCCGGCGTCGAAGGCGGCCTGCGCCGCGGCGTTGACTTCCGCGGTCATGAATTCGCGAAAGCGGTTGTACTCGAAGCCCTGCGGCCCGAGCTGCTCGTTGGTTACGACGCCGACAATGCCTTCCATGTCGGCGGAGATGTAAATCTTCATCTTCTTCCCCTGCGCCAGCGTGATGCTCTGCGCGCCGGCGGTCGAATATGCCACGAACACGACCAGCAGCAGCCGGCATAACCAAAACGTTTTCATGTTGAACACTCCTTGTCTTGGAGAAAGAGGCCCTCAGATGCCGAGCTGTGATTCGATCTCGCGAATGCGCGTCACCAGCCGCAACAGCTCGGCGTCGCTAACCGGTCTGCCACGCGAGACCTGATCGCAGACCATCAGCAAGCGCGCCAGCTCGGCTTCATCCAGGCGGGCGCGCCGCGCCGCGCTGGCCGCCAGTTGCGCGCTCTCGGCATTTGACGGCAAGCCGCTGTAACGACAAAGCCGTTTGCGAAAGTCCCAGTAGACGTTCTGCATCGCCAGGTCGGTCGCGCGCGCCAGTCGCGTGATCGTCGCCATCGAAGAGACGAATTCCAGGTTGGTTGTGCGCCGCTCACGACGCAGCGGCAGCGGGCGCGCGAACCGCCGCCCGAAGGTGTAGGTGGCGACCGCCGCGATCAGCACGCCCTGCCAGAAGAGCCATGGCACCGGCGTGCCGCGAAAGTAAGCCAGCACACCTTCGCTTGCGGCGTGCGAGCCATAGCCGTGATGGAATTCATCGAAGGCGATCTTGCCCGGCGGCGGGTCATCGAACAGGTTCAGAGCCAGTACGAGGTTGTCCGCTTCCTTGATGCCGTTATTAGCGACGATGTGCGGGTCTGTGAGAAAGACAACGCGGCCTTCTTTCACCCTGGCGTCTGCCAGCAGCGCGCCGTTGTCGTCGCCGATGTGCGAGACCGCGCCGTGGCCGCTCAGGCGGATGCGCGTTGCCGCGCTGCCGAGCTTGATGCGCTCGACTCCGAAGGCGTAGCGCGTCGGCTGCAACGGCCTCGGCTCGCCGTTCGAGATGGTAAACGACGTGCTGGCCACAAGGTCGCCAATCACGTGGTCGAGTTGAACCGTCTGATCGATGATGAGCAGTTGTTTGCCGCGTCCGACCCATTCGGCGAGGGCGTCGAACTCTTCTTTGTCGGGGCCGGAGCTGTCGGGCAGAGCGATCAGCACCAGCGTGCCGATGTCGTCGCGGTCGGTGATTTCGTTGTATGGCTTTTCCAGCCGCATCACCGGGTGGCCGGTCTCTTCGAGCAGCGTGTAGAAGGCCCGTGTGCCGTAGGGTGTCGTGCGATACGACGAGCGGTTGCCGGTCTGTTCGCTCTCTTCCGCCGTCTGCGTGTCAACGAAAAAAACGAAGTTGAGCCCCACCAGCAGGAGGAAGATAACCAGCACCAAGAGGATCGCGCTCGTGGATCGTTTCATCGCATCGGGTGTTGGGTGTCGGGCGTTGGGGAAAGGAATCAGATATGTGGCTTCTGATACCTGACACCCAAGACCCTCATTTCACATTAAACAATTGCACGTCTTCGAGTACCCAGTTGCCGCCGGCGCGGCTCAGGATATAAAGCGCCGTGCCCGACTGGTCATGGTTCTCGGCCCGCGCCGTTAGTGCCACATCAACCGCGACGCGATTGGCGTCCATCGAGTCAACGCGGAGAATCTCGGTCGCCCAGGCGCTCGGTCGGGTGACGGTCAGCCCTTGAATGAAGCGCTTCAGGTTGTTGCGCACGACCAGCGGCGTCAGCTTGTCAGACGAAGGATCTTTAATGACCGCGTCGAGCTGCGAGATGAATGAACGGATCGGCGCATCAACCGGCGGCAACTGATTGGCGGCGCGCTCGGCTTGAATGAGCGCCGCACGCGCCGCGACCTGCGCCGGCGCTTCTTCGGCTTCGACGACGGCGCGGCGTAGCGCGCCGACCGCCTCTGCCGCTTGATTGCGCGCCATCGCCGCCTGCCCCAACGTCACATGCGCCCAGGCCAGCGCCGAGCCGACCGGCGGCTCGATCTTGATCGCGGCATTGGCTTCACTGGTCGCTTCGTCGAACTTCTTTTCCGCAGCAAGCGTGCGTCCGAGCCACGCGTGAATCAGCGCGTTGGTCGGATCGCGGCGCACCGCTTCGCGGAGCTTGCCTTCGGCCTCGGCATAATCGCCTTTGTTGAAGGCGGCGATGCTTTGATTGAAGAGCGTCTGCGCCGACGGGCGCGGCAGTTTCATGTCGCCGTCGCGCGCGTCGTTGTCGTAGTTCGTTTGGATGAGCAGCTTGTCGGGATCAACTTCGATGGCGGTGATCTTTTCCGCCGTCGGGATTTCCGTCGTCACAATGTTTTCCGACGGCACCGCGACGTTGATCGTCACAGGCTTTCCCGAAGCGGTCGTCGCCAGCACGTTCACGGTCACGTCGCCTGTGCCGAGGTTGCGCAGGTTGAGGCGCTGCGTGTTCGGTTTGTCCGACGGCAGCGGCGCGCCGACGATGATGTCCGGCTCGGTGATTGAGTCGAGCCATTGCTGAAAGAGTTTTTCGACAGCAGGGCTGGTGCTTTTGACGACGGCGGCGCGAAAGTCATCTGGCGTAACCACCTTCGTCTGCACGACAGCGAATGTCGTCTTGATCGCTGAGATCATTTTGTCGCGGCCCGCAGTCTCGGCCATCAGCCGCAGTACAAGCGGGCCTTTGCCAAAGATGGCGGCGCTGTAATTCGGCAGCGCGATGGTTTGCAAGCCAAGCTCGGCATCGCGGCCCGATTGCGCCACCGGCGTGTAACTCCAGCGCATGCGCTCGAAGGCGTCGCGACCCGCCTCTTTGCCGAAGCGATCTTCGAAGTAGAGCGCCGCCAGGTAACGTGGCAGCGAATCGCGCAGGAAAGCGACGCTGCGCGGGCGCTGGCCGTTGCGGGCTTCGATGCCGCGTACCCGCGCGCGGCCTTCCATCCACATTCTGGCGACGGCGTCGGCCACCGCTTCTATGGTTGACTCGGTGACCACGTCGCGGCGGAACACTTGCTCGTTTAAGACCAGCGCCCCCGGCACAACCAGATTGCCGGCGCGCGCCGACGAGATGATGCGGAAGGTTGCGGCGGTAGGCGGCGGCCCGAGCAGGCGCGTGAAGAAATCAACCGCGCGCCCAGCTTCATCACTCAAGCGCTTGCTGATCGCCGAGCCCGCGGCCTTCGCATCAGCCGCCACGGTCAGGCCGGGCGGGGTGTAGACTTCGATCTTCACGCCGCCGGCCTCGCTGCCGAGTGGCTGATCGTAATTGCCGGCAATCAGCAGGGGCAGAGAATTGAGCGACTGCTCGAAGGCGAACGCCGGCCCGGCGGATTTCACTGCGCCTGCCGACAGCCCGCGAAGGTTGTTTGTAGCCGAGGCTACAGTGACGTCGAGCGTCAAAGGTGCGGTCGTCGGCCCATAAGGCGCGAAGACCGTTGAAGGCATCGGCACCCAGATGGCTTCGGGCGCGAGCAGCACTTCGCCGGGGTAGATGTGAATCAAGGCCGATGATTCGGGCGCTTCGATGCGGTAAGCGAATTCAACTTTGGCGGTCGCGTTCGGAGCAATACCGGCGTCTACGGAAATGATGATTTGATTGAGCGTCGTGACGCGGCGGTCTTCGGTTGTTTCGATCTGCGCGGTCGCGCCGTTCACAGTGGCCGAAGTGACTTTCGCCAGCTTCGTCAGACGAAAGAAGAGTTTGGTCTTTGGCGCTTGAGCAAGATTGACGACCGTGATGGCGGCGCGGCAATCGGCGGCGCTCGCCGCGGGGTCGAGGCGCACGTTGATCTGATAGCGGTCCACTTCGACTTCCTGCGCCGCCGCGGTGACGGCGAGCAGAAGCCCGACGATAAAAGCGAATGAAAACTTTTTGAGCATTACGACTGAAACCTTTTCGCGGTTGGGCTGACACACTGCCTGTTATTACAACTGATCTTTCACCAGCGCGTGAATCGCTTTGAGCTTTTCGAGCAGCGGCGCGAGGCGTTCGAGCGGCAGGCTGTTCGGCCCGTCCGAAAGCGCCGCCGCAGGGTTATCGTGAACTTCCATAAACACGCCGTCCACGCCGCAGGCGACGCCGGCACGCGCCATGTATTCGATGAACTCGGCGTCGCCGCCGGTCGCCGTGCCCAGGCCGCCGGGCCGCTGCAAACTGTGAGTAATGTCATAGACCACCGGATAGCCGAAGCCGCGCATCACCGGCAGGCCGCGAAAGTCTACGACCAGGTTGTTATAACCGAAACTCGTGCCGCGCTCGGTGATCATCACCCGCTGGTTGTTTTGCGAAGCCACCTTGGCGACGGCGTTCTTCATGTCGTGCGGCGCCAGGAACTGGCCTTTCTTGATATTGACGGCGCGGCCCGTTCGGGCGGCTTCAACGATCAGATCGGTCTGCCGGCAGAGGAACGCCGGAATCTGCAAGATGTCGGCGACTTCGGCGGCGGCGCGCACCTGCGCGGTTTCGTGTACGTCGGTCAGCACCGGTAAGCCAAACTCGCTGCGAATGCGCTCCAGCACGCGCAAGCCTTCCTCGACGCCCGGTCCGCGGTGCGCCGTCGCCGAGGTGCGGTTGGCCTTGTCGTAAGAGGCTTTGAAGATATACGGGACGCCGAGCTGACGGGTGATGCGGCTGATGGCGTCGGCCATCTTCAGAGCGTGAGCTTCGCTTTCGACAACACACGGGCCGGCGATGAGGAACAGCTCACCGCCGCCAAGCTCTACGTCACCAACTTTGAAAGGCATCACTGAGGCTGGCATAGTCGAATCATCATTCTACACGCCGGCAGCGCGAATGTGAAAGCGCGATGAGCCGCGCCTGTGGCGGCAAATCTCAGCGGTTGCATGGATTCTTCGCGCCGGCGTATACTTTTCTTCGACAAGCAGACGAGACGATCCGCCGGTGCCAGCAGCGCCGGCGGATTTCTTTTTGGATAGAATATGGCCTGCGCTCGATGGGCGCAGGCGCTTTCTTTTGTGCCTGTGTTGATGCGGAGGAAATATGAGTGACCAGAAGCCTGTGCCGTACACGAATGACGCCGAGATCGAAGCGCTGGTCGCGCGCTTCGCGTCTTGCGAGCTGCCGCCCAACGATGTATCGCACCGCGTCCACGTCGCCATGAGCGCGTGGTGTTTTCTGAAGCTGCCCGAACGGGAAGCCGCGGCGCGCATCCATGATGATCTGTGGCGCTACGTCGAGTGGCATCAGATCACCATCTATAACGAAACCATCACGCTGTTCTGGACCAGGATGATCGGCAAGGCGGTGGCGAGCATGGATCGGGCGCGGCCCGCATTCGCGGTCGTCAACGAGGTGTTGGCGCGGCTTGGCGATTCGCGGTTGCTCTTCGCTTACTACACAGGCGAGCGGCTGCAAAGCGACGAAGCGCGCTTGCGCTGGGTCGAGCCTGATTTGCAGCCGCTTGATTTGTGAAGCTCGCCCATTGCCAGGCTATTTCAGGCGCGGTGTCGGAGCGCCCGGCGTGGCTTTGGCGATCAGCTCATGCTCGCGCGAGACCGCCAGTTGTACCAGGTCGCGCTCGAAAAACAGGTCGAGCGTCCAGTCAAGGATAACGCGCACCCGCTTTTCGAGCTGCGGGATGCGCATCACGTAATAGGTTCGCCAGAGAAACCATGCGAAGTAGCCGGAAAAGCGCAGGCCCATCAAATCCGCGACGCCTGTGCGCTCACCGACAATCGCCATCTGCCCCATGGTGTCGTAATCAAACGGCTGCCGCCGGGCGCGCCCAAAGATAGCCGCAATGTTACGCGCCGCGCGCTTGCCTTCGCGGACGGCGTGTTGTGCCGTCGGCGGGTGCGGCTTGCCGGTCTTCGGATTGGGGATGTGAGCGCAATCGCCGAGCGCCCAGACGTTTTGCCGGCCTTCGACTTCAAAGTATTCGTTGACGCGAATGCGCCCGCGCTCTTTGGCCAGATCAAAGCCGGCGACGAGTGGGTTGGGTGCAACTCCCGCGCCCCAGATGACTGTTTGTGTCGGGATAGGTTCGCCGCTCGACAACGCGAAGCCGTTTTGCTCGACGCTGGTGACGGCGGTGTTGGTGCGCACTTCGACGCCGCGCTTAACGAGCACACGCTCAGCGAAGGCGGCGAGCTTCTCGTTCATCTCGGCCATCAGGCGCGGGCCGGCTTCGATGAGCAGCACGCGGATGCGACGGCGGTCGATCTCAGGATAATAATCGGCTGCTTGGCGCACGAAGTCGTTGATCTGACCAACGACTTCAACGCCTGTCAGACCGCCGCCGACAACCGCAAAGGTCAGCAACTCGTTGGCGCGCTCCGGCTCGACCGCTGCTTCTTCAAGCATATCGATGATGTGGTTGCGGACGTAGATGGCGTCGCCCAGCGTCTTGAAGGGCAGGGCGAATTCCGCCGCGCCGGGAATGCCGAAATAGTTGATGACGCCGCCGAGCGCCAGCACCAGGTAATCGTAATGAAACTCACGCTCGCCGCCCGTCAAGCTGTGCCGGGCTGAGACTACCTGCGCGTCAAAATCGATGCCCGATACCCCGACTTCGGCAAAGCGCGTGCGGCGCAGGAGCTTGCGCAAAGGGCTGACGATGTGGCGCGTGCCGATGCTGCCCGCGCCGGTTTCAGGCAACATCGGCGTGAACAGGAAAAAATTCTCGCTGTTGAGCAGAGTGACGGTGACATCGGGCTCGCGCTTCAGTCGCTTTTCCAGTTCAAGCGCGGTATAGAGCCCAGCGAATCCGCCGCCGACAATGACAATATGAGTGGTTGCCATCTTTACCTTTCACCTCCCGTCAACCATATTCACGTTTGACACCGCTGCTTGGTTACTCGAACGGCAGCAGCGGCTGAAGCTCGGCGATCTCTGATTCCGGCGCGACGAGGTCGAGGCGGCGTGCCAGGCCGTGCCGCTTTGCTTCCTGGCGCAGCATCTCGGCCTGCGCAGCGGTCGCCGGTGCATGGCCGTCGCGAGCCAGCCGGCGCAGCAAGCCTACGGGCTGGCGCGAGCGATAATTCAGGCTATCGAGCGACAACGCCTGCGTCCGGCTTTCAGCAATCTTCGTCATGGCGGCGCGGACGAATTCGCGGCTCATCGGCACGGGCACGAAGGCCGGCGCCCACAACACGTAAGTCGGAATGGCGCGCTCCGACAGACGGCGAATCGTCGCCAGCCGCCCGCTGGTTGGCGCAGCCCACGGCTCGATGATCTCGGATAACCGATCATCGATCACCGAAATGCTCATGCCAACGGCGGCGCGCGGCAGGCGGGCGATCAAGTCGGCGTCGCGCTCGACCAGGGTTTGCTTGGTCAGAATGAAAAGGCTGTGCTGCGGGTGGCGCGCGAAGACTTCAAGGATGCGGCGGGTGATCTGGTAGCGCTCTTCGACGGGTTGATAAGGGTCGGTCGCGGTTGACATGAAAACCCGCGTCGGCTGGCGCAAACGCCCCAGTTGGTTGTCGAGCAGTTCCGGCACGCCCTCTTTGACGTCAACATACGTGCCCCACTTCCGCTCTTCCAACTGCTTGTGCTTCATGTGCGGCACGTAGCAGTTGTGACTGACAAGGCCATTGGCGATGAAATTCTCGGTTGATGTGGTGATATCGAACATGGGAAGAATTCTGCCGAGTGGCCTGATCTCAACTACCCGAGTTGAGTGACGGAGAGTTGTCTCACTGAGATCACATTTCCTACTTATCGCCGGCGCGGCCAGTTGAAAGAATTTCGCCACTTCGCCAAGCCCACCGCGTAGTCTTATCATTGACGCGGCCCCTGCTCTGTCCTCACGTAGGGCGCTGAGGCCAAGCGAAGCAAAGGCTTGGCGGGTGACTTTAAGTATTTGCTCGTCTGTATTGGATATTCTCACTACTCCACTGAAACTGCCTTCGGCGTCGAATATCCCGGCTAGCCATCCGCGCAACCATTCTGCCGAGGGTTCATCCACGATCAGCGCCGTGATGGCATCGAACGCCCTGCGTGAATGGTTGCGAATGGCTCGCATTGGCTTTTTGCTGCTGCCATTGCGAAACTCAAACTCGGTTGTCAGCACACCGAACTCGCTCAGATACGTTTTGGCGCGTTTGAGGGCATCAAAGTCGCTCAGAGCCAGCCTGAACTGATGCTGTACATCCGTAACCTGTACATGCTTTCTGTTTTGACGTTTGTACTTGCCGGAGTAGTCGTACTTGGCAAGCAAGCCATCGCCTCGGATAATGCCTGCCAGATAGCCTTTTTTATACGCTGCGGTTTGCGGCGGCGTTTTGTGCGCCTGGCCGATGCCCTGGATGAAGTTGTTGACGGTTAGATAAGGTCGCCGCTCGGGCCCTTGCATCGCGCCTGTGGTGTACTTCCATCCGCGATCAGTGAGCCAGCGATGATCGCTGGAACAGATCACACGGGTATTATTCTCAAGCGCGATCTCAAAGGCCGGCTTCAGGGTTTCGACTTTGTTCAAGATGATTGCTTGCGTGTAGCGATGCAACCAGCCGCCGTCATGGTCCGCGCGCCGCACGCCGAGAATAGATTCGCCGATTGAAACGTCCCGAATCGCCCCGGTCGTGCCATCAGCCATTGTGATGAGGGTATCGCCTTCCAGGCAATAAGCGCAGCCGACGACGCAGCCGACATATGGATTGAGCGTGAAGCCGCCCATGCCGGAACGGTTCAGCACTGATCGCGGCTGAATGACGTTGAGCTTGACGGCTCTATCAGGCTTGCGCTCGGGCTTCATATTCAAAGTATAAGAGGGTAGCTAGAGCGCAGCAATCGCGCGATGGTCGCGCCTGATGCGGTTGTCGCTCGCCCCTTCAAGTACCGCTTGCAAGGTCGGCACGCTGACAATTCAAGCGATCAGTGAGCGGCAGGCGAGTAAGCGGCGGCGTGATTGAATTCTTGATGGACCGGGCTCAGACCCGGACTTCGGCCCCGGCCAGCCGCAGCGCGAAGACGCGATTCAGACGGTCGCGGTTCTCGATCACTTGTCGGAGGTTGTTGCTGGCGGCTTCGATCAGTTCGGTTTCGCCCGTGGCGGTGGCTTTATCGAGGAGGGTTTGCGCATCCTGAACGATGCGGTCGGCTTCGGTGAGAATACGGCTGAGGGCTTCAGTTGAAAACATGGGACCTTCCTGCCTGAATCTCGCCGGCGGCTGTCGAGCGCAGCTTAATTTGTTGACACCCACAAGCGGTTGAAGTATAAAGGTGGTGCGCTAGAGCGAACCTCAAATTCGGAATATTTCGGCTCCCCACAGCTTCGATATTCCAACGTCTTGCGCACCACCGTTACCTCATCCGGGCTGTGGCCCCACCCATGGCCCGGAGGCTTTACTCCCACGCCACGGACAATATCATAGTATTTCAGTCGGTTGCAACAGCAAAGTTAAGAATCTACCTTAACTGTTGTGCGCCGCTGACTGGCCGGGTCGCCTTCTCCCGGATCGCAAGCCGTCTTAGCCTTCGAAGGAGAGGTCAGAGGTGCCACAGAATCTCAAAAAGCGCGCCGCCGAATTGGAGCGCCAGGTGAAAGAATACGCCGAGAACGTCAAGCGCGTCTTGCGCGAGTACCGCGAAACGCAGCGCGCCAGCGCCCGCGTCGAGCAGATGCCGCCGGCGCGCATCCGTGCGCGATTGCTGCGCAAGCGGCGTGATGTCGAACGCGCCAACGCCGAGTACATGGCGTTGCAGAAAGAGCTTGATTTGATTCGCAGTCGTATGCAGGCGCGAAAATAGGTTGGCGCGCACACCGAAAGCCACCGTCCGGCAATGTCTTGATTCCGTTCAAGTGCTGTCCCTAAATGGCTTGAACCACTCTGCCAGGCCCGGGTAGCCCGCCCGGTCGCAAGCCCATCCCTGCTGATAAACCCGGCCACGCCGCAAAATAATTCTTAAACGAGCAGGCCACCTTTGGCATAGGGGTTGTAATCATAAAGGGTGAGGGATTCCGGAAGAAAGATGGGGGATGCTTTCTAGGGAAAGGAAGGAATGAGTATGAACATACAGTGGATAAAGAAAGGCTTGGCAGGGACGGCGCTGGCGCTCATCCTGGGCATCGGCAGCACGACCGTGCTAAGCACGACGGCGCAGGCGCAAGACCGTCGTTGGCGTGACCGGGATTATCGTTCGGACCGTGACCGGGACTATCGTTCAAACCGTGACCGCGAAGCGGCACGCCGGCAGGCCGAGCGCGAGCGTGAATGGGCCTACCGTCAGCGCCAGAACAATCGCTATGTTTACGTGACTCCGCGGGTCGTGCCGCGCGTCTATAACGGCGGCGGCTACTATGGTGGTTACGGCAACAACGGCGGATATGGCAATTATGGCGGCTCGTATGAGGAGCAGAGAGGCTTCAGCGACGGGCTGAATCGCGGGCAGGAAGATGTGCGCGACCGGCGCTCCTTCAATCCGAACAACTCCAGCCACTATCGCAGCGGCAACTCGGCCTACCGCGAAGGCTTCCGCAGAGGCTACGCGCAAGGCTATCGCCAGTATGGCGGTTATGGCCGCTACTAATTAACGCGAGCCTTAAATAAATCGAGCGGGCCTGGACGTGATGTCCGGCCCGCTCTTTTGTTTTTCAGCGCCGATTGCTGTCGCGATTACTGAGCGCGCTCGGCAGCGGTGAAGCGCGGCTCGATGTCAACGGGAATGTTTCCCAGCTTGTCGAGCGTCTTCTGCATCTCCGGGCGAATCACGCCGTACTTATCGAGCAGCGCTTTGGCTTTCTCGTAAGAGCCTTCGGCTTGCAGCGTGAGAATCTCATTCGTCAGCTTGCGCACCGCGTCTTTGATCTTCGCCGGGTCAATGCTGTAAGTTCCCGCCGCCTCGTTGTACTTGATGCCGCCTTCGTCGCTCAGGTAATTGAACTGTAATGCCTGCCCTTTGCCGTGCGCCTCGGTGGTACCAAAGCGCACAGAGCGGAACGAGCTGGCCAGGTAAGTCGTGTAGAGGTCGCGCTCCATCGCCGGGTCAATCGCGCCCTTATCGATCAAGTATTGCAGCGCCCACAAGCCTGTGATATCGGCCTTGGCTTCTTCAATCGCCGAATAGAGTTCCTTGAGCTGTCCGCGCACGGTGGTAGCGTTGCCCGCGACCGTGATGTTGTGCGGGCCGAGACCGTGCAACAGCTCGTGCATGAGGATGTGCGTGAAGAAGGCGTCGAAGGATATTTGTGATGACTGCGCCGGGTCGAGCGCGACCTTCGAGATGGGGATCAGCACCTTGTTGAATTTCGCCTCCTGCATATTCTTGAGCATCACGCGCTTCGAGCCCTTCTCTTTGACGACCTGCTCGTCGTTCGGCAGGTTGAAGGCCGCAGTCTGCACGCCGCGGTTGCCGTCGCCTGCGGTGAAGACCACGTCAACGACGCGAATCGGCGAAGCCGCGCCGAGCTTCGGATTGCGGTAGCGCGCCTCCATTGGCAGGTTGTTTTCGAGCTCTTGCAGGTAGCTGCTGAACTTCACGAGCTTGCCCGATTCGGCGTCATCGCGCAGCGTGACGAACGCCTCGTAAGCCGCTTTGTAGCCGAACAGCTCGTCCTCGTAGGTCTCGTACGGCCCAATGGTGATGTCAAGCGGCGCGTCGAGGTCCATCCACGCCACATCGCTCAAATAATAATTGTCGGAGAGAAACGCATCGGCGCGCTTGATCAAGAAATCTTTCAGCGTCGGGTTCGATGTCAGCCCGGCGGCCTCGCGCAGGGCGGCGGCGGCGGGCGCCAGGAACTGCTGATACTCCTGGCTGTAGGGCACGATCTTCAACTTGCCGCGGGCGTCGCGGCGGATGACTGTAAAGAAGCCTTCGGCCTGCTTACGGTCGGCGGCAGAGAGCAACTGTGCCCAGGCGTTGAACTCGTCTTTGGTGATGTCGTCGGGATAGAAGCCGGCATACGCTGGTTTTTCAGCCGGCGCACCGGGGATGAACAGCTTATTTTGATCGAGCCGCGACCACGGGCCTTTGTTGATCATGAAGTAATGCCTCCGCGCCTGACCGAGCGGCGAGGTGTCGGCGTCGAGTCTGGTTTTAAGATCAACGTTGCCGCTCCACACCTGGCGCAGAAAGATGTCATCCATCAGACGCGCCGCCTGAATGATCTTGGCGAGCGCCTGCTGGTCGCCCGCCGAAAGTTTCGAGGTGTCGGCAGCGATATCCGTCGGCGCAAAGCGCGCGATCATCTGTTCGAGTTGTGCCTGATCGGGCATATTGGCGCTCTCCTTTGCCAGTTGCGTGGGCTGCGGTTGCTGGCAGCTTGCGATGAACACGCTCAATGCAAGCAGGAGCCATAAAGGGGTTCTCAATGATCTCATCTCTCACCATCCTCGGAAAATTTATCGGTCTTGCTGCGAAGACTTTATCACTTTTTGCCGCAGATTTCTCGCGCCGGCGTCGCCGCTTCATCCGACCTCAAGCTGGGCAAGCAATGGGAAGTGATCCGACGCCTGCGTGACCAGGCTGTCACGAACAACTTCGCAAGCGGTTAATCGATTAGCGAAGGCTTGCGGCAGGAAAATGTAGTCAAAGCGAATGTTCGGGCCCCAGGTCGGAAAGGTGAATCCCGCGTCCGCCGGGTGCAGACTGCGGTAGCCATCCGTATACTCGGCGTCGAGCATAATCTGAATTACACGCCATTGAACCTTGCCGCCGCCGAGCCAGAGCAGCGGTAACAACCGCAACGGCAGCCGCCGCGTATCGAGTATCGCACCCGGCGCCAGCGTGTTGAAATCGCCGACCAGGGCGTGATAGCTCTGCTGGTATTGCTCGATATCTTTGAGCATTGCCCGCAATTCTCTGATCCGCCGCCACTCTGTCAAGTTGGAATGAATGGCGCTGAGGTGCAGGCCGAAGACGCGTAGCCCCGTGTTGGCGGGAACGATCTCAAGATAAGGATGACGCGTGCGCGGCGGGCGGTGCCATTCATAATGCGTGATCGGCAGCCGGCTCATGAAAGCGAGCGAATGGCCGGCGCGTGCGGCCCACACCGGCATATGAGTGTCACTGGCGAGGCGCTCGATGACGGCGGGCCGCGTCGCTTCTTGAAAGACCACCAGGTCAGGGTTGCACGACCGCACGACCGCGCTGAGATAGGCTTCCCGCCCGACCCCGCCATAGCGGATGTTGTAACTGAGCAGCTTGAGAGGCATCACTCTTCGGGTTTTTCGATTAGGGTAAGGTAAGGCTGGCCGGCGATGTCGCCGCGCAGCGTGATGATGAACTCTCTCGACGCCTGGATGTTGACCGGGCGCCCCACCATGCGTTGCAGCTTCTCGCGCAGCGGCACCAGCACCGGGGCGATGTCGGGGTCTTTGTCGCTGAGCGGCTTCGAGTGAATTTTCGGCATGTAGAAGCCGTCCAGGATGTAGAGGTCCATGACTTTGTCGCCCACCAGCGTCAGGTCCAGGTCGCTGGTGCCCGGCCCGTCGGCATCGAACGGCGCGCCGTCGCCGTAGCGCACGCCGGTGACTGAACTGCCGCGCAGCACCGCGCCCGTGCGCTCAGGCAAAGCCACACGCAGCACGTCACAGAACTCTTCAAATCGTCGCGGGTCACCGCCGAACGCCAGCCGGATCACGCGCTCGCGCTTCTCTTCGTCGGTCATCTCGTCATTGCTTTTCGACGTTGCCTCTTCAGCCATGAAAGCACTCCAGGTCAGCCAGGGTGATTACCGAATCGGAGCGCCCACTCTGATAATCCGTATCAAAGACTGTGCCACACTAGCACCGGTGGTCACACAGGGCGGGCGGTCACAACAGGGCTGAAACAAAGTCGAAGTGGAGCAGGGCAAGTTCACGTCACAACTGTAAGGGCGATGGCGCAATCGCTCAAGCGACTTGGTTACCGCCCTGCTTTCGCCACAGGTCGTATGGCTTTTGCGCGTCTGTGTGGAATGGCAATTCAACTTTACGCCCGCTGCCGGCGGATTGGTAAGCCGCAAACAGCGCTTCCAGCACGGCACGGCCATCGTCGCCCGTGACCAGCGGTTCAAGGTCTCGCCGCACACAGTCAACGAAGTGGGCCATCTCTTGCGGGAAGCCGTAATTCCATGCCTCCTCATAGATCGTGAAACTCCACCCCGCGGTCGAGCCGGCTTTTTCGACCGCGTAATCATAACCCGTGCGGCTGTAGGTCAGGATCGAATTGCCTTGCAGCAGGTTGGCGTAGGCCACCCCTTCTGTCCCATGCACTTCGGCGCGATCATCCATGCCGCCGAGCTTGGTCCAGCTCTCTTCGGCCATCGCCGTCACGCCATTTTCAAACTCAAGGATCAAGATAGCGTTGTCGTCGCCCTGCGTTTTGTCGGCGTGCAGGCCGGTTGTCATATGCGCGTAGACCGATTTGATCTTAGGCCGGCCCATCATCCAGCGAAAGAACTCGATGGCGTGGCAGCCCATGTCCATCGTCACACCGCCGCCGGCGCGATTGACGTCCCAGAAGTGCGCGGCGTGCGGCCCATCGTGCTTCTCTGACTGCTTGATGAGCAGGGGCCTGCCGAGCGCGCCCGAGTCGAGCAGTTGCTTGAGACGAATATACTTTGGCGCAAAGCAGAGTTCTTCGGCATACATCAACTTGACGCCGGCTCGGCGGCACGCCTCGATCATGCGGTCGGCTTCCGCGAGGTTCAGGCACAACGGTTTTTCCATGACGACATGCTTGCCGGCAGCAGCCGCGTCAACGGCGACCTGGCAATGCAGATCATTGGGAACACCAACGACAACCATGTCAACTTCGTCCATCTCCAGCAGCTTGCGATAATCCGTGAAGTGATGCGGGATGTCGAAGCGCCCGGCAAAGGCCGAGATGCGTTCCGGGTTGGGCGAGGCGGCGGCAAACAGCTCGGCAGCGGCGCATTGCCGCAAGGCGTCGGCGTGAATCGTCGAGATGAACTGCGAACCGATGATGCCAACTCGTACGGGCTTATCCATGCTTTCTACCTTTCAAGCGAGACGGCTGACGTTAGCACTTATCTTATGAGTCCGGCGCCGCCTCGCGGTCATAGAAACAGGTCACGTCGTCGTGCAGCCACAAGAATGAAGCCGGGAACGCTGTCGAGACTTGCGGCACACGCAGACGTTCAAGCGGCGTTCGTTTACTTACGCCACTGATGAGCAAGACGATCTTGCGGGCCGCCAGTATCTCGGCCATGCCGAGCGTGATGCCGTGCTCAGGCGCTCGCGCGGCGCTGCCTAACATCGAATGTTGCCTGGAGCTTTCAGCCAGCCTGGCAACGTGCGCGAAAGGTTCGAGCGCATCGGCGGGCTCATTCAAACCCAGGTGTCCATTGACGCCAATTCCCAGCACACAGATATCAATCGATGTTTGCGCGGCCAGCAATGCGCGAACCCGCCGGCACTCGGCCTGCGCATCAGCCGGGTCGCTCTGAAAGGTTAGGTAACGATCATCTGTGATGCCGAGTGGCCCGATGAGCAGACGGCGAATGTACGCTTCACAGGTCGCCGGATCATCCATCGCCAAGCCGTTCCACTCATCGAGCTTCAAGACGCGCAAGCGCTCAAACAGTCGCGGCTCATCTTGTCGTTTGGCGCCGAGCCATTCATAACAACGGGTCGGAGTTGAGCCGGACGCGGCGCATAATAACAGGTCGGGCTGCCAGCGGATTTCTTCGATGATCAACTCGGCGGCTTCACGGCTCATCGCCTCATGATCCGTAGCCGCGCCGCGCCATTTGATGCCGCGGGCTAATCTGTTTTTGATCTCGTTGGTTTTCGACACCGTCATTCATCCGCGCGGCTCAGTGTTTCCCGGCGCGAAAGTTTTCAATCACGTATTCCGAAGTCCGCAGTGTGAATGCGAGTATCGATAGCGTCGTCGTTTTGTCCGTACAAGAGAGCAACACGCTGGCGTCACAGCAGTACAGGTTCGGCACATCATGGCTCTGGCCGAAGCGGTTCGTGACAAACTTTTTCGGATCATCGCCCATGCGGCAAGTGCCGGTCTCGTGCAGGCTGAAGCCCGGCGTTTCCGGGTGTTCTGCCGCGCCCCAGTACTCGCCGCCCGCCGCTTTAATCACATCGTGGCAGACGTTTTTGGCATGCTCCCACATCAGCAATTCATTCTCGCCCCACTGGAAATGCATCCGCGCCACGGGGATGCCATAGCTGTCTTTCACTTCCGGGTCTATCTCGACAAAGTTGGTCGCCGACGCGAGCGTTGGGATCTGGCAATAGAATCCTACGGGCGTTGGGTAGTAGCGTTTGATGTTGCGCTTGAAGTCAGAGCCGAAGCCTTCGAGCCGATTGGAATACCACGGATAATCGCCGCAGCCGCCATAAGGGTAGACCGAGTAGCCGCGAATGAATTTCTCTTCGCGCGGATTCTTGAGGTTCTGCCAGCGCGGCATCCATGCCACTTGCGCCGCCGAAACGTTGTCGGGAAAACTCGGCTGCCCCATCAATTGCGGCAGGTAACCGTTGCCGGTCGTGCCGTAGAGATGATCGCAGAGGTTGCGCCCCACCTGCCCGCTTGAATTGGCAATCCCTATCGGCCAGCGGTGCGATTTCGAGTTGAGCAGGATGCGCGCCGTCTCGACACAAGAAGCGGCGACGATCACTGCCCTGGCGTAGACTTCGACTTCTTGTTTCGTCTTGCGATCAACATAGGCCACGCCCGCGGCCATGCCCCGGTCATTGACGAGAATGTTTTTGGCGACGGCATCCGTTCGCAATTCCAGATGGCCGGTCTTTTCCGCCGCCGGCAACAGAAACCAGGGCGTCGAAAAGAATGAGCCGGTGTCGCAGCCTTCCGTGCAGTTGCCGCAGTAGTG
The DNA here is from genome assembly GCA_045807765.1 of Blastocatellia bacterium. GTDB lineage: Bacteria > Acidobacteriota > Blastocatellia > UBA7656 > UBA7656 > DATENM01. The sequence goes on from JBJMGU010000246.1 coordinate 86,673, forward strand.
GCACTTCGGGTGGCCGTTATGATTGACGGTCAGTTGTGCGTGGCGGTCGGGCAGGTAAGGCACGCCGACCTGCTCGCAGCCGGCTTGCAGAATGTAATCAATGCAACGAAAGTTGAACGCCGGCAAGTACTCGCCATCAGGGTTGCTCGGACGGTTCTGCACCGTGCTACAGACGCCGATCATGCGCTCGACGCGGCTGTAGAACGGCGCGATCTCTTGATAAGTCACCGGCCAATCCACGCCGAAGCCGTCCAGGCTGGCGGCGCGAAAATCGATGTCGCCCATGCGCGCCGACGAGCGCCCCCAGAAGTTCGTCTTGCCGCCGACCGCATGACAGCGCGGCCATTCCCACTGTGTCCCCGGCGCCGTCGTGTAGCTGATGCCATGTTCCCACAGGCCATCGGTGTATTCGTTCTCGATGTGGTAATACTGGTCGCGCCGTTTGGGATCGCCAAAGCCGCGGTACTTCATGTCGTAGCTCAGCTTGTGATTGCGAAAATCTTCGGCCGGGTCGAGACGGCGGCCTGAATTGAGCGCCAGCACATTCAGCCCGGCTTCACACAGCGTTTTGATCGCCATGCCGCCGCCCGCGCCGGTGCCAATCACAATAACGTCATAGCTTTTTCTGGGCTTTTTAATCTGCATAAGCTCGTCAGTATTTCGGCTTCAAGTCGAGGTGAGCGCGATTGTCCGTGTGCGGGCAGGCCGGCGACGCCGTGTAATACTGCTTCAGCGCCGGAACGTCGAGTACCTGCATGCCGACGCGCGATGTATAGAACCCCATCAGCGTGTATTCGCGCATCAGGCGAAAAAATGCCTGACCGTCCTCTTCGCCGAGACGGTGGCGCTCTTTGTAGGCCAGATTACTGAGCATCTCGGTCGCCTGTTCGGCGCTGAGATCGAGAAAGTGCGCGCCGTAGAGCTTAATGGCGTGCGCGTTCATCCAGGTCAGGCCGCGACGAAACTGTGGCTGTAGCGGCGGGTCGCTTGCGACCATGAAATCGATGAACTCGCTGACGCCGGCTTCGCGCGCTCCGGGTGTGTCATCGGTCGGGATGATGATCTCGGTCAGGCGAGCGACGAGGCGGTATTCATCCATCGTGAAGAATTGCGGCTTGTAGGCTTCATTCTGTGCTGCTGACGTCGGCTTTTGCTGAATCGTGTGGACGTGTTGCCCATCAGCGGCGTGATCGTGAGCAAACGTCCACCGCTTAAATCCCGGAAACTGGCTTGCTGTCGCGGCAAGCGCGAGAATGCGCAGCACGTCGCGGCGCTCGATGCTTTGTCCCGCCATCCGTTGACCTCCGTGGAAGGCATCACACCATAAAAGGTGAAGGAAGGCAATGCTCGCAGCGGCGCTCGACGCGGGGCATGGCAGATCGCTCGCGGTCATGTTATCTTCTGGCCGTTGCCGATCAAAACATCTTCAAAAGAGAGGACATCATGAGTAAATACCGCCTCGCGTTGTTACCGTCATTGCTCTGTCTGCTGACGCTGTTGACTTCGGTTGCCGGCGCGCAGACGCCAAAGCCGGGATTCGCCGATGGTCTGCTGGGCCGCTGGGACCTGACCGTGCAGGAAGCCAACGGTAGCTACCCGTCGTGGGTGGAAATCTCTTTGCGCAAAGAGACCGAGCTGATGGGCCGCTTCGTCGGGCGCTTTGGCAGCAATCGCCACATCGCGCAGATCGAATATAAAGGCGGCGAACTGGTCTTCAGAATCCCTGTGCAGTACGAAACGAACGCACACGATCTGGTCTTCAAAGGCAAGCTGAACGGCGACCGATTGGAAGGCACGACGGAAAGCGCCGACGGCAAGACGTTGCATTGGACGGGCGTGCGCGCGCCCGACATGATACGCGCGGCAGCGCCCCGCTGGGGCAAGCCGATTCACCTGTTCAACGGCAAAGACCTGAGCGGCTGGCGGCTGCGCTCAACCGAGCGCGGCAACTGCTGGAGCGCGACAAACGGCACGATGACCAACAACGTCCCCTGTGTTGACATCATCACCGAACAGAAATTCACAGATTTCAAGCTCCATCTTGAATTCAACATCGTCGCCGAGAGCAACAGCGGCATTTACCTGCGCGGACGCCACGAAGTGCAGATTGAAGATAGCTTTGGCAAAGCCTCTGACAGTTTGCGCATGGGCGGCGTCTATGGTTTTCTGCGCCCGGTGGTCAACGCCTCGGGGCGACCGGGCGAGTGGCAGACTTACGACATCACTTTGATCGGGCGACGCGTCACGGTCGTGCTGAACGGCAAGACCATCGTCGACAACGCCGAGATACCGGGCATCACCGGCGGCGCACTCGAAAGCGACGAAGGCGCGCCCGGTCCGCTGATGCTCCAGGGCGACCACGGCAAAGTCATGTTCCGCAACATCGTCCTTACACCGGCGCTCTGAAATGATGAACGATGAATGATGAATGATGAACTGAAGAGGAAACGGAAGCCGGATTATCTATAAACATTCTCCTGCCTTTTCCTCTGTAATTCATCATTCATCATTCATCGTTCATCATTTTCCTGGTTTGACATCAGCCCATGCTTTCGGATACCCTGAAGGCCCGTGAAGGGAGAAGCGATTGCGATCATCCCTGCGCGGTACGCCTCGACACGATTGCCGGGCAAACCCCTCCTCCCCATCAAGCAAATTCCCTTGATACTGCATGTCGTTGAGCGCGCGGCGCGGGCGCAGTCCGTTTCGCGTGTAATCGTTGCGACCGACGACCAGCGCATCTTCGAAGCGGTCACGGGGTATGGCGCGGAAGCCGTCATGACCAGTCCCGCGTGCGCCTCAGGCACCGACCGCATTGCCGAAGCCGCCGCCCAGCTTGATGCCGAGATCATCGTCAACGTGCAGGGCGACGAGCCATTGATCGAGCCGGCAACCATTGATGCGGCCATCGCGCCGCTCATCGCAGATTCACAGCTTCACATCAGCACGACGTCAGAGCCCATCACTGATGTCGAAGACGTGTTCAACCCGAACGTCGTCAAAGTGGTTACAAACCATCAGGGGTTCGCGCTCTATTTTTCGCGCTCGCCCGTGCCGCACATCCGGCCCACCCCCGGCCACACCCTGGAGCAAGCGTTGCGCATGGATGCGGGCTTGCTTCATCATTATCGTAAGCATTCGGGACTCTATGCGTACCGCGGCGAGTTCTTGCAAGCCTTTGCCCGCATGAAGCCGTCGCCGCTCGAACGCCTGGAGCAGCTCGAACAGCTGCGCGTGCTCGAACATGGTTACCCCATCCGCGTCGTCGCGGTCGAGCATCGCTCGATTGGCGTGGACACCGAGCAGGATTATCAACGAGTCAAAAGGATGATTGAGGAGGACCAGGTATGACCAAGTTTATTTTCGTCACCGGCGGCGTCGTCTCCAGTCTCGGCAAAGGGCTGGCGGCGGCGTCTATCGGCTGCCTGCTCGAAGCGCGCGGTCTGCGCGTCACCTTACAGAAGCTCGACCCCTATATCAACGTTGACCCCGGCACCATGTCGCCGTTCCAGCACGGCGAAGTCTTCGTCACCGACGACGGCGCTGAAACCGACCTTGACCTCGGCCACTACGAGCGCTACACGCACGCGCAGTTGACGCAATTGAACAACTGGACAACCGGGCGCATCTACCTGTCGGTGATCAACAAAGAGCGGCGCGGCGATTATCTCGGCAAGACGATTCAAGTCATCCCGCACATCACCAATGAAATCAAGGACGCGATCCGCGCTGTCGCCGATGGCCCGGATGTGGTGATCGTTGAAATCGGCGGCACCGTCGGCGACATCGAGAGCTTGCCTTTCCTGGAAGCCATTCGCCAGATGGGCAACGAGATCGGGCGCGAAAACGCTCTCTTCATCCACCTGACGCTGGTGCCTTATATCGCCGCGTCGGGCGAGCTGAAGACCAAGCCGACGCAGCATTCGGTTAAAGAGCTGCGCGAGATTGGTATTCAGCCCGACCTGCTCTTGTGCCGCTGCGACCGCCCGCTGCCGCACGATATGAAGGCGAAGATCGCTCTGTTCTGTAACGTCCGCGAAAACGAAGTCATCACCGCGCAGGACGTGCCGACGATCTATGAAGTGCCGCTGATGTTTGCGCACCAGAGCCTGGATGACATGATCGTCAAGAAGCTTCAACTGTCCGCCGGCGAGCGCAACCTGACGAAATGGACGGAGCTGGTCGAAACCGTCAAGAACCCTGACGCGACGGTGAGCATCGGCATCGTCGGCAAATACGTCGAGCTGGAAGATTCGTACAAGAGCCTGCACGAAGCCCTGGTACATGGCGGCGTTGCCAATCGCTTGCGCGTGCAAGTGCGCTGGCTTGAATCCGACGAGCTGATGGACGACCCAAACTGGGAAGACCGCTTGCGCGACTTTGACGCGATCCTGGTGCCGGGCGGCTTCGGCAAGCGCGGCATTTCGGGGATGCTGCGGGCGATCAATTATGCGCGCCGCGAGCAGACTCCGTACTTTGGCATCTGTCTCGGCATGCAATGTCTGACGATTGAATTCGCCCGCAACGTCGCCGGCCTCGATGGCGCCGATTCGACCGAATTTGATGACGACACGCCGCACCCGGTGATCTTCAAGCTGCGCGATTTGATCGGCGTCGAGCAGATGGGTGGCACGATGCGACTCGGCGCGTATCCCTGTAATCTGAAGCAAGGGTCGCTGGCGGCGCAAATTTATGGCGCGCCCGAAATCAGCGAGCGCCACCGTCACCGCTACGAGTTCAACCCGCGCTATGAAGATGAGCTTGGCGGGCACGGGCTGGTCTTCTCCGGCAAATCGCCCGACGGCAAGTTCATCGAGATTGTCGAGTTGCCTGACCATCCGTGGTTTCTGGGCTGCCAGTTTCACCCGGAGTTCAAATCGAAGCCGCTCGACCCGCATCCCTTGTTCGTGTCGTTCGTGAAAGCGGCGTATGAACATCGCCTGCGCGACGAAGCGAGCAACGACCCGGAAGAAGACACGGCCCTGGCCCGCGAAGCGACAGCCGATGATCGCGGCTGGAAGCTCAACGCTTCGGGCAGCGAATCATAAAGCGGTTCATGTAACGCTAGGCGGTTAGATGGCGTGAGACCCTGCGCAACCGAACAGATTGCGCCACACTTCAAGGAGCAAAACAATTATGTCCGTTTCATTCATCGGTCGGCCAGAGCCAACCGAGCATGCCGAATACTATGGCCGCTACATCGGTCTGGTGCCTGAAGCTGATCTCTGCGCGGCGATGCAAGCGCAGACCGAAGCGACGCTGGCATTCCTGCGGGCGCTTCCCGCCGACGCGGGCGAGCAGCGTTACGCGCCGGGCAAGTGGAGCATCAAGGAAGTCATCGGCCACATGACCGACGCCGAGCGGGTCTTCGGGCTGCGGGCGCTATTTTTCGCGCGCCTTGACCCGGCAGCGCTGCCGGGATTTGAGCAGGACGATTGGGTGAAGGCCGCGAGCTTTGATGCCGCGCCGCTTGCTGAGCTGATCGATGAGTTTGAGCATGTGCGGCGCGGCAGTCACTACTTCTTCAAGCACCTTGCGCCGGAAGCCTGGCTGCGGCGCGGCACGGCGAGCGGCTATGAGTTCACGGTGCGGGCGCTCGGCTATGCGATGGTCGGCCACGAACGCTACCACCTGGATATTCTACGAACCCGCTACCTTGTTTAGCGGCGCCCATTGATCGCCTCTAAACAACCGGCGATGGGCTTATTCTTTCAGAACGGACTGAAGCCGCGGCTGGCCGGGTCTTCCGCCGGTCTGTCTGCGTCCGCCTGTTTGAAGGTGTCAAGCAGCAGCCGTTCGACGCGCCGCGCTTCGGTGATGCCGGTGAAGCCGATGCGCTGGGTATTGCGATTGATGGTCGCCGTCGCAAACATCACATCACCTTTGCCGTTGCTTCGTTCGGTGCGCTCGATCAGCCCGATGTCGGGCGCGGCAAAGGATTGAATCTTGCGGGCGCGCACGCCAGAGATAATCATTGCGCGGCGGTTGCTGAGGACATAAACCATGCCCTGCGCTCGGCGGTAAGCCCAGTAAGGCGACAATAGCATGCCAATCCCGACCAGCACGAATGGCACGCCGAACAGGCCGAAGAGTGACTGCCAGCCGATCTGCCTTTCGCCCCAGAAGAGTCCCGACGCGGCGCCCGTCCAGAAGAGCGCGAAGGCCGTCCACGGAATGCCGAAAAGCATGATCGCCAGGCCGCCGAGAATTTGCCGCTTCGGGTCGGGCCGGCCATACCAGAGCAAGCGCTCGCCCGCGTCGAGCTGCGACTGCGCCGTCTGCTGCGCTTCATAGTCAACATTCATCATAAACAGTTCACCGTCACGCCAGGTGATGGGCGAGGGCTGATGCGACGAAGCCTAGCACAACTAGGGGCGCGCCGGAACATAATCAGCGGATTGTTTTATCGCCGCCCGTTGCGTTACGCTCAGTGGCGGACGTTTGTGGAGTAGCTAAGGAAACGAGGACTCCCGACCTTGAGTAAGATTTGCGGCATCATACTTGACATTGACGGCACGCTGGTTGACAGCAACGACGCGCACGCCCGCGCCTGGGTCGAAGCGTTCGCCGAGTTTGATATCAACATTACGTTTGAGCAGGTGCGCTGGCTGATCGGCATGGGCGGTGACAAGCTGATGCCGAAGGTATCAGGCATTACAGAAGACAGTTCCGAAGGCCAGGCCATCAGCCGAAGGCGCGGCGAGATATTCAAGGCTCGCTACCTGCCCCACATCAAAGCCTTTCCGCAGGCGAGAGCGTTATTGCAACGCATGGGCGACGACGGATTGAAACTGGTCGTCGCCAGCTCTGCGAAAGAGGACGAGCTGAAACCGCTGTTAGAGATTGCCGGCGCGGCAGACTTGATCGAAGAGAAGACTTCATCCGATGACGCCGATCATTCCAAGCCCGATCCTGATATCGTCAAGGCGGCGCTCGATGGCGCGAGCTTTTCAGCAGATGAAGCAGTGATGTTGGGCGACACGCCTTACGACATCGAAGCGGCGACGCGAGCCGGCGTCCGCGTGATCGCCTTCCGCTCGGGCGGCTGGGACGACACGGGGCTAAAGGGCGCGATGGCGATTTACGATGGCCCGGCAGACTTGCTGGCGCATTACGACGAGTCGCCGCTCGGTCAAAACTAAACCGCTTTGAAAATCCCTATACAGAGGGAGGTCGCATGGAAGAGAAGCTGCTCAGAGAGATCCGATTCTTGAAGGCTTATGCCGTAGACGAAAGCGGAAAAGTTTCCTACAGTCTGCCGGAAGATTCGAAGAAGCGTTAGTCGCTTGTCGCTAAGAATACGGGAAGCCGCAGGCAGGGTCGGCGAGAGTTAATTTTATGAAGGGAGTGAATGGATATGGCAGAGCAAGGTACAGTGAAGTGGTTTAATGAGGCGAAGGGCTACGGATTCATCGTGCGCGAGAGGGGCGCGGACGTTTTCGTCCACACCAAATCAATCATCGCAGAGGGTTTTAAGACTCTACAAGAAGGGGACCGCGTCAGCTTTGACGTGGTCGAAGGCCCCAAGGGGCTAGAGGCGAAGAACGTGATCAAAATCTCCTGAACCGTCCGCGCCTAACAGACAATTGCAGCGGAGCGCGGGGATGATGTCTGAACTCTGTGTTGCACGTAAACGGCTGAGCTTATTGCCTTTAGTGAAGTGTCCGAATGAGCTTACAATAAAAAAGGCGGCGACTATGCGAGTCGCCGCCCGTAGTTGCGTAAGGAAAAAACCTCAATACGTCAATAGCTTAAATTACTTTCGCCGGTAGCGCAAGACCTATTTTAAGAGATTTTAAAATGAGCATAAATAACAGGTAGTTACAACACGGCTTGCAGGCTACAAAGTAAAAAGCGCCGAAAGGCGCTCATGCTTATCAGCGCAATTCTCATGCATCCTTTGACTGCCGCGCCCGCTGAACTGGAGCGATAGCCGTCGCTCTGAGGCCCGCGCTGATTCTGCACCCGAGGTACGATCTCACGCGATGCGCACGCCGCGCCGCACGGTGATTGCCGAGCCGACGGCGACAAACGCCGAGCTGGGCTCGCCGCGCAAGGCTTCAACGAACTCCGCGCCATACACCGCGCGCACGTCGCAATCGAGCGCGCCGGCATTCGCTTCCCAAACCAGCCAGCGCGGGTGCTCGACGCGATATTCGACCGTGCCGCCGTCGCGCTGCATGGCATAGCCCCAGTAATGCTCGGTGATGAACTCGGCTTCCGAGCCGTCAACCAGCGGACGGGCCGCGCCCACGGTTTCGGCGCGCAGCGTGTTCCAGCGTTCCCCGGTTCGCCAGCCGTATTCGACCACGTCGCGCCCGGTCGTTAACTGGTCAAGCTTAGCGTGGTGACGCATCGGCCAGGCGACATAATTCTCGTTATAAAACAGGCGAGCGCCGAGCGCTACGGCGCGGCGCGGCACGATCTCTTTGATGAAGACGACGCCGCGCCGCCAGCCGTCTTCGCTATTGCGCCGCACATAGAAGCGCAGGTTCACTTCTTCAAAGCGGACGTGAAACGGAATCTTGATGCCGAGCACGCGGGTCTCTAAGAACATGAAACCGACGACGCTCACCATCGTCTTGCCGTGCCAGGCGTCAAGCTCTGTGCCACGCGGCACACGCGCCGCGAGCAACTGCGGGTCTATTTCGTAATTGAGCATGGCCAGTTGCTTCCACTGGCCTGTGAGAAAAACCGGCGCTTGCTTCATGAGTTTTCTGTGTGGGCGAGATTACATTGAATCGATGAACCGCGCGCGCACCTCGGGCGACGGCAACAGACAGCTATCGTGCTTGCCGAACAGCCGGTAACGGTAGCGCGCGAACAGGTCATAGAAGAAATCGCGCACCGGGCGCGGCAAAACGTGGAAGACGAGTAGCAGCTTCCACCAGCCGCCCAGGTAAGCCACGACACGCAACGCCGCGGCAGAGCGGATAAAGATGCATTCTTCGTTGGTATCGGGCGAGCTTTCGACCAGGACGACTGAATCTATGTTGTTCAATTCGGGGTGTCGTGTCTTGATCGCTTCGCCATAGGCGCTCTGCAAGGCCGCAAAGCGCAGCGTACCGCGGCGGTCGAGGCGCAAGATCATCTGCACCATCTGATTGCAGAAACCGCAGACCCCGTCGTAGAGCAGCACTTGATTCATGTCATTCACTCAGCGGCGAAACAGTAACGATAAGGTCATCGCCAGGCCGATGAAGATGACCGCGCCGCGCGCAAAGCGCCGACCCATGCGCCGCGCCAACCCCGCGCCGCCGTAGCCCCCGGCAATCGCTCCAACCGTCATCACCAGTGCCGCCGGCCAGTGCACAGGCCCCCATATCATGAAGTAAAACGAGGCAATCACGTTGATGCAAACGGCGAAGAAATTCTTTAAGCCGTTCATCTGATGAATGTCCGTGAGTCCGAGCAGGCCAAGCACCGCCAGCATCACGATGCCATTGCCCGCGCCGAAGTAACCGCCATAGGTCGCCGAGAATAATTGCAGGATGATCGCGCCCACCCACCACGCCCGCCCCGGCTCAGTGGTCGCGTGCGGCAAGGGCTCTGCTTCATTCGTTGATGAGTTATGCGGCGCGGCGCGCTTCTCGTCATGTCTTTCGCGGCGCAGCCAGCGCATCAACGGCTCACCGGCAGCAAAAAGAACCGTCGCAAACAGAATCAGAAAAGGCACGATGGCGGCGAATGTGCTGGACGGTGTCTTCAACAGTAGCAGAGCGCCGACCAGTCCGCCGGCGACCGATGACGGCGCCAGCCACTGCATGAAGCGGCGGCTGTCGCGCAGCTCGCGGCGATAACCGACCATGCCGCCGAGCGAGCCGGGCCATAGCGCAATCGTGCTGGTGACGTTCGCGGCCTTCGGGTCAATCCCCATCCAGATGAGCGCCGGGAAGGTCAGCAAGGTGCCGCCACCGGCTACCGAATTCATCATGCCGGCGACGAACGCCGCGCTGAAAATAATCACGCCCTGCCAAAGATGAATGGTCACGGGCTCAGACTAGCACAAACAGTAGGCCGTAGGCAGTAGGCAGTAGGCAGTAAAAACCGGCTGCCAACATTCAAAGGCAGCAAGCGTGAGTCATCGCTCAACACCTGCTGCCCTTTTCTTGACTGCCTACTGCCTACTGCCTACTGAGCTTTGATCGTGTGTAGACGACGCGGAAGCCCTGGCGCTCGACGTTGCGTTGCGACACGGTGCCGGGCAACGTCGTCACCATCATGATCTCGCAGCCGTGCTCGGCGGCAAACGCGATGCGGGCATGTAGTAAGGCGGTCTGTCCGCCGCGATTGCGAAACGCCGGCAACGTGCTTGCGCCGCCGAGCGAGGCGATGCCCTCGCGCATCACCAGCCCGCCGCCGCCAGCAATCTGTCCATCAATCTCGCTGAGAAAGTGTGTCCCTGCGCTGCTGCAAAACGAGGCGCTCATCAGATCGATCAACGACTGCGGCAGCGCGCCTTCTGTGAAAAAGCCGCGCGCCACGGTCTCGCCCCACAACTGGGCTTCGTGCGCTTCGGCGCGGCGCACGCGCACCGATTGATCGACGGATTGCTTGGCGTCTTCGGGCGCGAGCCGGCGTACCAGGACGTTCGAGAATTCGATCAGCGTGTAGCCGCGGCGCTGGAAAATCTCAACGATGGACGGATCGGCATACGGGCAAAGCTCGACGTTGGTGGCGGCGCCGCGGCTGCGGAAAAAATCTTCCATGCGCTCGATCTCGGCCTCTTCGACCGGCCCGGTGAGTCCGAGCGCGAAGGCTTGTGTGAGCGGCGAATCAACCCCGGCAAAGGTCGCCCAGCCGCCGGCGAATGACTCTGCCGTCGCTTCTGACTCAGGAAACAGATCGGCGTAAGCGCGGGCGAAGGCGACACCACCCTCGGCGTCTGTCAGTTCCAAACGGTGAGCAAAGTGACGATCAACAAATTGCACAATGATCCTTCGGCTCAGGCGAGGTAGCGTTTGATGACGCGCGTCATGATTTCGACGCCGGTGGCCAGCGCCGATTCGTCTATGTCGAAGCGCGGCGAATGGTGCGGGTGCGTCAGGCCGCGCGCCTCGTTTCGCGTTCCCAAAAAGAAATAACAGCCGGGCACGCGCTCAAGAAAATAGCTCATGTCTTCGCCGCCCATCGTTCGCACGCTGTCGTCGCGGATGACCTGCTCGCGTCCGACGACTTCGGCGGCGCAATCGGCGACCAGCTCGCAGACCTCGGCGTTGTTGACCAGCGGCGGCGTCTGCCGTTTGTACTCTACCGTGTAGCTCGCGCCCATCGCATCGCAGACACCGCGCACGACGCGCTCGAACATATCGGGGATAAGAGTATGTGTCTCGCGGCTGAAGGTGCGCACCGTGCCGCGCAGCTCGGCGCTGCCGGCGATGACGTTGAAGGCCGAGCCGCCCGTGAGTTTGCCAACGGTGACAACCGCAGCGTCGAGCGGCGAGACATTGCGGCTGACGATGGTTTGCAGGGCGGTGATGACCTGCGCGGCGACGACAATGGCATCAACCGTCTGTTGCGGCATGGCACCGTGACCGCCGCGCCCCTGAATCAGCAAAGTGAACTCGTCAACGGCAGCCATCATCGGCCCGACATAGATGCCGACCGTGCCTACGGGAAAGTTATTCCAGACGTGCAGGCCGATGGCTGCCGTCACGTCGGGCGCAGCGAGTACGCCGTCTTCGATCATCGCCACGGCACCGTTGCCGCCTTCTTCGGCGGGCTGAAAAGCGAACTTCAAGGGACCGCAAAAGGTGTCGCGCTCGACAGCCATACGACGAGCTACAGCCAGCGCGATGGCGACGTGTGCGTCATGCCCGCAGGCATGCATAACGCCGTCGTTTTGCGAGCGGTAGGCGACGCCGTTCTCTTCCTGCACCGGCAAGGCGTCCATGTCTGCGCGGTAGAGCAGCCCCCGCGCTTTGCCGCCCGTTGCCGTGGAATCGGCTTCCGAAGCCCCTTTCGTGCCTTCAAGCAACCCAACAACGCCGGTGCGCCCGACCTGTTGCTTGACTTCGTAACCATGTGCGGCGAGCCGTTCGGCGACCAGCCCGGCGGTGCGCTGCTCGTTGTAACCCAGCTCAGGGTGCATGTGAACATCGCGCCGGTCGGCGATCAACTGTTCGATGTCTGACGGCGAAAGCGACAAAGCAGATTGCATAAACAATTCTCCGAATGGGTCAATGACAATCCCCTACCTTATGCGATCAAGGCTGTGCGCGTCTTCTGCTGCTGCGGGCTTGTTTGCGGCGGCGCGCGCGTGTTCTTCCTTCAAGAGGTTCATCATCGCTTCGCGTCGATCATAGAGCCGCTTGAGCGGGCGCGGCACGTGGCGGGCCATTGCGTAAGCCGCGATGATCGGCAAGGCGATGGTCGTATCCACATAACAGACCACGGCGTCGGGCAGGCGGTCGGGATCGATCTTGCCCCAACTGACGGCTTCGGCCGGCGTCGCGCCTGAAAGCCCGCCGGTATCGGGCCGTGCGTCCGTGACCTGCAAGAAGTAATCGTGGCCCTTCTCTTCGATCTTCAAGACCTCTTGAATCTGCGGCTCGGTCTGTAGCATGAAGTTCTTCGGGCTGCCGCCGCCGAAGATCAAGACCGCCGATTTGCCGCCGCCGCGCTTGGCTCCCAGCACGATTGAAGCCGTCTCGTTGACATCCGCCGTCACGTCGTAGCGCAGGCGGTTGCCGGTCAGGGCTTTCGCGGCGACGTTCATGCCAATAGAGCTGTCGCCCGGCGACGAGGTGTAGACCGGCACGGCTGCCTCGTAAGCCGCCGCCAGCAGGCTCTTGCGTCCTTGCCCCAGCACACGCTCGCGTTCGGCGATGTACTTGCCTGCCAGGTAATGGAATTCCGCCGTGCTCATGTCGCGCTGGAACTCTGGCCCCTCGATCATCTGGCGATAGAACTCGTCGGTCGAAAGCAAGACGTCATACTCAAAGAAAATGTCGTAGATGCGCACGACACCTTCTTCGCGCAGCACCAGGTCAGAGGTCTGCGGATTGCCGCGGTGCATCTTCAGGCCGATGCCGAAGTGTGTGTCGTGATAAAGATTCGCGCCCGTCGAAACGATCCAGTCGACGAAGCCGTTTTCGATCAGCGGGATGATTGCCGACATTCCTAAGCCGGCAGGCGTCAGCGCCCCGGTCAAGCTCATGCCGATGGTCACATCGTCGGCCAGCATCTTTTCGACGAACAACTGGCAGGCTTCACGCAGCCGCGCCGCGTTATAGGCCAGGAAGGATTGCTCGACCAGATCGGCCACGGTCATCTGGCCGGTGATGGGCTTGGGGTCAATCGGCGCGCCGCCCAAATAATGATGTCGCTTTGCCACGAGTCACCTCCGATGGATTAAATGAGTAGGTTACGAGCAAGCGTGCGGCAATGCAACCGCACGAGAAGGATGAAGGACAGATGAGAAAGTTGTAGGCGCGAGCCGCGACTTCGGTTCAATCTTTCACGCCATCTCTGTGGGAGCGAACCCGGATAGCTTTACCGGTCACGCGGTGTTTGAAGTCATTGATGCCAGCGGGCAAGTCCTCTTCTCGGACAACGTGAAAAGCCGCGGCGTCCGCCGGCGCCCCGTAGCGCCCTGGTCATTCGGCGAGGTAGGGGCGCAGGGCTTCGATGACTTCGCCGGGCACGAAGACCGATTTGAAAGTCGAGCGCGAGACGCAGGCCAAGACGACGTGGCCTTCGGCAACCATGTCGCTTTCGCCCTTTTTGTTCACCTCGAAGCGCAGGGTCAGCGATTTGTTGCCGAGGCGGGCGACGTAGGCCGAGACGTCGATCAGATCGTCGAGCATCAGCGGCTTGCGAAAGTCGAAGTGAATCTGGACGCGCGGCAGCCAGATGTCCAGCCGGTCAAAGACGACCGAGTAGGGCAGGCCGACGGCGCGGAACAGCTCGGTTTCGGCAATCTCGAAAAAGCGCAGGAACTGGCCGTAGTAGATAATCCCTGCGCGATCAATGTCCGACCAGCGTACCGGCTCGGTGATTGTGAACTTCTTGCCCATCGTTAATTCTCCGACCGCCGACCGATGACCGATGATCGCTGACGACAGCCACACGGCGGTCATCGGTCATCGGTCGTCCATCAGCGCAGCTTCATCGTCGGGTCGCCGAGCAGTATCCATGTGCGGCGCACGTCTACATCGCTGATGGCGGCTTTGGCTTTCGTAACCGCTTCGCCCATTCGCAGTCCGGCATCGCCGAACAGCAAGCGATAGAGCTGCTGGTTCATCTGCGCCTGATCTGCCGGGCCGGTGATGCCTGACGATGCCCACACCGCCACCGCGCCGCCGCGCTCGGCTTTCAATAGGCTGCCGCCCAGGCTGTCGAGCGCCGGGTCTATGAAGTAGCCGTTCAGGCAGGTCATCATCACAAACAGCGGCAGATGCTCGGCGTTCGTCAAACGGCTGGCGTCTTCGTTCGTCAGAAGGTCGCCGCGCCACAGGTTGACGTTGCCGTGGCCGACATAATTGACCACCTTCTGCCCGCGACCAAGCGCCGCCAGCAATTCGCTGCGGGCGCTCGTACTGCCTGCGCCACGGGCGATCTGGTTGACCCGTAGTGTATCGGGCATCAATGTCGCAAGCTGCCGCGCCGCCGATTCAAAGTTAAAGCCATCGTTGGCGTCGGCTACGAGCGTCGCTTCACGGGCCGGGCTGGAATGTTCATAAGCGATGATCTTGGCGACGAGCGCCGCCGCTTCCGTGGGCGTGCGCGCCGGCAGACGGCCTACGGCCAGCTTCGCCAGCCCGTCATCTGCGATGTCAGCAAACCAGTCGTCGCTGGCGGTCTCCATCTCTGCCGTATCGATGAGCTTCGTCGGCACCACATCGCTATCGCCGAAACCGAGGTAGTTGCGCGCGTCATAGCTGGCGCTGCCGGCAAGCAAGAGAAAGCGCGGCGCCTGCTTCCAGTGGCTTGCCGCGTAGCTGACGAAGTCCTTCAAGGCTTGCGGCGTCTTGTTGCCGAAGCTGAATTCGTCATAGACATCTTCAACGTCTACAACTGCAACGCTCAGCCCCTGGCTCTGCCTCAAGGCGACGAGCGGTTGTAAGGCTTCAGTGAATTCGCGGCGCGTGAAGATCAACAGGTCCGCGCCGTTCGCCGCACGCCGCCACCTCGAAGGTTGATTGGCGATGGTTGTCGCCGGCTTCTTGATCTGCGAATCACTGAGCGCCAGCAGCCGCCGCTCGCCCGCGCCCGGAACCGCCGCTGTGATTGCATAGCCGCCTTTGCCGCCGCTGACCGTGCCTTGAATCTCCTGCACGGCGCTGGGGTCTGTGACATCAATCAGCCGCACCGCCGCGCCGGTAAAGCCCGCGATGCTGACTTGCTGGCCGCCCTGCGCCGTCAGCCGCAAAGCGTTGTTGTCGGCCACGAAGCTGTGCGGGTAGGTGATGCGGATAGCGTCTAGCAGACTGACATCGCTCGGCCCGCCGCGCGCCAGCAGTTGCACATGATTTTCGCCCTCTTTGAGCAACGCTGCGGGAATGGCCAGATTCGTCTTCCCGGCGGACTGACCGATGAAATCGAGCGTGCCGATCTCCGCGCCGTTCAATTGCAGAGCGACCGTGTGCGGCAGATGCGTCAGACCTTGCAGCGACACTTCGACGGTGGCCATGTCGTTCGGCTTTGACGCCAGATGCTGAACCCACAACGACTGGTCGAGCAGCTGGCCCGACACCGTCGCGCCAAAGAAGTTCTCGCCCTCGCCGTTTCGCAACACGGTGAAATAGACGCTGCGGTCTTTGCGCTCGATAGTGTAAGGGAAATTACTCACCACCGCCAGCTTGCCTTTGGCGACAGCGGTATTGATGCGGCGGCCCGGCCCGCTGCCGGTGACCAGCCAATAGACACGCGTGTCGGTCGAAGCGACATCGAGTCCCGTTGCATAGAATTCAATAGCGTCGCCCGCATCAAAGCGCCCGTCCTGCTCGCCACGCACCTTGATAGGCTGTTGAACGCCATCAACGAACATTTGCAAGGAGCGCGGATCAACGCGCGGGTCAAGCCCCGCCGCGACCAGTTCCGCTTGCGTGACGCGATAGAAGCCTTCCTGCTTAATAGCCATCTTCACCGCCGGCTGTGCGGCCAGCGCCGACTGCGCTTTTAAGGCTACGGGCGTGAGCGGCGCAAGCGGCGCGGCATTGGCGGCAGCCTGCGAGAGGGTGCCGCTAACAAGCATGGATTCGCGCAGCCCAAGCTGGCTCAGCATCAGCGATTGGCCGAGGCCGGCTGCCGCATTCTTGGCTGTCGTGCCGGTTGCGACGAACGGCCCGTGCCATGTGCTGGTGCCGTTCAGGTCAACGTCTTCGAGCCAGTAGCGCGCCGCACCCGCCGGCGGCGTGTCGGCCCAGCTATACGAGTGACCCGATAGCAAAGACTTGCCCGGCCCGACCAGCAGCGCCGAGCCGCCGACCAGTTGTGGCGTGATCCGCGTGCGGACGCCGTTCTGCTCGCGGTAGACATGGTAGCCGAGGTTGTCGACTTCGACAGACGAGTTCCA
>JBJMGU010000247.1:0-11859 GCA_045807765.1 Blastocatellia bacterium
AAATGATTCTAGCGGTTCCTATAGAGAAGCAGTCTCTCCCCTTCCAAGACGCGGGCATTAGAACATGGTACAAATTTAAGATTGTTGAGAAGCTCTCCCATAAAGAATTAAAGCCATGCGATTGCATGCCCGCCGATTTAGTTGCTCCTCAGGAGATGTTTCCATTGAGTGCTAACGAAATCCTAGTTCCACGGGCAGGCGGCAGCGTGATGGTCGATGGTGTCGAAGTCACTGAAGATGACTTACAGTTTCCACAGTTTGCTTTATCAACAAGGTATTTGCTTTTTCTGCAAACGGATGACTCCGGGCAGATAGGGCTGTTGGGAATGGGTCCGACCGGAGTTTTTGTAGAACAAGAAGATGACCGATTAGAACCACTGAGCCGCAGACCGAATGCGCTGACTTCGGACATCACCACTCGGTTCAGGTCATCCATCCAGCTGCTGAGAGATCACACATCGAAAGAGTAGAACGGTCCCGCTTAGGTTTGCCTTGACGACTGAGCAACGGCTGTCGTTAAAAACGATTCCCAAGAGTGTAACCAGCTTGAGCTTTTGAAGCTGGAACTACCACACGGCTTTTGGGAATTGGTAGGAAAGTAACTTATCTCTGGCTAAAACATCACGAATCTTGCATAATTGCGCCGTCAAGTTGGGTGCTCCGTTCTCCAGGAAGGGTTTTATACGCAAAACCTCTCCGTCGGCGGCGAAAATCGCTTCGTCGCCGGTGAAAATCGATCCGTTGGCCGCAAAAGTTCATCTGTCGGCGGCGAAAACCAGTCCGTAGACCCCTAAAGTTGACCCGTAGGCCGCGAAACTTACTCCGTCGACAGCCAAAACCAGTCCGTCGGCGGCTCGAAGCGCTCCGTAGACCCTAAATGTTAGTCCGTAGGCCGCGAAACTTCGTTCGTTTTCCGGCTAACTTCACTCGTCCATTCAATCAGGAGGAAAGATTATGAATGCCAATGAGCTTAAGAATTATGAACGGCTGACCCGCCTGCGCGATTTCGGCGCGGCTCACGCCGTGGCCTTTCCGTCGACTTCGCTCGGCGGGCAATTGTTTGCAGAAGTAAATGCGGTGGTCGCGGAATTGACCGCGCTTGCCGCCAATCAGGTCGCCGGCTTCAGCGCGTCGCGCGAAGGCTCGACCAGCAAGGCCGGCGCTCGCGCCGCCCTGCGCGAACGCCTCGCCGTCATTAACCGCACCGCCCGCGCCATGGCGATTGACCAGCCGGCCCTGGTCGAAAAATTCCGCATGCCGGTCGGCACGGGCGATCAATCGCTGCTCAACGCGGCGCGCGCCTTTGTCGCCAGCGCGACGCCGCTGGCGGCGGACTTCATCAAGCATGAGTTGCCCGACACTTTTCTCGCCGACCTCGAAGCCGAGATCGCCGACCTCGAAGAGGCGATCAGCAGCAAGCACCACAACACGGAGGCGCACGTCGTGGCGACTGCGGCCATAGACGCGGCGCTTGAACGCGGCCTGAATGCGTTGCGCAAGCTCGACGCCATTGTGCGGAACAAATTTCATAATGACCCGGCGACGCTCGCGGCCTGGGAAAGTGCCAGCCACCCGCAACACCATGCGCGCAAGGCCCCGACCGACGCGCCACAGACGCTCCCTCAATAAATCCGATCAATCCATAAAGCAGGGAGGCCCGGCGGCGGGCCTCCCTACGGCATCGCATGTGACTTTGCAAAAGACCCGACGGCGGCTGCCTTGAGGTTCATTTCGGGCCGAAACCTGCGCTATAATTCCTTACTGCCAGCAAACCATCTCATTTGAAGGGGACTCAACCGATGAAGCGATTCACGTTGATTTTATGCATTGTTCTCTTAACGTCGCTCGCTGCCCTCGGCGTGCAGAAAGGCCGGCGTGCGGCGCAGGGGCCGGATCGCAAGGCGCTCGACACGATCACCACCGATGGCTTGATGCGCCACATCAAGACGCTCGCCTCTGACGAGTACGAAGGGCGCGGCCCCGGCACGCACGGCGAAGATTTATCGATTAACTATATCGCCGAACAGTTCAAACAGATCGGCCTCGCGCCCGGCAACACCGATGGCACTTACTTTCAAAAGGTGCCGCTCGTCGGCATCACCACCCATCAAGATTCGCCGATGAAGGTCAAAGTCGCGGGCCGCGACATGACGTTGAAGTTCGGCGACGATTTTGTGGCGCGCACGGTGCGCGTCGTCGAGAAGACCGGCTTTGATGCCGACATGGTCTTCGTCGGTTATGGCGTGGTCGCTCCCGAATACGGTTGGGACGATTACAAAGGCCAGGACGTGCGTGGCAAGGTGCTGGTCATGCTGGTCAATGACCCGCCGGTGCCCGACCCGAAGAATCCGAAACAGCTAGACGACAAGATGTTCAAGGGCCGCGCCATGACTTACTACGGGCGCTGGACCTACAAGTACGAGATTGCCGCTGAAAAGGGCGCGGCGGGCGTGCTCGTCGTCCACGAGTGGAATAACCAGACCAACTCCGGCCCCGCAGGCTATCCGTGGTCTGTGCCGAAGGGCAGCTTCACAATTGAGAACTTCGACCTCGTATCGAAAGACAAGAATATGTCGCGCGTCAACATCGAAGGCTGGATCACCGAGCCCCGGACGCGCGAGCTGATGCAGGCTGCCGGCTTGAGCTTCGACGAGCTGAAACGGCAAGCCCTGCGCAAAGATTTCCAGCCGGTGCCGATGAAGGCTCACGCGAAACTGGAGATCGAAAGCAAGATTCGCCACATCGATTCTCATAACGTGATCGGCAAGCTCGAAGGCGCTGACCCGAAGGTGAAGGATGAATACGTCATCTACACCGCGCACTGGGATCACTTAGGGATCGGCTTGCCGGACGCCCGCGGCGATAAGATTTACAATGGTGCGCTCGACAATGCGTCGGGCGTTGCTGGGTTGATCGAGATTGCTCGCGCTCTCAAATCAGCGGCACAGCCGCCGCGCCGCTCGATACTCTTTCTCGCCGTGACCGCCGAAGAGAAAGGTCTGATCGGCTCGAAGTACTATGCCGAGAATCCGATCTATCCGCTGGCGAAAACGCTCGCTGAAATCAACATGGATGGGTTGAATCAGTGGGGAACGACTAAGGACATGACGGTGATCGGCCTCGGCAATTCAACCCTGGATGACGTGTTGAAAACCGCCGCAGCGGAAAGGGGACGCGTCCTGCGCCCGGATGCCGAGCCCGAAAAGGGTTTTTACTACCGCTCGGATCATTTCAACTTCGCCAAACAGGGTGTGCCGGCGCTCGATCCCGAAGGCGGCATTGATTACATAGGCAAGCCTGCCGGGTGGGGCATGAAGAAACGCGACGAGTACACCGAGAACGATTACCACAAACCGTCGGATGAGATTAAGCCGGACTGGAACCTGGCGGGTGCGGTCGAAGATGCACGCTTGCTGATGACGGTTGGCTATCGCGTCGCCAACACCGACAAGTACCCGGAGTGGAAGCCGGGCACCGAGTTTAAGGCCAAGCGCGAAGCGATGCTAAAGCCGTGACACGGGGACGCGGCGAAGGGACGCCACGTCATAGCAAAAGCAAAAGCCCGGAATGTCCGGGCTTTTGCTTTTGCTTATTGCTTACCACCGTGGCTCACGGCGTTGACCGCCGCGACCACCGCCGCCGCCGCCGCGGTTGCCGCCGAAGCCGCCACCGCCGCCGCCGCCGCCAAAGCTGCGCTCAGCGCGAGGCCGCGCTTCGTTGACGTTGATCGTCCGACCATTGAGCTCGGTGCCGTTGAACCGCTCAATGGCCTGATTACCGGCGTCCGTGTCCATCTCGACGAAGGCAAAGCCGCGCGAGCGACCGGTCTCGCGGTCAGTCACGATAGTGGCCGATTCGACCGCGCCAACCTCAGAAAACAGATCGGCCAGTTGATCTTCTGTCGTCGTGTAAGACAGATTACCTACGAATATTCTCATTGTCTCTCCTGAGTTTCTTCAGAAACTGGTTGGAAGGAACTCGCGCTGGCTATCCGGGCGGAAGTTGAGCAGAGTCAAGCTAGCAGACCGTTCCGAACAGAGAAGACGCGCTCCTCGAATCTAACACCTTGCGACGGCCACGCCCGCCGTCACCGCGAACAGGCTAATCCTAACAGTAAAGCCCAAAATTGTCGAGAACCTAATCCATTGCGGATTGCGGAATTTGGAACTTGAATCTTTCTTCAATCCGCAATCATGAAAGGTTCTTGACCATCAAGTAGCCGTCGTCGCCGCTTGTGTAATAGCGCGGCATGCGGCGGACAATCTTGTAGCCGATGTTGAAGTAGAGCTTCTGCGCCGCATCATTGCTGGTGCGTACTTCGAGGCGGACTGTGGTGATGCCATTCTTGAAAAAGCCCTGCTCGACAGCGCGCATCAATTCGCGGCCAAGCCCGAGACGGCGATGCGCCGGATCAACACCAAGCGCAACGACGTGGCCCGTGCGGTCGGGCTCAATCATGCCGACGACGAAGGCCAGCATCTCATTGCTCGACGAAACGGCTTTGTAACAGACCGCCTGCTGATGCGACAGCAGGTAACGGATTGTCTCGCGGTCATATGCCTCGCCATCCGAAAAGCAGCGCTGGTCCAAACGCCAGCACTCGTTGATATCGATCTCGGTCATCTCGCCGACTACGGGCTGAGTCGTCGCTGCCATCAGGGCCTCACTGCGATTGGTCTTCGCTTTTAGCCATCTCGGCCACATCGTCATTTCCTGGCCAGTAGACTGGTTTTGTCATTCCTCGCAAACTGGCTTGGATGAACTACCTGGCCTTCAGGTCAAGTTCATTATACGCCAACCACCCGCCTCACGCACCAGTCTAATCAGGTCGCGACGCCAGTGCGCGAGCCGCCGCGGCGCGTTTGACTTATCGCAACCGTGCGCTTACGCTTCTTCGTCGGCGCCCCGGCATTTGGCCTTGTCCGACTACTCACGACTTGAATTTCGAAATATGATTTATCGCGAAAAAATTATGACGGCGCTCGAAAACCGTCGCGCCGACTTTGCGCACTTCGACACGGAGTTTCGCGAGCAGATGAAACTCTATGCCGAGGCGCTTGACGACCTCATCGCGACTCCTGGTGATGAATTGCGCGCCCGTCTTGACGGTGTAGACGCGCCCGGCGCATTGCCGACCGCGGAGCTTGAGCAAAACGGCTCATTGATCGCGCGCTTTGCGCACGACTGGCGGGCGCAGGAAGACGCGCGTCGCTGGAGCCTTGAAACCCTCGCGGGCCGTACGACCTTTGCCGCCGACGGCAGTCAGATTCTGCCCTCGAAAGATTACTCTGTGCCGGTCGCCGCTGTTCAGGTGGCCTGGTTCGAGAATCCACACACGCCCGCAGGCGGCTACGTCAAAGATGTTACCTTCGAGATACTGCCGCCCACCGAAATTCTCGTGCGCACGGGCGGCGCAACCGAGCTATCCGAGCAGGTGGTTCACAAGCGACGCTATGGCATGGAGGCCGCCGCCTTGCGCAGCTATATGCATGGCGTGGCGGCGCGGGGCTTTGATGTTGCGAGGCCGCCAGTCGTCTTTTTCGATAGCTTGCTGGTTATCTCGTTCGCGGAATTATTGCCCGACGAGCAGCGCGAGTTTTATGTTACGGAGATCACTTCGTTGCTCGACGCCTCAAAGCAAACGGGCGTGCCGCTGGTCGGCTACATTGACACCAGCTATGCGCGCGATCTGGTGAATATGCTGCAAGCCGCCTTTGACCTGCCCGATGCCCAGAAGATTCACGATGCGGCGCTGCTATCAGATCGCATGGAGTGGGGCGACCGCACGGCGTTCTTCGGTTGCGCGCGGCGCGGCATTCTCGAATCGTATGGCGAAGCGTGGCGGCGCGGGGTCGGCTTCACCTACTTGCAGACCACCGCCGATGCGCCGCCGTCGCGACTCGACATGCCAATGTGGGTGTATGAACAGGGCCTGCTCGATTACGTCGTAGACACAGTGCGCGGCGAAATTGTCGTCGGCAACGGCTACCCGTACGCGATTGAAGCGGCAGACCAGGCCGCCGTTTTGAGCGCCCGTGACCGCGAAGCTTTTTACTCACTCTTTCAGGAATTCGCCGAGCGTGAACGGCTGCGCCTGCGCGTCGCCCGCAAGGCCGCAAGCAAAGCACACAGGAGATAGAAAGCAAGTTGTCAGTTGCCGGTTATGGCTGGCCCTGAACTGACGATTGACAACTGGCAACTGGCAACTGCTTATGAAAATCGCACGGATCATCAAATCGAATTCGCATGTGGATTACATCGGGCGGGTGCTTGACCGGTTGGAGACTGCCGAGCCGCCTGCGCCTGAGCATTTCCAATTCGGCCAGTTCGTGGCGATCCCAACCGGCGCAACGACGATGGTCGGTTTGATCTACAACTCGCAGCTCATCAATCCTGAATTCGGCAGGCTGGGGCCGCGACTCTCTAGCTCTGCGGAGATGAATGCCGTCTTCAGTCCCGATCTGGTCAATGAGCAGGGCATCTTCATTGGCCTGTTACTGGTCGGATGGACAGAAAGCGAGGGCGGCCCGCATCAAGGCATACCGCGCACGGTGATCCCTGTGAACTCGGACGTGACGACGATGAGTGATGAAGAGGTGCGAACGTTTCACACGGACAGGCGCGAGCGGCTGGCGATACGCTACTACTCGCACGTCCTGACGCACGCGCGGCAGTTTGCGCCGCAGTTGTTGCTGGCCGTGCTCGATCAGCTCGAAGCGTTGTTCGGGGATCAATCGGGCTCGGAGCTTGCCGTCTTGCGCCGGACGCTCAACTGGCAGCAGGTCTTCCAGAACAAGTCGCTGTGAAGACCGGCTGCCGAGAATGGATTATTCGAAGAAGACGATGAACGTGTGGTAGATGCAAATGAAGCCGTAGATGCCGGCGACCGCCTTGATGCCGAGCTGCGCGACGCGGCGCTGCGCGAAGTTATAACAAAACATCAGGCCGAGCGCCGTAATCACCATCTTGACGAAGAAGAAAAGCACGGCATTATGCTGAATCAGCGAATCCATCAAGGGATTGCCTTCGGTGGCGACGCCGCGGCGAATATGTTCCATAGTTGCCACTGCATCATAGCCCGACATCAGCAGTGAAAGAAGAACGTACATAAACAGCCGCGTGTTGTGCAGCCTTACAGGCTGGGCAAGTACACTCCTGCTCACCTTTATCACCTCTTCTGCTCAAGCTTTGGGCGGCGAGCGGAAATGGGCTTCCGTTGATCTCGCGCCCTTCATCCGTCCAATCTATTCGCAACGTCGGTGCCAAAGATACGCCGCTTTGGCCCCTGAAACAATTCCCCGCGCGGGGGATATTTCAGTTTATTTCTTGCCGCTGCGCTCACTGGAGTAATATTGACAATAAACGTGAAAACTCACAAGCGATCAGTCAGTGATGCGCTTTAATTCACCGGCCTTCATCGCCGGTGGAATCACCAACGCGCCGCCGGCGGCGACGGTTCCGCTATTTTCGCCGTGCCTCGACAGCTATCGGTTTGCTAGACTCCAGACGAGAGTGTTCGGCAGATTAAGGGGAAGGGAGCAGGCGAGATAATCATGTCGCACACGGAGATGTTCTATCGAACGCTGGGCAGCACCGGCGAACAGGTTTCCGCCATCGGCCTGGGCGGCTGGCACCTGGCGCTGAAGCATGTTGACGAGGCGCTCGCCATCCGCATCGTTCGCGCCGCCATTGATCGCGGCATCAACTTCATGGACAACTGCTGGGACTATAACGACGGCGAGAGCGAGATTCGCATGGGCCGCGCGCTGAAGGACGGCTACCGCGACCGGGCTTTCCTGATGACCAAGATTGATGGCCGCTCGAAGAAAGCGGCGACCGAGCAGCTTGAAGAATCGCTGCGCCGCCTACAGGTAGACCACATCGATCTGGTGCAGCACCATGAAGTCCTGCGCTTCGAAGACCCACACCGCATCTTCGACCCCGAAGGCGCCAACGCCGCGCTCGAAGACGCGCGCCGCGCCGGTAAGCTGCGCTACATTGGTTTTACGGGCCACAAAGACCCGCGCATCCACGCCTACACACTAGAGGTCGCCGCCGAGCACGGCTTCAAGTTCGATGCTGTGCAGATGCCGCTCAACGTCATGGACGCGCATTATCGCAGTTTTGAAAAGCTCGTCCTGCCGGAACTGGTCAAGCGACAGATCGGCGTGCTGGGGATGAAGTGCATGGCCAACGGCATCCTGCTGAAATCGGCAACGGTCACGCCAATTGAATGCCTGCATTATGCGCTCCACCTGCCGACTTCCGTAGTCATCACCGGCATCGATAGCCTTGAGATTCTCGATCAAGCCTTCGAGGCGGCGCGCACCTTCCGTCCGTTGAGCGACGAGGAAGTCAACGCCTTGCTGGCAAAGACCGCAAAGGCAGCGGCGCAGGGCGAGTTCGAGCCGTTCAAGACGACTTCGATCTTTGACGGCACCGCCAAGCATCCCGAATGGCTCGGTGACGAGCCGCCGCGCCTGGAACAGCTCATGCCGGCGTAGAGCCGCGTAGTTTGTGCGTTGCTGTTCAGAGCGTATACTTAAAACTGAAGGCCGGGCGCTTTTAAAGCAATCGTGCAAACGAGGATAACAATGACCGACCTCGGCGCGGACGACTCATCGCCGTCTCATCGCGACATCATCGTCATTGGCGGATCATCCGGCGCGCTCGCGCCGCTGAAATCCATCATTCGGGCACTGCCGACAGACCTGGCCGCGACTATCTTTGTTGTGTTCCATGTCCCGCCCGAATATAAAAGCCTGTTGCCGGATATTCTTACGAAGCAGGGAACTCTGCCGGCGGTCGCCGCGATGCACGGCGGGGTGACTCGGCGAGGCCACATCTACGTCGTGCCGCCCGATTATCACCTGATCATCGAAGCCGGATACGTGCGTTTGTGGCGCGGGCCGAAAGAGAATCACAGCCGCCCGTCGCTCAACCCCACCTTCCGTTCAGCCGCGAAAATCTATGGCGAGCGCGTCATCGGCATAATCCTTTCCGGCTTTCTCGACGACGGCACGGCTGGCCTGATTGCCGTCAAGGTGAATGGTGGCGTCGCCATCGTGCAAGACCCCGATGACGCCGAAAGCGACGATATGCCGCGCAACGCCATGCGCTATATTGATGCGGACTATGTCGTACCGGCAGCGCAAATCGCGCCGCTGCTCGTGGAGTTGACCCGCGAATCCGTTTCGGAGACAGGAGAGAAGTCCATGCCTGATTTAACTGATAAAGAGTCAATGAAGGTCGAGCAGGACATCGCCAAAATCGAGGCGGGAGAAAAGACGAATAGTCTCACGATGATCGTCTGCCCGGATTGCGGCGGCCCAATGTGGGAGTTCCGCAACAGCGACTTCAAAACCTTCCAGTGTCGTGTTGGCCATAAGTTTTCGCCCGAAAACATACTCGCGCACCACGCCGAGACCCTGGAGCGCGCCCTCTGGGTCGCCGTCCGCACGCTTGATGAACGCGCTTCGCTGACTCGCGAGATGGCCAACGTGGCGCGACATACTGCCGGCGAAGAGGTGATTCGGGAGTTTGAAAATGAAGCTGAAGAAGCGGCGCGGAATGCCGAGATTATTCGCAGGATGTTATTAAACGGCGATCAACAGCAAAGTTAAGCGCTATGCCGGTTGGGCCGGCAGCGGCTCATTGGCCGTCGCCCTGACCGGGCGTGCTGATCTCGGCGGCGAGCGTCTGCAAGAGGGTGTCCATCTCGACCGGCTTGATGAAGCATCCCTGCGCGCCGGCCTCAAGCGCCGCCGAAAGGAGTTGATCCTGCGGCATGCCTGTGTAAAAAAAGATCGGAGTTGCGCCATCGAATTCGCGCACCTTTCGGCACAGATCGAGGCCGTTCCCGTCGTCGAAGTACATGTCGAGTAGAATCAGGTCGAATCTTTTTGCGCGCACCAGACGCAAGCCTTCCATTACGCTGCGACCGACGGCGACTTCGTAACCGACTTGACCCAACACCAGCTTGACCATCTCGCAGGTATCTTCATTGTCATCGATGAATAAAACCCGCCCTCTGGCAGAGCTGTCTTGGCGTCCCTTGTTATTTGTCAAAATCCTGCTCCCTTGCTTCCTGAATGAGACCAGTGTGATAACTGTTTAATGATAACGGGGCTCAAGAAGCTGTCGAAGGGCACTGATCTCCTGTGTGAGGTCATTGAGCAGCGACATTTCTTCGGGAAGGCTGCGTACCATTTTTAGTAACTCTTTTAACTCTGCGATACGAGCCATTCGTCCACTGACGTTATCCGCCATCGCAGCGTTTTCCGTTGCCTGAAGTATTTGTTCCATTCCCTTAGCTCCTGGCTCGACAAGCTGGCTCCACTGTAAGAATCGGCGACTTGCGTTAAGCAACCTGCGAATGCCGACCCTCTATGACGTTACTGATCTTCTAACTTTTGTGGCTTACCCAAAAGTGAGGATTCGTTAATCTATTCGATTATGCGCTGATGGCAGATGCTTGGAAATCGGGAAGATAGGAAACAGCGGTTAGGGAATCCCCTATAGCGGATTTCGTATGGGATTACCGTGTAGGGGCGATGGCGCAAGAGGCGCTTCGTGCAGCGCGGGCAACTCCACGGCCCCACAGTTACACGTAGCGGATTTATTCGGTTTCGAGCCAGCCCCGTAACAGGGCGAAGCGCACGATGTCTATGCGGCTGTGCAGGTCGAGCTTGCGCATGGCGTTGGCGCGGTGGGCCTCGACGGTCTTGACGCTGATGTCGAGTTTTGCGGCGATCTCTTTGTTGCTGTGGCCCCAGGCGATCAGCTTCAAGACTTCTTCTTCGCGGCGGCTGATCCACGGCTGGCGGTCATCTCGCGACGGGTGCTCGCCGGCATAGCCGGCGAGCACCTTGCCGGTCAGGGCGGTGTCCAGATATTGCCCGCCGGCGGCGACCGTGCGGATGGCGCGCAGCAGCTCTTCCGCCGGACTCTGTTTCAGGACGTAGCCGTCGGCGCCGGCGCGCACCAGTTGTTGCAAGTAAGCCTTGTCGCGGTGCCTGGTCAGCGCCAGCACTTTGACCTGTGGGCAGGTTTGATTCAATTGCTCAGTCGCCTGAAAGCCAGTGATCCCGGGCATCGAAACATCCATCAGCACCAGGTCGGGCAGCAGCGTTTGAGTACGCTGGACGGCTAAAAGGCCGTCGCCGGCTTCGCCAATGACATCCATGTCGGGCTGCCCGTTAATCAGCAGCTTAATGCCCTCGCGGATGGTCTCGTGGTCTTCGGCAATCAGGATTCGCAGCTTCGTCATGGCTTTATTCCTTTCCACCTACGGTATGGTACGGCACACGCACATAGATAGTCGTTCCTTTACCCGCCCCACTTTCAATCTCAAACTGTCCCCCGACCAGGGCGGCACGCTCGCGCATGCCGAGCAGCCCAAGCCCGGCGCGCGCGCCGCCATCAGACTCCTGACCTGATTCAAATCCTATGCCATCGTCCGCGATAATCATTATCACCTGTTTACCGCGCCGCTCAAGCATCACCTCGACGCGGCTCGCCTGAGCGTGTTTAACGATGTTGTTGAGCGCTTCCTGAGCGATACGGTAAAGCATCGTCTCGACTTCGGTCAAGAGGCGCGGCTGGCCGATGCCGCCGGCGTGAAACTCGGCGCTGACGCCGGAATGCGCTTCCCATTCCTGGACGAAATTGGCGAGCGCCGCCGGCAGCCCGAGGTCATCGAGCGCCATAGGCCGCAGCTCCCAGGCCAGGAAGTCGAGGTCGCGGTCAATCGCTTCGACGAGGGTCTGCACCTGGGAAATGTCGTCGCGAAAAGCGGCATAGCCGCTTTTCGCGATCAGGGATTCGAGGCGCAGTTTCATGGCTGTCAACTGCTGGCCG
>JBJMGU010000248.1:0-65733 GCA_045807765.1 Blastocatellia bacterium
AAGGCTATCTCGATTAGGAAGTAGGAGTAAACCAAAAATGAAATTGGAACAATTGAAGGATAAGGAGCACATAGTTGGTCGTCACCGAATAGAAGACGCTGAGAAGGCAATTGTCAGACAAGGGTATTCGGCAGATGACTTCGATTTTAGACTTGCCGGAGGTAATGCCATCACCACTACCGGCGTTGTTCCCATCGAAGCAACATTACACGTCATCTATGTACCTACCGGAATAACGCGCAGCTATCAAACCGGACATGGATCATCTTGGTCCGTGGACTTTGAAAACGACTTGGCAGGTGGTGTTTTCAAGTCATAGATAAGGTTGATTATGGGATCAAACTGTCTACTGCGGACTAACCTATGATCGTCATGAAATTCGGCGGCACTTCGGTTGAAGATGCCGCGTCCATTGAGCGGGTTACGGAAATCATTCGGGCACGATTGCACCAGCGGCCCGTCGTCGTCGTCTCGGCAATGGGCAAGACAACGCGCAAGCTCTTGCAGGCCGCCGAAGCCAGTGCCGCAGGCGACGCCCGCACGACGCTTGCCGTCGTTGCCGATCTGAAGACCCGCCACTTGAGCGAAGCGCGCGCGCTTGTGAAGTCAACCGCGGAGCGCGCCGTCTTCTCGATCATTGATCGCCACTTTGACGAGCTGAAAAAACTGCTCGAAGGGTTGGCCATCCTCGGCGAAGTGCCGCCGCGCGGGCTCGACAAGATTCTCTCGTACGGCGAGCTGTTGTCGTCGGCAATCGTCGCAGACGCTTTGGCCGAGCGCGGCGTGCCGGCGCGCTTGCTCGACGCGCGCGACTTCATGATTACCGATGATCGCTTCGGCGGCGCATCGCCGCTGTTCGACATCACCAACGCCAGGGCGCGCGAGGTCATTCAGCCGGTTATCGAACGGGACGAGGTCGCGGTCATTCAAGGCTTCATCGGCGCGACCCGCGAAGGCGCGACGACGACGCTCGGCTTTGAAGGCTCGGACTACACGGCGGCGGTCGTAGGCGCGGCGCTCGCCGCAGACGACATTCAGATATGGAAGGACGTTTCCGGCTTGATGACCACCGACCCGCGCATCTTTGCCGAGGCGCGCACGGTCAAGGCTTGCACGTTCGCAGAGGCCGCCGACCTGACCTACTTCGGCGCCAAGGTGCTGCACCCGAAAGCCATTCATCCGGCGGCGCGGCAGAACATCCCTGTCCACATCTATAACTCGAAGCAGCCGGACGCGACCGGCACCGCCATCAATGCAACCGCGCCGCGCTGCGCCAACCTGATCAAGTCCATCGCCTACAAGCGTCCCATCACGGTCATCCACGCGCAAGGCGAGAGCATCAGCAACGACACGCGAGCGGTCGCGCCGGAAGATTTCTTAAAGACGTTGCTCAATGCGCTGAACCGGCACGCGGCCCGTCCGCTGCTGGTCGGCGTCTCGGCCTCAAGCGTCGCCGCGGCGGTTGATGGGCGCGAATTGACCGAAGCGCGCCAGCGCGATCTGCTTGAAGAGATCGGCAGATTCGCTACAGTCAGCGTTGACCGCGACTGCGCCATCGTTTCACTAGTCGGCGAAGAGTTGCGCGCCGACACGCGGCTTGCGAGCCGCGTCTTTGCGGCCATTGACGAAACCGAAATCGGCGTCATCCTGCACGGCTCGTCGCCCATCAGCATGAATCTGATCGTCGCCGAAGCCGCCGTCGCCGAGGTGATTGCGCGCTTGCACAAGGTCTTCTTCGCCTCACCTGACCCGCAGGTGTTTGAATAGTGAGCGGCCATCGCTCGATATCATCGTTTGGCTGATTATCTGCGGTTCGCGTATTATTGATCGGCACCGTGCATGCCCGATGCGATATAATTATCGTCGGTTGATTTTATTTTCTCTGGTTGTCCCAATGGTTGAATGTCATATGTGTATGCTGAGGAAAACAAGAATACTGATTGTCTTAATAGTAACGGGTTTGCTGGCGCTATCGAGCGCCGCGCAGTCGGCGCGGCTCAAATCGCCGCCGCACAGCGTCAAGCCGAACGCCCCGGCACCCGTAGTCAAAAACACATGGCGCGGCCTGACGCCGTTGCAGTCTTCCGCCGGTGAGGTAGCGCAACTGGTCGGCACGGACGCTGATCTGTCGAATGCGCCGGTCGGCGGGCCTTACAAAGTGGATGGCGGCGAAGTGACCTTCTCGTTCCTGACGCCAAGCCTTGCCAAAATGTACCGCGCGCCGCGCACCCTGCATGGCAAGCTCTTTACGATTTATTTCACGCCGCTCGGTCGTATCGAGCGCGCCGACCTGAAACTCGCTGCCAGCTTCAGAGTGTGCAAGGAGCAACAGACGCCCGGCTATTATTATCTGGTCAACGATGCGGGCGTCGCTTACCGCATGCGCCGCAGCGACGACACGGTGGAAACGGTCATCTATCAGCCGTCGCGCGCCGAGATTCAGCGCCTGGCGGTCAACACGGAATGCGTCTTTTGATTGGCGACTATGAAAATCGCGTTGCTCGGTTACGGCAAGATGGGGCGGATGGTTGAAGAGGCGGCCAGCCGCCGGCAGATCGAAGTCGTCTGCGTCATTGATCCGCTGGCCGGCTCGCGCGGGCAGATCGAAGACGCCGACGTGTGTATCGATTTCTCTGAGCCGACAGCGGTGATCGATAACATCAAACGGGTCACGGCTGCCGGGCGGGCGATGGTCGTCGGCACCACCGGGTGGTATGACCGCATCGAAGAGGTGCGCCGCATTGTAGACATGGGGCAGATCGGTTTCGTTTACGGCTCGAACTTTTCCATCGGCGTCAACCTGATGTTCAAGATCGCCCGCTACAGCGCTCGCCTGTTTAGTCGCTTCAACTCACACGAGCCGTTTCTCACCGAGGCGCATCACCAGTTCAAGAAAGACGCGCCGTCGGGCACGGCGATCTTTCTGAAGCGCGAAGTCGAAGCCGTAACGAAGCGTGATGTGCCGGTCGCCAGCCTGCGCGCCGGCTTCATTCCCGGCACGCACACCGTCGGCTTTGACTCCGAAGCCGACACCCTGGCAATCACCCACACGGCGCGCAGCCGCGCGGGCTTTGCCGATGGCGCCATCGTCGCCGCCGAGTGGATCGCCACGCGCCGCGGCTTCTACGAGTTTTCTGAAATCATTGACGAACAGCTTAAAGAAAGTGATGAGTGATTATGTTAGAGATGGCCAACTTGAAAGGTTGCGGCACGGCGCTCGTCACGCCATTTAATGAAGACCGCACAGTTGACGAAGCCGCTTTGCGCGCGCTGGTCGAATGGCAGATCAGTGAAGGCATAGACTTTCTCGTGCCCTGCGGTACGACCGGCGAAAGCGCGACGCTCGGCGATGACGAGATGCGGCGCGTCGTCGAGATCGTTTTGCAGACGGCGCAGGGCCGCGTACAGGTGGTGGCCGGCGCAGGCGGCAACGACACGGCGCACGTCATCGAACTGGCGCAAGAATACGAGCGCCTCGGCGTGCGCGGGCTGCTCTCGGTCACGCCTTATTACAACAAGCCGACGCAGGAAGGGCTCTATCAGCACTATCGCGCCATCGCCGAAGCGACCGCCTTGCCGATCATCGTCTACAACGTGCCGCCGCGCACCAACGTCAACCTGCTGCCCGATACGCTCAGCCGTTTGGCTGAGCTGCCGAACATCATCGGCGTCAAGGAAGCATCGGGCGACATCTCGCAGATCACTGAAATCATCACGCGCGCGCCGGCAGGGTTCAAGGTTTTTTCGGGCGACGATTCGATGACGCTGCCGGTCGTCGCGGTGGGCGGCGTCGGTTTGATCTCGGTGGCATCGAACGAAGCGCCGCGACAGATGACCGCCTTGACGCGCGCCGCCTTAGAGAATGATTGGGACGAAGCGCGACGCTTGAATCGCCAGCTCTGGTCGCTGATGAAGGTGAACTTTATCGAGGCGAGTCCCGGCCCGGTCAAAGCGGCGCTCGCGATGATGGGCAAGATCAAGGAAAGCTACCGGCTGCCCATCGTGCCGGTCACGGCGGCGACCAGAGACAAGCTGCGCGGCGTGCTGACTGAGCTGAAACTGGTTTGAGTGACACGGGTAAACGGATGAAACTGGCAGAGCGCATTCAACAACTCTTCGACAACCCGCCCGGCGAATTTACCGACGAACACTTCGCGCTGTTTGACGAATTCAAGCAGCGACTCAATGCCGGTGAGGTGCGCGCTGCCGAAAAGCGCGACGGCGAGTGGCGCGTCAACTTCTGGGTCAAGCAGGGCATCCTGCTCGGCTTTCGCATGGGGCGGATAGAAAACTTCTCGATCAACAATCAATTTCGCTTCTATGATAAACACACTTACCCGCTCAAACACCTGACCGCAGACAGTGGCGTGCGGGTGGTGCCGGGCGGCTCGTCGCTGCGTGACGGATGTTACATTGCCAGAGGCGTCACCTGTATGCCGCCGATGTACATTAACGTCGGCGCTTACGTT
Organism: Blastocatellia bacterium; assembly: GCA_045807765.1. GTDB lineage: Bacteria > Acidobacteriota > Blastocatellia > UBA7656 > UBA7656 > DATENM01. The sequence goes on from JBJMGU010000248.1 coordinate 4,470, forward strand.
GACGAAGGCACGATGATCGATTCGCACGCGCTGGTCGGCTCGTGCGCGCAGGTAGGCCGTCGCGTTCACATCTCGGCGGCGGCACAGATCGGCGGCGTGCTAGAACCCATCGGCCAGATGCCTGTGATTATCGAAGACGACGTGCTGGTGGGCGGCAACTGCGGCGTCTACGAAGGCGCCATTGTCCGCGAGCGCGCCGTGCTTGCGCCGGGGACAATTCTAACGGGCGGCACGGTGGTCTATGATCTGGCGCGCGACGAATTCTATCGCAAGACCGCCGATGCGCCGCTTGAAATCCCCGCGGGCGCGGTCGTTGTGCCGGGCACGCGCGCCGTTACCCGTGGCCGCGGGCCTGAGTTCGGCCTGGCGATCTACACGCCCATTATCGTTAAGTACCGTGACGAGAAGACCGACGCCGCGGTGCGCCTGGAAGACTTTCTCAGGTAGGGGCTAGGGGCTGGGGACTAGGGGCTAGAGAGAAGCCTCGTGTTTACCCTAGTCCCTAGCCCCTAACCCCTAACCCCTATGTTTCTTCCCGCCGAGCGACTGAAGAATGTCCACAAGAGCGCGACGCGCGTGCTATACGACAACGCGCCCGCGGGCTCGATCAATCTCGGACTGGGCGAGCCGGACTTTCCGACGCCTGTGGTCGCGCGCCGCGCCGCCATCGAGTTTATTGAGGAGGGCTTTGTCGGCTACACGCCGAACGCCGGCATCCTGCCATTGCGCGAGCAGATCGCCGCTTATCACAGCGAATCGGCGCGCACGCCGTTTACGGCCAATCAGGTCTGTGTAATGAACGGCACCGAAGAGGCGCTGTTTGCCACGGTGCTGACGATTGCCGGGCCGGGCGATGAAGTGTTGCTGCCCGACCCGTGCTACCTCGCTTATCCGCCGATTGTCGAGCTGGCGGGGGCGCGGGCGACTTACTATCGAATGCCTGCGGCGCGCGGCTTCACGTTCGACCGCGAGAGTTTTGCCGCAGTGGTTAGCGAGAGGACGAAGCTCGTCATCTTGCTATCGCCATCCAACCCGACGAGCCGCGTGATCGCCGGCGATGACTTGCGATTTATTGCCGAACGGTTGCGCGGCACAAACGCCTACGTTATCGCCGACGAGATTTACCGCGAGCTCTATTTTGCCGAGCGCCCCGCAACGATCTCGGAGTTCTACGACCGGACGATTATCATCTCCGGCCTGTCGAAGAGCATGAGCATGACCGGCTGGCGGTTGGGCTGGTGCGTCGGCCCTGCGGAAGTGATCGGTCATATCACGGTGATGCACCAATATGTTTCGACCTGCGCATCAGGCGTGTCGCAGCGCGCCGCGCTTGCGGCCTTCACCGACGAAGGGCGCAGGGCGACCGCCGAGATGCGCGACGAATTAAAGCGCCGCAACGAAGTGATGGCGCGGGCCATCGAGCGCAACTTGCAATTGCCATTCGTGCAGGGCGAAGGCGCGTATTACATCATGCTCGACGTGTCCAGGTTTGGCCCTTCGATGGATACGGCGATGCAACTGCTCAAGCATCGCGTCATCACGGTGCCGGGCGCGGCCTTCGGCTCGGAAGGTGAAGGCTACCTGCGTTTGTCGTTCTCGATTGCGCCGCACTTGATTGAAGAAGGCATCCGCCGCATCGCCGCCGGTCTTGACAAGGCCCCGCCACAGGAATAATCATCGCTGCACCCTCTGGGCTCTCGAAACCATCTCGATAGGTGAGGCCGCTATGCAATCACGCTTCTCGTCGCTCAAGTGTTTGCCGTTGTCGTTGGCGCTGCTGATTCTCTTTCCTCTGCTCGCGCGCGCGGCGGATGATCCCACGCACCCGCTCGACCCGCTCAGCCGTGAAGAGATTGCGGCGACGGTCGAAGTCTTGAAGAGCAGCGGCAAGACGACCGACGCCAGCCGCTATGCGACCATCATGCTGCGCGAGCCGTCGAAATCGGAAGTCCTCGCCTTCAAGCCAGGCAGCCCATTTCGCCGCGAAGCCCTTGCTGTTGTCTACGAGCGCGCCACGAATAAAACCTTTGAAGCCGTCGTTGACCTCAACAAGAAAGCGCTGGTGTCGTGGAAAGAAGTGACCGGCGTGCAGCCGCAGTTTTTAATCGAAGACTTCCTGCTGGTGCAGCAGGTCGTCGAAAACGATCCGCAATGGCAAGCCGCCATGCGCAAACGCGGCATCAGCGATTTCAAGAACGTGCAGGTGGACGCGTGGGCTTCGGGCTACTTTGGCACCGCCGACGAGCAGGGCGCGCGCACGGCGCGGGCGGTTTCGTACCTTAATGAAGGTACGCGCAACGCTTACGCGCGGCCCATCGAAGGCGTCATCGCTTATGTGAACCTGACTACAAAGCGCGTCTACAAGCTCGTTGACACAGGCGTCGTGCCGATCCCCAAACAGACCGGCGAGCTTGACATGAAATCGATTGGCGCACAGCGCGAAGCCCCGAAGCCTTTGCAGATTGTCCAGCCGCAAGGCGCGAGCTTCACCGTCCAGGGCAACGAGGTACGCTGGCAGAAGTGGCGCTTCCGCTTTTCCATGACGCCGCGCGAGGGGCTGGTGCTGCACACCGTCGGTTATGAAGACGAAGGCCGGCTGCGCTCGATTCTTTACCGCGCCTCGCTGGCCGAGATGGTCGTGCCTTATGGTGATTCGCAAGCCGGCTGGTTCTTCCGCAACGCTTTTGATGAAGGCGAGTATGGTATCGGGCGGCTGGCGTTGGCGCTCGAACCGCAGACCGACACGCCCGACAATGCCGTGACCTTCGACGCTGTCTTTGCAAGCGAGACCGGCGGCGTCGCCCCTGTGAAGCGCGCCGTGGCGATCTATGAGCGCGATGGCGGCGTGCTGTGGAAGCATGTGGATTACTCGTCGTTCCCGTTCGTTCATAACGAATCGCGGCGGGCGCGCGATCTGGTGCTCACATGGTTTGCCAACGTCGGCAACTATGAATATGGCTTCAACTGGATATTTCATCAGGACGGCACGCTTGAAATGGAAGCGGAATTGACCGGCATCATGGCGGCGCGCGGCATTGACGAAACCGAGAACCACCCGGCCCACAACGGCGAAGGCCACGGGCACAAAGTCGCGCCCAATGTTGAGGCGGTGCATCATCAGCACTTCTTCAATTTCAGGCTCGATATGGACGTCGACGGTGCAAACAATCGCCTGGTCGAGATGAACACGCAGGCGTCGGCAGCCGGGCCGCAGAACCCGCATAACAACTCCTTCACAATGATCGAGACCCCTTTGCTCACTGAGCGCGCGGCGCAACGGCAGATGAGCATGGCGGCGAGCCGCAAATGGAAAGTGATCAACCCGGCGGTTAAGAATCAGCTCGGCGAGCCGACCGGGTACATTCTCTTCCCTGGCGAAAACGCAGTGCCGTACGCCGCGCCGACATCAAGCGTGCGCAAGCGCGCAGGCTTCCTCAACGCACACCTCTGGGCGACGCCTTATAAACAGGACGAGCGATTCGCCGCCGGTGATTATATTAACCAGAGCATGGGCGGCGAGGGCTTGCCGAAGTGGACGGCGGCCAATCGTTCGATTGACAATCAGGATTTGGTGCTGTGGTACACGCTTGGCGTCACGCACATCCCGCGTCCCGAAGAGTGGCCCGTTATGACCTGTCACCGTGCCGGCTTCAAGCTCATGCCTGCGGGCTTCTTCGCCCGCAACCCGGCGCTCGACGTTCCGAAATAGTTTCAAGCTTCAGGCCCTGCTGGTTTATAGTTGACGCAGAAGGGCATGAGTTTATGGGAAACATCAAGACGGATATTTCGCTTCGCAAGTCGCTTCTTGACGACGCGGAGGCGGTGGCGCGGGAAATGAAGATTTCCAAGAGCCGGCTGTTTATGATAGCGATAGAAGATTTCATCCAACGCCACCGCAACAAGAAACTGCTGGAAAAGATTAACGCCACTCATCAAGACGAGGCGTCAGAAGACAATGACGACTTACGCCGCACTCAGATGCAGCGGCATCACCGCAAGCTTGTCGAGGGTGAGTGGTGATTCGACAGGGGGATATTTTCTGGATTGATCTGGGCGAACCAGACGGCTCCGGCCCGGTTATCGCCATCCGCATGTGGTGGTGCAGAATAATGTCTTCAACCGAAGCAAGATCAAAACGACCGTTGTTTGTGCGCTAAGCTCAAATCTCAATCGCGCTCAAGCTCCCGGCAATGTGCAGTTAAAGGATGGCGAGGTGAACTTACCGAAACAAAGCGTCATCATCGTTTCACAGATTTTCACTGTCGATAAAACGCTGCTGGATGAATACATCGGCAGACTGTCAAAGGTACGCGTGCAGGAAATACTCAACGGTATCCATCTGCTGATAGAGCCACGCGATATTGAATAGCCTTCAGGTATATTGGCATGAGCCAGATGAACCTACTCGACACGCTGCTGGGGCTATTCAAGAGCTACGGCTATTGGATCGTCTTCTTCGGCGTGATGCTAGAGAATGCCGGCCTGCCTTTGCCCGGCGAAACGATTCTGCTGGCCGCCGGTTTCTTTGCCAGCGAGGGCGATTTTTCGATACCGCTGGTCATGCTGATTGCCACCGCCGGCGCGGTCCTCGGCGACAACTGTGGTTACTGGATCGGCCACCGAGTCGGGCGCGGCGTGCTGATCAAGTATGGCCGCTTTGTGATGCTCACGGAGACGCGCTTCCAGAGCATGGAAAAATATTTTGCATCGCACGGCGATAAGACCGTGCTGGTGGCGCGCTTCATCACCGGCTTTCGCGTCTTCACGGCGCTGTTTGCCGGCGCGTCGCATATGCGCTGGCGGACATTCTTCATCTTCAACGTGCTTGGCGCCGTCTCGTGGGCAGTGGTGATGACGCTGCTCGGCTACTTCTTCGGCAAGAGCTGGGACTTGCTTGAGCAGTACATCAAGGGTGCGGGCTTTGTGATGGCCGGCGCTGTCGTCATCCTGATCGTCGGCTTCCAACTCTACAAACGGCGCAAGCGGATTGCCGAAGCCAGGCGCGTCGAAGCCGAGCGCGCCGCCGCCGACGCCGACTGAGCCGGGCGGCCCATGCCTTCCGACGCCTTCTTTGACTCGCGGTGACGCCTAGCCATAGAATCCTTGTGAGAGGCACGGGCCGCCCACCCGCGACACCTCACCCATCGGGAGGACATGTGATCCGCAACACCGCTTTCATCTCGCTCCTGCTCTTTGGCGCCTCGTTCGCACTGGCGCAGATCGTGACGCCCGGCGACGAAGCCAATAAACTCCACGCGCTGTTTGACGAAGATTGGCAGTGGGGCCTCAAGCAGTTCCCCGAGATGGCGACGCTGCTGGGCGACGACCGCTACAACGACCGCCTCACCGACTACTCGCCTGAGGCCCTGGCGCGCAACAAGGCCCACGACCGCGAGATGCTCGACCGCATCCAGAAGATCGACCGCGCCAAACTCGCCGGCCAGGACGTCATCTCATACGACCTCTTCCAGCGCGACAAGCGCCTCAGCGTTGAAGGCGCGCGCTTCCCGACCGAGCTTATGCCAGTGGACCAGATGAACGGCGTACAAATCCTCTTCGGCCAACTCGTCGGCAGCACGCCTTTTCGCAATGCGAAGGATTATGCTGATTATCTTACGCGCCTCGCCGCCCTGCCGCGCCAGATTGATCAGATCATCGCGCTGATGCGGCGCGGCATCGCGAGCGGCTGGGTGCAGCCAGCCGTCCCACTGCGCTCGCTGCCGGCGCAGATCGAAGGGCAGATCGCCGCCGACCCGGCTGCAAGCCCCGCCTTCATGCCGTTCAAGAGTTTCCCCGCCGACCTGCCTGCCGCTGAGCGCACGCGGCTCGTCGCGGCGGGCCGTCAAGCGGTCAACGATTCGTTCACGCCGGCCATGCAGAAGCTGCTGGCGTTCGTGAAGAATGATTACCTGCCGGCGGCGCGCAAAGACATCGGCGCGTCGGGCCTGCCCGACGGCGCGGGTTATTACCAGCACGCCATCCGCCGCCACACGACGACCGACCTGACCGCGAAAGAGATTCACGAGATCGGCGTCAAAGAGGTCGCGCGCATCCGCGGCGAGATGGAAGGCATCATCCGCGGCGTCGGCTTCAAGGGGACATTCCAGGAGTTCCTGACCTTCCTGCGCACAGACCCGCGGTTCTATTACGCCAGCGCCGACGACCTGGTGGCCGGCTACGCGCTCATCGCCAAGCGCGCCGACGGCGAGTTGCCGAAGCTCTTTGCCGAGCTGCCGCGCAACTCTTACGGCATCCGCGTCATTCCCGATTACGAGGCGCCGGCGCAGACGACGGCTTACTACCAGCCGGGCGCCTCCGGGGCGCGCGCCGGCATTTACATGATCAACACCTACAAGCTCGACACGCGGCCACGCTACGAGATGGAGGCGCTGACGCTGCACGAGTCTGTGCCTGGCCACCACCTGCAAATCTCGCGCGCCCAGGAGCTGAAGGGCCTGCCTGAGTTCCGGCGCAACGCCGGCTACACGGCCTACGTCGAGGGCTGGGCGCTGTACGCCGAATCTCTGGGCGGCGAGATGGGCTTTTACACCGATCCGTACTCGAAGTTCGGGCAGCTCACTTACGAGATGTGGCGCGCCTGCCGGCTGGTCGTCGACACCGGGATGCACGCTCTGGGCTGGACGCGCGCGCAGGCCATCAACTTCATGAAAGAGAACACCGCGAAGACCGAGAACGACATCGTCGTCGAAGTAGACCGCTACATCGTCTGGCCCGGCCAGGCGCTCGCCTACAAGCTCGGCGAGTTGAAGATCAAGGAGCTGCGGGCGCGCGCCGCGCGGGAACTCGGAGCGCGCTTCGACGTTAGAAAGTTCCATAACGCCATTCTCGACGACGGGCCGCTGCCGCTTGACCTGCTCGACCGGCGCATTAACGATTGGCTCTCCGCCGAGAAGCGAAAGGAGTAAAGCAATGATCGCGCGTCTATCATCGAAACGCCGGCTGCTGCGAGCCGTGACCGCGGGGCTGCTGCTGGCGCTGATCGGCTGCACCGGCATCAGTCATTCGGATGTCACCAACAACCCGCCCGCCAATGCCAACACGGCGAGCGCAAGCGAGCCAGCTATGGACAATCTCCAGCAACCTGCGGGCGGCAATCTCGACCCGCGACTGGCGGCGGCCAACGCCCGCTTTGGATTCAAGCTCTACACGCAGCTAACGCGGCAGAGCGCCGAAAAGAATATCTTCATCTCGCCGTCGAGCATCGCCCTCTGTTTGACCATGACTTACAACGGCGCCGCCGGCGAAACCCGCCAGGCGATGGCGCGCGCCCTGGAGACGCAGGCGTTGAGCCTTGACGACCTCAATCGCGCTTACCGTGACTTGCGGGCGGCGCTCGAAAGCCCTGATGCCAAGGTCAAGCTGCAAATCGCCAACTCGCTGTGGGCGCGGCGCGGCCTGGAGTTCAAGGCGGATTTCATCGAGCGCAACAAAAACTACTTTGGTGCGCAGGTGACGCCGCTGAACTTTGACGACCCGGCGGCCCCTGCAACCATCAACCGCTGGGTCAGCGAAAAGACCAATGGCAAGATCGATAAGATCGTTGACCAGATCGATCCAAGCTCAGTCCTCTTCCTGATCAACGCCATCTACTTCAAGGGCGCGTGGGCCAAAACCTTCGACAAGGCGAAGACCAGAGAAGACAACTTCACGCTGCTGCATGGCAACAAGCGAGTGCCGATGATGTCGCAGTCGGACAATTATGAGTATCTGGAGACCAAAGACTTTCAAGCCGTCAGCCTGCCTTACGGCGGCGGGCGCGTCAGTTTTTATGTCTTTCTGCCGGCGCAACAATCGGGCCTCGCGGCGTTTGAAAAGAATCTGACCGAGGCCAACTGGCAACAGTGGATGCAGGGATTCAACGCCACGGATGGCGACATCAGCTTGCCGCGCTTCCGCGTTACCTATGAAGCAACGCTCAACGATGCGCTCAAGGCTTTAGGCATGGACGTGGCATTTGACGAAGGCCGCGCCAACTTTTCCGAGATGATCGAGATGGGCGGCCAGCGCGTCTTCATCAGCAACGTTCGCCACAAGACGTTTGCCGAAGTGAACGAAGAGGGCACGGAAGCCGCAGCGGTGACTTCGACAGAGATGCGCGCCACCTCAATGCGCCGCGAGCGGCAGCGCTTCCGCATGGTCGTGGACCGCCCATTCTTCTGCGCCATTCGTGATAACACCAGCGGCGCGGTACTTTTTATGGGCTCGATCTACGACCCGCAATAGCCCCGACCTGTGGTCGAACGCAACGCGGCGAAGCGCAGACGCGGCGAAATAAGCAAGATAAGATTGATTCCTTCTCTTGCCCACGCCGCGTCTGCGCTTCGCCGCCTCTCCGCGTCCCGCAGTCGGCGTTACGGTTTAACGGCTTTCTTGACTGCGGTGCCCGTATTCTTTGTGGCTTTCACGGTGCCTTTGCCGTAGTTCTTGCTGCCGTGATAGACGTGTTTGCCGAAGTGTTTGCCGCCGCGCACAATGCGCCCGTGCTTGACGTTATGGCCGAGGCTCTTGCCGGCCTTGCCCATCTCTTTGGTGCCTTCCTTCATCTGGCCTTTGACGGTTGGCTTGGCCTTCTGGGTGTCATCCTGCGCCAGCGCGTAAGGTGTCGCAATGGCCAGCGTCAGGCCCAGAGCACCGCTCATAATTATCTGACTGAGTTTACGCATCATCATCACTCCTCGAAAAAAGTCAGTTATGCCTGCTCGACTTTCGTCCACACGCGGTCGAGAAGCTTGAAAACTGCAAGCCGCGTTCCGGCAGACAGGCGCGGTGGTTTGCTAATTTTTCGCGACTAGAGCCGCACTCGCTCAATCCTGCTGATTTATTTTGATTCAGCAAGCGGCGGCATCTCGCCGCGAGCGCCTATCCTTTACCAAACGTCCTGAGCGTACAAATCTTCGTAGGTCTGGCGGCGGCGCGCCAGCTTCGCTTCGCCGGCTTCGGTAATCAAAACCACGGCGGGAATCGGGCGGCCATTGTACTGCGACGCTTGATCGAGCGCATAGGCGCCGGCGTTCAATAACCCCAGCACGTCACCGACGGCGGTTTCGGCAGGCAGCCGCCGGTAATTCGGCAAGCGTGTGCCCTTCTCCAGATCGAAGTAAACATCGCCCGAATCGCAGAGCGGCCCGGCGACTTTGAAAGGCCGGTCGTGCGCATTTGTAGCGCGCGACGCCGAGATCAGATGGTAATACCACTTATACATCGCCATCGATAGAGCCAGCGAATAACCGGCGTCCGTGAGTAGCCAGGTGTCGCCGGTTTCGGGCCGCTCCTTGACATTGCAGACCCGTGTAAGCAGCAAGCCGGTGTCGGCGACGATGCGGCGGCCCGGCTCCATCACGATAGTCAATTCTTCAAACAAGGCGCGGTCGTCGCCGGTCACCGCCTCATTGATCGCGGCGCGCAGTACGTCGCCGGCATCGAGCGTCGCCGACAGCATCTGCCGCTCGCGCTCGCCGATGTCGGCGGCCATGGGCGTGTCCTGCAAATAATTCACCGGCAATCCGCCGCCGATGTTGATGTGAGTCAGCCGGTGGCCGGTCTTGCGATAAAGGTCGAGCAAGAAGAGCCACATCGCCGCAAAGGCGCGGGCGAAAGGCTGCGGGTCGGGCGTCTGCGAGCCGACGTGAATGTGCGCACCGGCGAGGTTGACGGCGTCGCGGTTTTCTAAGGCGATGCGGAACGCGTCTTCGATCTGCGCCGGCGAGAGGCCGAACTTCGAGGCGAGCAATCCGGTCTGCAAGCCGATGTGCGAGCGCGTGATGATTTCCGGCACGATGCGCAGGGCAACGTTGGCGCGCTTGCGCATCGAGCGAGCGACGCGCGCCACCTGCTCAAGCTCGAACAGTGAATCGATGTTGATGGCGAGGATGCCATACGCGACCGCGGCGCCGATCTCTTCGTCGGTCTTCGAGACGCCGTTGAAGACGATCTGATCGGGGCGAAAGCCGACCGTGCGCGCTTTGTGCAGCTCGCCGCCGGAATTGACTTCGATGTCACCACCGGCGCGGCGCACCGCCGACAGCACAGCCATGTTGGAGTTCGCCTTCGAGGCATAGCAGAGCTTGACGCGTGGATGCACGGCTTCGACGGCGCGGCGCAGGTCGCGCACATGATTGGCGATGCGCTTTTCGGAGAAGACGTAGAGCGGAGTGCCGTACTGCTCAATCAGCGCGATGGCGTCCAGGCCATCAACGGTGAGGTGGCCGGCGCGCGCTTCAATATAACCATCGATCTGCCAGCCTGCGGATTGCTCTGCCATGAACGCTCCTTACGATAACCAGGTAAAAAGTGATTGTAAGTGAGCGGCGCGCAGCAGAGCAAATTCATCGTCACAGCACCGCGGTCTCGTGAAGCAGTTGGCCTGTGCGGAAGCGTTCAAGGCCGAGGGCGCGGGCGTCAATCGTGCGCGGCTCATCGTAGAGAATCCACTCCGCCGCGACGCGGCCCGACGCCGGCGAGTGCATCACGCCGTGGCCGCTGAAACCATTCACCAGATAAAAGCCCGCGACTTCACTCGCCGGCCCGATGATGGCGTGATGGTCAGGCGTCACTTCGTAGAGGCCGGCCCAGCAGCGCCGCGGGTTGACTTCGGCGTCAGCGAATGCCGGAACGCGGGCGGTCGCTCGCGTGAGAATCTTTTCAATGAACTCGTCATCGAATGTCATGTCGTAAGTGAATTCGTCTTTGCCATCGTGCCAGGCCAGCAAGACACCTGCGCCCTCGCGCCGAAAGTGAAAACCATCCGTCATATCAATGACCATCGGCAGACGCGCCGGAATCGCGTCGAAGGCTTGCGTGTGAACCAGCTTGCGCCGCAGCGGCTCGACCGGCAACTGAATGCCGACCATTGCGGCAATCAATTTAGCCCACGGCCCGGCAGCGTTGACGACGACAGGCGTTGCGATGTCGCCGCGCGAGGTGCGGACGCCTGTGACTCTGCCTTGATCAACATCAATGCCGGTGACTTCGGTGTCGAGCCAGACACGCACGCCGCATTCTTTGGCGCGCTGCGCGAAGCCGACCATGACGCTGTAGGGATCAACGAAGCCATCGGTCGGACAGAAGCTGCCGCCGAGAATGTCGTCACTGATGATCTGCGGAATGAGGCTGACAATGTCGTCGCGGCTCACCGCCTGCACGTTGGTCAGGCCGTGCGCCGCTTGAATCCGCCGGTTGGTCTCCAGGTAATCGAGGTGCGCCTGCCGCGTGGCGATGAACAGGTAGCCGTGCGGGCGGTACTGCGCCGTGTGGCCGGTCAGCTCTTCAAAGCGCGAGAAGAAGTCAATCGAGTAGCGCGACATCGCAATGTTGACGGCGGTGGCGAACTGCGCGCGCACGCCGCCGGCGCTCTTGGCCGTCGAGCCTAAGCCTTGCTGCGCGGCGCGCTCGACAATCAGCACATTCGCGCAGCCCATATCGGTGAGGTGATAGGCGACCGACGAGCCGACGATGCCGCCGCCGATGATGACCACGTCCGCGGTTTCTGTCATAAGGCTTTTCCGATTGCGCGACGGCCCGTGGGTTACGCGGCGCGTTGAAACGCTCGATTACTCGCCTTCGACGAGCTTCTGGAAGCGCGGGTCGTCGCGGAGTTTGTCGAAATCGGGGTCTATTCGAGCGCGCACGCGGTTGACGGCGGGCAGCTTCGAGATGGCGTCGGCGAGGTAGGTGAGCGACTGGTCGGCGTCGCCGCGCAGCGCATGGAGGTTCGCCATGTAATAGTTCGTAAACGGCTCGGCGGCGCCGCGCGCCCGCAGCTCTTCATAGCGCTTGATGCCGCTGGCGAAGTGGCGCTCGGCGGCGGCCTTTTGCCCCTGGCGCAAGTAAGCAGCGCCCATCTTCTGATCCAGCTCGATTAGCGCGCGGTGGCGCAGCGCATGGTCGCTCGACTGCAAGAACTTCAGCTCGTAGTTGTACTCGCGCAGTGCTTCGTCATAGCGCGCCTGGCAGTAATAGACATACCCGAGGCGGCTGTGAGCGCCGACGATCTGCAAGCCTTCGCGTCCCGATATGTAGCGCTCCTGTAGCTCGACGGCATCGCGCGCCACGGCTTCGGCGCGCTCGTAATTACCGCGCAGCGTTTGCAGGTAAGCCAGTTGCAAATAGGCGTAGCCGGCCTGCGGATTGATGGCGATAGACTTCTCCAGTTCTTCGATGCCTTCGGCCAGCATGCCCTTGCCGACCCAGTAAGCGCGGCCCAGGCCCGAGTGCGCGCCGGCATTGTTCGGCTCGATCTCCAGCGCCCGCTTGATGGCCGCTATCGCTTCATCGTAACGGCCCACGCCCAGATAGGCGCCGCCGAGAAACTGATAAGCTTGCGTGTGGCGCGGATTGATAGCGATGGCTCGCTCTTCGCACTCGATGGCTTTCAGCGACAGCTCAGGCAAGCCGAGGAAGCTGCCTTTCAAGTCATAGATCGCCCCCAGCCCGGCCCAGGCATTTGCATAGTTCGGGTCTATCTCGATGGCTTTCTCGAAGAAGTAGATGCCGCGGTCGAGCGCATCGCGGCTCGCCGTTCGCAGGTTCATCATGCCGCGCGAGAATTGTTCGTAGGCTTCGACCGACTGCGTTTCGTCGCGCTCGATGGCGTTGATCTCCGAGGTGTTGAGGCTGAGGTTCAATCCCTGGCTCAACTCGTAAACGATCTTGTCTTGCAGGTCGAAGATATCAGCGATTCGCCCATCGATCTTTACGGTCTTGACGATCTCGCCGGTGCGCACATCGATGACGCGGGCGGTGATGCGGATCATCTCGCCGATCTTCTGATAGCCGCCCGACAGTATCCAGCGCGCCCCGAGGTGGCGGCCCAGGTCATTGGCGATCACTTCGTCGGACTGCGCCAACTGGCCGGAGCTGAGATTCTTCAGCGCCTCGAAGATGCGTTCACGACCAATGACCGCCAGGCCGCGAATCTTCTTCGAATCAGCGGTCACGGTCTCGGCGATGCCTGAGCCGATCCAATCGTCCGCCGGTTCTTTGGTGATATTGGCGAAGGTCATCACGGCGAGGGCATTTTCCAACCGTGTAGCCGTCATTACACCGGCGGCAGTGCCGTTGCTGAGCATCGCCGTCGCCTGATGCTCGGTCGGCGCTCCGGTGATGTTGCCGGTCTGCTTGTTGACTTGCAGGTCGCGTTGCAGGTTGCGCAGGTCTATGTACATCTCGCGCACCGCCTGATAGCGGTACGAGACGTCTTTGGCGAGCGCCTTACGGATGATGCGCTCCAGCTCGTGCGGCACCGAGTAATTGAAGCGGGCGATGGCCGGCGGCTCGTTGTGGACGATGGCGTCAATGATTTCGGTGGTGCTCACTCCGGCAAACGGCAAACGGGCCGTGAGCATTTCGTAAGCCACGACGCCGAGCGAAAAGATGTCTGAGCGGTGGTCAACGTCGCGCCCAAGCGCCTGCTCCGGCGACATGTAAGAGACCGTGCCGGCGACGACGCCGATGACCGTTTCGTGGCCGAGCGGCGTTGTCGTTTCGTTGCTGTCTGCACCCATCGGCGTCGGATTGCTGACTTTCGCCAGCCCGAAGTCGAGGACCTTCGTCAGTCCCCGCCCGGTGAGCATGATGTTAGCGCTTTTGATATCGCGGTGAACGATCCCTAAGCTGTGCGCCTCGTCGAGCGCGTCGGCCACCTGCATGGCAACCTCAACCGCGTCGACAATCGGCAGCGGCCCGCGCTCAAGCTTCGCCGAGAGCAGGTCGCCTTCGACGAACTCCATAACGATGAAGGTGGTGCCGTCCTGCTCGCCGATGTCGTGGATGGCGGCAACATAAGGCGAGCGCAGCATTGATGCGGCACGCGCTTCTCTGAAGAAACGCTCGCGTCGGTCAGGGTCATACTGATAAGAGGCCGGTAAGAACTTGAGGGCAACCGCACGGCCCAGGCGAGTGTCTTCGGCGCGGTAAACTTCGCCCATACCGCCCGCGCCGAGCCGATCCGTGATTCGGTAATGTAGCACATTCTTGCCGGTCATAACCTCGCCTTCCAGCCCAAACAACCCGGTCATGAACATTATGACGTTTGGCTCGCTGCGCGCAAGACGTGCCCGCCTGCGGCGGGAAAACGACGCGGGAACGCGTCGCGCGGGGACACGGGGACGATTGAGTCCAGACCCGCTCTCCCCGTCACCCTGTCGCCGCGTCCCCGCGTCGCGCTTGCCTTTGGCCTTATTTGCTAAGGCGTCTTGGCGGCTTTGACTTCGCTGTGCGAGACGGCCACCCAGCGGCCACCGCGATTGATCCAGACGGACGAACAGTAGGAGTCGCCTGAAAAATCCTGCCCCTTGTAATCGCCCTGCGAGTTCACTTTGTAGCTGAGGATGGCTGTGTCGCCGCTCGGCATCGCCACCTTGATGTCGCTCAGGGTGTACGCCGTTAATTTCACATCGGCGATCTCTCCCACCTCGTCGTCGAGCGTGTGGATGCCACCCTCGTTGACACCGACGTAATCGGCGCTGAAGCTTCGCTTAAAGCCTTTGGCGTCGTTCTTCTTGACTGCTTCCCACAGGGCTTTTTCTTTAGCGATGAGCGAACGCTCGATGGCCTTCTTGCTCATCTTCGGCTTGGCGCTGTTGGTGTTGGCGGTGTTCTTGTTCTCCGTGCCCTGCGCGAAGCCGAGCGTCGCAAGCGCGACGAGCAGCGCGGCAGTGGCGACAAGTCGTCCTTTCATGATGATCCTCCTTCGGGTGACAAAGGTTGTAGGTCAGTAGAGTCAGCGTTCGAGAATTCAACGCTGCCATCGCCGCTTCAGCCAAAAGCTTGAACTCGAACCGCCTGAGAATCGCTTGAGCCTGAGCCGGCTGAACCTGAGGCTACGCACTATAGCACAGCCCCAAAACGGCTTCAATCAGCGCCCTCACGTCGCTCAACTGCCCGGCGCGGCACATTGCCGTTCATCGGATTGGCAACTACAATGCAGGTGCGCTACGCCCGCATTGTTCGGTCTCAGCGTTTCACGGCGCGGCAGAAAAGCGAGTCAGTCAACATTCATTCGATTATGCAAGAAAGCCCTTCACCCACTTCGCCCGACGCCGGGCAGCGGATGGCGCTGATCGCCGGTGGTGGCGGCCTGCTCGGCAGCAATATGACCAAACGGCTGAAAGCGTCCGGCTGGCAGGCGCACGCCTTCAGCCACGCCGAGCTTGACGTTACCGACGCTGACGCAGTGCAACGCACGGTCGAGCGCCTGCGTCCCGACCTGATCGTCAACGGCGTCGCCACTGCCGACGTTGACCGTTGCGAGCGCGAGCCTGCGTGGGCTTATGCGGTTAACGAGGCGGGCGCGCGCCACCTGGCTGAAGCGGCGCGCACGGTCGGCGCAGAGATCGTCCACGTCAGCACCGACTACGTCTTTGATGGCACAAAGACGGGCTTCTACACGCAGGACGACGAGCCGCACCCGCTGAGCGTCTACGCGCAGTCGAAGCTCGCCGGCGAGCAGGCCGCCCGCGCCGCTTGTGAGCAATGTTACATTGTGCGGACATCGTGGCTGTTCGGCGTCGGCGGCAAGAACTTCGGTAGCCGCGTCCTCGATTACGCGCGCACGATGCCACGATTGAAAGGCGTCACCGATCAGACCTCGATTCCGACCTACGCGCCCGACCTGGCCCGCCGCATCGAAGAGATCCTTGCGCTGAAGACCTACGGGCTCTATCACGGCGTCAACAGCGGGCCGGCGTCGTGGTATGACTTCGCGCAATTGGCGTTTGAGATGGTGGGCCTAAAGGTCGAGATCGAGCCGGTACGACGTGCCGAGTTGAAGCAAGCGGCGCCGCGCCCGCAGAACTCGGCTATGCGCTGCTTGCTCTCGGAACAGCTTGGGCTTGCACCGCTGCGCGACTGGCGCGAGGCGCTGGCCGATTTTGTGCGCGAATTGAAAACGATGGGCGGCATTTAAGCAGGCGGCAGAAAGGACAGGCTGATGCAAGATGACTGGTCCGATGAGCTGCCGGTCGCTCAAGTGCGCATTGCGCGACCGACCGACCGGCTTGATGAAGTCGTGCGCTTCTACCGTGACGGCCTCGGCCTCAAACAGATCGGCGCCTTCGCCGGCCACGCCGGTTATACGGGCGTGATGCTGGGGTTGCCGGGCGCGGCCTATCACCTGGAATTCACGGCGCACGATGAAGGCAGCCCCTGTCCCGCACCGACGCGCGACAACCTGCTGGTCTTCTACATTCCAGACGGCGCGGCCATTGCGCGTCTGGTCGAGCGATTCGCGGCGATGGGCTATCCGGCGGTCGCACCCGAAAATCCGTACTGGCAAGCGCAAGGCGTGACGATAGCCGATCCCGATGGCTGGCGCATCGTCTTGATGAACACCGCCGGCATCACTTCAGTGACAAGTCATTAACAGAAGGAAGTCAGGAGGAGTCAGAAGTCAGGAGTCAGAATAAGAGTAGAAACGCGACAAGCGTACTCGCTGCCGCTGAGTTCCTCTTCCATTCTGTCTTCTGTCTTCTGACTCCTGACCCCTGTTTTCTGACTCCTGAATACTCTCTGCGTCACTCGATGTTGCGGCCATAGATCGCCGCCAGCTCTTTAAGCCGGCTGCTCGCTTCACCGGTGAGCGCGCCTTCTGTGTAGCGCCAGCCCCAGTTGCCCTCTTCGCTGGCCGGGATGTTCATGCGAGCTTCCGCGCCCAGCCCCAACACGTCTTGCAATGGGATGATGGCGATGTCTGCGACCGCGGCCATCGTCGCGCGGATGAAGTCCCAGTTGATCTCTCGACCATCCGTATGCAGGTACTTGCGGCAGTAGTCGCGCTCGCGCTCGATCTGCTCGGCGTTGTATGTCGAGCCTTCGCCGGCTTCGCGGTTGAACCAGCCGACGGTTGTGTCGTTATCGTGGGTGCCGGTGTAGACCACGGTGTTCGGCACGTAATTATGCGGCAGGTGTGTGTTGTCGCTCGTGCCGCCAAAGGCGAATTGCAGCACCCGCATCCCCGGCAACTCCAGATCGTCGCGCAGCGCATGCACGTCGGGCGTAATCGTTCCCAGGTCTTCGGCGATCACCGCAATGTCGCCAAGCTCTGCGCGCAACGCCTGAAATAATTCCCTGCCCGGCGCTGTCACCCATTCGCCATGCTCAGCGGTCTCGTTATCGGCGGGGACTTCCCAGCAGGCGGCGAAGCCACGGAAGTGATCGATGCGCACAATGTCTACGGTGCGCAGCAGGGCGCGCAAGCGCTCGACCCACCAGCGGAAGCCGTCGGCCTGCATGCGTTCCCAGTTGTAGATCGGATTGCCCCAGAGCTGGCCGGTCTTGCTGAAGTAATCCGGCGGCACGCCCGCGACGACTTGCGGCGAGCCGTCCGGGTTGAGCTTGAACAGCTCACGATTCGCCCACACGTCTGCGGAGTTGTGCGCCACGAAAATCGGCACGTCGCCGATGACCTTAATGCCCTTCTGGTTGGCGTAGGTTTTCAGCTCCAGCCATTGCTTGTAGAAAAGATATTGATAAAACTCGTGCGCTTCGATCTGGTCGCGCAACTCTTCGCGGCTGGCGTCCAGCGCTTGCCGTTCGCGGCCCGCCAGATTGGGTTCCCAGGTGTTCCAGGCCGTGCCCTTGTGATGGTCTTTCAAGGCGCTGAACAGCGCATAATCGCCGAGCCATGAAGCGGCGTAGTGACGAAAGCCGTTGAGCTGTTCGATGACGTTATGATTCTGCATGCGCTTGAAATTATCGTAAGCCTTCTGAAGCAGCGTCTGCTTATAGGCAATGACTTTGCCGTAATCAACCCGGTGGCCTGCGAACTCCGGCACGTCGCGCAGATCATCAGCCGCGAGCAAGCCATCCTGTACCAATCGCTCAGGACTAATGAGATTGGCGTTGCCGGCGAACGCCGAAAAGCTCGAATATGGCGAGTCGCCATAGCCTGTGGGGCCAAGCGGCATAATTTGCCAGAGGCGCTGGTTGCCGGCTTCGAGATAATCGCTGAACTGGTAGGCCGCCGGCCCCAGGTCACCGATGCCGAATCTGCCGGGCAGGCTCGTCGGGTGCAGCAGGATGCCGCTCAATCTAGCAAATCGCATGTCTTCCTCCGCTGGTCTGCGTCACAGGGAAATCCTACCACACGACAACATCATATGAAGCGGCGGCGTACTCTATGAATTTAATTGACACTCATTACATCAGCCTCGATAATCCCACCAAGGAGGTAACACAAGATGAGCGAAGACCCGACAAAACCGCAAGCCGACGAGAAGTTCGACACCACGCCCGGCGTGACGGCAATACTTGAACGGATCAATCAAGTCCGCGATGAGCTGAGTCAGAACGATTCTCAGATCATGGCGAAGCTTACGGAAATCGAAACCCGAGTCAAGGAGTTGGAGGCGCAAGGAAGGCTGACGAATCACAAGTTCGACATTCTCCTGAAGGAGATTTTCGAGTACAAGGCTCAGGTGCGCGACACGCAGGCCAGGGTTGACGAGCTGGAGCGCAAAGCATCCTGAAAACCAGGGAGGTAACACCATATGAGTGACGACCTAACGAACCAGGTTGACCCGCCGGCAATGCCGCCGACGCAGCCAACGCTTGAAACGATCTTGGAGCGCATCAATGCGCTGGGTGAGCGCCTGGGGACGGAGATCAACGACGTCCGGCAAGGCCAGGAACAATTAAGAACTGAGCTAGTAGAAGTAAAGACTCAGTTGAAAGACATGGATTCGAAGCTGACCGAGCTGCGCGATGGTCAGGAAAAAATAAAAAACGAGTTGTGGGCGCTGCGCACCGGGTTCTCCAGGTCTTACGGCGACTTGATGATCGGTCAGGAAATGCACGAGCGCCGCATCAGCGACCTTGAAAAGAAAGTCTCGTAAGGCGCGGCCCTTAACCGGCCTTCAAAGGCTCGCGTCGCAAACAATATCGCTTCACCTTCCCCTCTAAAATCTTCCCCAACTCTTTCTCTTAAGCGGCGCATGGCGCTTTACACAGCGGCGGCGTTTCAGGCAGGCTATTGCTTGTAGGCTTTGACCAGCCGCGTGACGCTTGCGACCTGATTCTTGTGAGGTCATCGAACCAGCCATTCATCCCACTCACGAAAGGCATACGAATGCAGAACCGCACTGCACAGCGGCGGTTGCCGTTTGGCGCTGAAGTCTTGCCGGACGGCGGCGTCCACTTTCGCGTCTGGGCGCCGCGCCGCCGTAGCGTCCACGTCCGTATCGAAGGTGACGCGCAGCGCGGCGCGACCGGCGAGCAACAGACCGTGACGCTCGAAGCCGAAGCCGACGGCTACTTCTCCGGCACTACAAGGGCCGCAGGCAGCGGCACCCTCTACCGCTTCCAGCTCGACGCCGACGATTACCTGTATCCCGACCCGGCATCACGCTTTCAGCCCGAAGGGCCGCACGGCCCATCAATGGTCGTAGACCCGACGAAGTTCACCTGGACGGACGCCGACTGGCCCGGCGTGAGGATCGAAGGGCAGATCATCTATGAAATGCACGTCGGCACCTTCACCCGCGCCGGCACATGGGAAGCCGCCGCCGCCGAGCTTGAAGAGCTGGCCCGCCTCGGTATCACGGTGATCGAAGTCATGCCGGTCAACGAGTTTCCGGGCCGCTTCGGCTGGGGCTACGACGGCGTTGACTGGTATGCGCCGACGCATCTGTATGGCGAGCCGGATGATTTCTGCCGTTTCGTTGACCGCGCGCACAGCGTCGGCGTCGGCGTCATTCTCGATACGGTTTATAACCACTTCGGGCCGGACGGCAATTACCTCAAGCAGTTTGCCGAAGACTACTTCACTGACCGCCACGCGACCGAGTGGGGCGAGGCCATCAACTATGACGGCGAGGGCGCCGGCCCTGTGCGCGACTTCGCCATTTGTAATGCAGGCTACTGGATAGCTGAGTACCATCTCGACGGCCTGCGGCTCGACGCGACGCAGAACGTCTACGATGATTCAAGCGATCATGTGCTGGCGGCGCTGACGCGCCGGGCGCGCGAGGCCGCCGCCGGGCGCGACATCATCATCGTTGCCGAAAACGAGCCGCAGCAGCCCCACCTCGTGCGACCGGCGGAGCGCGCCGGCTATGGCATGGACGGCTTATGGAACGACGACTTTCATCACAGCGCCATGGTCGCGTTGACCGGGCGTAACGAAGCTTACTATACCGATTATCTCGGCAAGGCACAGGAGTTCGTTTCGGCTATCAAGTACGGCTACCTCTATCAAGGGCAGTGGTATAAGTGGCAGAAGCAGCGGCGCGGCGCGCCCGGCCTCGATCTGAAGCCCGCGTCGTTCGTCACCTTCATTCAGAATCACGATCAAGTGGCAAACACGGCGACCGGAGCGCGCGCCCATCAACTGACCAGCCCCGGTCGCTACCGCGCCATGACAGCGCTCATGCTGCTGGCGCCGGGCACGCCGCTGCTATTTATGGGACAGGAGTTCGCGGCCTCTGCGCCGTTTCTTTACTTTGCTGACCACCAGCCGGAACTGGCCGAACTGGTGCGCCGCGGGCGTGGCGAATTCCTTGAGCAATTCCGCAGCTATGCGACGCCAGAGACGCAGGCGATGCTGACCGATCCGGCGTCGGTCGAGACCTTCAATAGATGCAAGCTCGATCTCACAGAGCGCCAGCGCCACTCGCAGGTTTACCAGATGCATCAGGACCTGCTCAGACTGCGGCGCGCCGACAAATGCTTCAGCGCGCAAACGCCGCGCGGCGTCGATGGCGCTGTACTCGCCGACGAAGCCTTCGTGTTGCGTTACTTCGGCGACGGCGGCGACGACCGATTGCTGCTGGTCAACTTCGGCACTGATCTGCATTTGAATCCTGCGCCGGAGCCGTTGCTGGCGCCGCCAGAGGGTCAGCGATGGGTGACGCTGTGGTCGAGCGAAGACCCACGCTATGGCGGCTCCGGGATGCCGCCGCTCGACACAGAGAAAGAGAACTGGCGGCTGCCGGGCCACGCGGCGGTGGCGCTCACGCCGGTTCCCGACACCCGCTCGTCCGAGCCGCGTTACGTCATCGGCGACACCGCTTCGCTCAGAATCATGAAGGAGTGGCGGCAGAAAGAGGATTGAGGACGCAAACCGAGGAGAAAACATGAATGAGCCCAGGCGGATTATCAAATGGCCGGCGCGGCATAGCAATTCCGAAGACTTTAACCCGACGCGCGAATGGCTGGTCACGAATGGGCTGGGCGGCTACGCTTCGGGCACGGTGTGCGGGGCACTGACGCGCCGCTTTCACGGGCTGCTGATTGCGGCGCTGCCGTCGCCTTACGGGCGCATGATGATGCTCAACGATTGCATCGAGCGCGTTGTCTTAGCCGATGGCCGCGAGGTGCGGCTCGGAGCGCAGGAGCGCGCCGACATCGGCATGCAGATGAACGGCGCGCTCTATCTGGCGGAGTTCCGCATGGAGTGGGGACTGCCGGTGTGGCGCTACGAGATTGATGGCACGGTCATCGAAAAGCGCGTCATGCTGGTCTATGGTCAGAACACGTCGATGGTGACTTATAGCATGCTTGAAGGCGAGGGCCATGTCTGCCTGGAGCTGCGCCCGGCGGTGCAGATTCGCCCGCACGAAGGCAAGCTCGGCGAAGCTCAGGGCTATCCTTACGAGTTGAGTGTCATCGAAGACCTGTATGAGTTATGCGCTCACGAAAGACACCTGCCGCCCTTGCGTTTGATGATCCACGACCGCCGCGCCGCCTTCACCTTCGACCGCGAATGGATGCGCGACCTGACCTACGAAATCGAGCGCGCCCGTGGTTATGATTACAAAGGCGATCTATGGAGCCCTGGGTATTTCCGCATCGAGCTGACGCGCGGCCATTCGACGACCTTGATCGCTTCGACCGAAAGCTGGGAGATCATTCGGGCGCTCAAGCCCGCAGAAGCTGCCGGGCTCGAACACGAGCGGCGGCGGCGGCTGGTGGTGCGCGGCGGCGGCGACGAGGTTGACGAGACCGCTGCCGAGCTGCTGCTGGCCGCTGACCAGTTTATCATCACGCCCGCCGGTCGCGTCGAAGATCAAGCGCGCGCCCATGCCGCCGGCGACGAGATGCGCACGGTGATTGCCGGCTATCACTGGTTCACCGACTGGGGCCGCGACACCATGATCAGCCTCGAAGGCTTGACGCTGGCGACTCAGCGGACGATCCAGGCGCGCTACATCCTGCGGACCTTCGCGCACTATATCCGCGACGGCCTGATCCCGAATATGTTCCCCGAAGGCCAGACCGCCGGCCTCTACCACACGGCGGATGCGACGTTATGGTTCTTTCAGGCGGTACACCGCTACGTCGAGGAGACGGCGGATCGCGTGACGCTCAGAACCGTGCTGCCGCAACTGCTCGACATCGTCGAGCATCATCTGCGCGGCACGCGCTTCAACATCCACGTAGATGCCGCTGACGGGCTGCTCGCGCAGGGGGCCGAGGGGTATCAGTTGACATGGATGGACGCCAAGGTGGATGGCTGGGTGGTGACGCCGCGGCGCGGCAAAGCGGTCGAGATCAACGCGCTGTGGTATAACGCTCTGTGCCTGCTTGAAGGCTGGCTGCGCGACGAGCAGAAGGAAGACGAAGCGCAGCGCATTGCCGATCATGCGGAACGCGCACGCGATGCCTTCAACCGCCGCTTCTGGTACGAGTCGGGTGGTTATCTCTTCGACATCGTAGACGGCGAGCAGGGCAATGACGCGGCCTGTCGCCCGAACCAGATTTTTGCCATCTCGCTGGAACACCCGGTGCTTGACCGTACGCGCTGGCAGCCGGTCGTCGAAACGGTGCGCGAGCGGTTGCTCACACCGGTCGGCTTGCGTTCGCTGGCTCCGAGTGAAAAAGATTACAAACCGCGTTACTATGGCGACCTGCGCTCGCGCGACGCCGCTTACCATCAGGGAACCGTCTGGGCATGGCTCATCGGGCCGTTCGTTGATGCATGGTTAAAGCTACACCCGGATGATCGACAGGGGGCGCGGCGGTTTCTCGAAGGGCTGGTGCCGCATTTGAGCGAAGCCTGCATCGGCTCGATCAGCGAAATCTTCGACGCCGAAGCGCCGTTCACGCCGCGCGGCTGTGTCGCCCAGGCATGGAGCGTTGCCGAGATGCTGCGCTGCTGGCTGAAAACGCAATAATTGCGACGCCGCACCTTCTTCTATACGGTTGCGCTCGCCGCCGTTTTGGTATATTTTCCTGCACGCGGCCATCCCAGATGCCGCCGACCCGACGGGATCGTTCGAGCGTCGGCGCAACGAATCTGCGTTCGGCTCATCATCGATTGGGGCGGCCCACCGCCGATCACCGTTGGTCTCAAGTTGCAAGGCGCTTTCAAGGAGAAAAGCGATGAAGCAATGCCCTACTTGTAAGCGGGAAACAAAAGACCATCTCTTCTTCTGTCCATACGATGGTCAGGCGCTGGTGCCGAAGGTCGAGCATGACCCCTTCCTCGGCACCGTGCTTGACGGCAAATACCGCCTTGACGAGCGCATCGGCGAAGGCGGCATGGGCAAAGTCTACCGCGCCACCCATATCCACATTGACCAGATCTTCGCCGTCAAGATTCTCCATCCGCACCTATCGTCGGATCAGACGGCGCTCGCACGTTTTCGCAAAGAGGCGCGCGCCGCCGCCCGCATTCGCCACCCGAATGCCGTCGCCATCACCGATTTCGGCGTCACCCGCGACAGCGGCACCGCTTATCTGGTGATGGAACTTCTCGAAGGCGTAGACCTGCGCGACCGCTTGCAAAAACAGAAGTACCTGAGTTGCGAAGAGGCGTTTGCGATTGCTTACCAGACCTGCGCGGCGCTGCATGTGGCGCACGCCAACGGCCTGGTGCATCGCGATCTCAAGCCGGATAACATCTGGATATTGAAGACCCGCGATGGCGGCGAACAGGTGAAGGTCTTTGACTTCGGCATCGCCAAGCTGAAGACCACGTCCGACACTAACAAATTGACGTTACAGGGCATGCTCGTCGGCACGCCTTATTATATGTCGCCCGAACAGTGCCGCAGCGAAGAAGAGTTGGATGCGCGCTCGGACATCTACAGTCTGGGCGTGATCCTTTATGAGATGCTGACGGGGCTGGTGCCGTTTCGCGGCCCGTCGCCGTGGAATGTCATCACCAAGCACAATTCAGAAACTCCGCAACCGCTCCGAGAACTGCGCACCGACATTCCCATCGAAGTCGAAGGCGTGGTCTTGCGCGCCCTTAGCAAATCGCCGGATTTCCGCCAGCAGTCCGCCGCGCAGTTAGCTCAGGAATTGGAAATGGCGTTGTACAATGCCGGCCTCAGGCCGCGGGCGATGGGCGTGAACACGCCGCAGACGCCGTTCCCGAATGACATTTCCTCGCCCTACAATCTGAACACGCCAACAACGCCGGTCGAATTCAGCAGCCACCCGGATATTGACCATTCGCTACCGCCGCAACCGCCCGGCGTCGCGCCGGCGGCGCAAGCCTGGCAGCCGTCCGCAGACAACTCAAGGCCGCCCGCCAACTCAATGCCGCCGGCCAATCCGGTGCCGCCCGCCGCCGCGGCCAAAGCGACAGCGCCGACGCCAGAGCCCCATGCCCGATTGTTCGGGCAGACGGTCGTCGGCGGCATGCAGGGCGTCGCTCCGGCGGTGCCCCTCGACAGTGGCAACTTCGCCGTCGGGCGCATGACATGGACGCGGCTGACGACGCTGGCTGAAAAGAACCGGCAGGCGGTGATCCTGGGGGCGGCCTGTATCGTCGCGGTGATCGCCGGCATCATCATCATCAAAATCGCCTCCGGTCACAAGCCGCCTGAAAAAGCCAGGCTGGCCAAGCCGACGCCGCCGCCAGGGATGGTCTATGTCGAAGGCGGCGAATTCAAGATGGGCAGCAACGATCCGAACAGTTATCCGAATTCCCGGCCCGAGATCGGCCCTCTCCATGTTGATCCTTTCTTTCTCGACCAGACCGAGGTAACCAACAAGCAGTACTACGAATTCGTCAAGGCCGGACACAAGCCGCCGCCGCACTGGCGCAATGGCATCTATCCGCCGGGCGAAGCCAGCCTGCCGGTCTACAACATCAGCTGGCAAGACGCGCACGAGTACGCGCAGTCGGTCGGCAAACGGCTGCCGCACGAATCCGAATGGGAATTCGCGGCGCGCGGTCAGGAGAACCGTGTCGCTATGTGGGAAGGTGGCTGGTCGGCCAACCGCGCCAACCTGCGGGAATCGGGCAAAGGCAAGCCTGTGCCGGCGGGCTCCTATGGCCAGGCCGGCGCCAGTTGGTGCGGCGCTGAAGATTTGCTGGGCAACGTCGCCGAGTGGGTCGAGGAAGCTTTTGTGCCCTATAAGAAAGGGGTCGGATTGCCCGACCCGAACGCGCACATCGCGCGCGGTGGTGCTTGCAACAACTCGAAGGATGAGCTGTTGACCGTCAATCGGCAACTGGTCTACGACCTGGCCAAGCCGTCATACATCGGCTTCCGCTGCGCCCAGGACCTGCCGCAGGAACGACCACGCTGATTCATAACCACCGGCAGGGCGAATACTGAAAAAGCCGGTTTCGGGGATTTTTTTTGCTCTGTGAAGCCGTGCGGGGCAGAAGTTCAGGCGACACAAGGTATTTTGCGACTTTCTCCAACCATTGCCTTTGCGTATAATCAGGGCGATATCGGAAAGGGAGCTTATCGAATATGATCATCTGTCCGAATTGCGGGGCCAGCAACAAGTCCGGTTCGAGCGTCTGCCGAATGTGCGCTGCGCCCCTGCCCGAAGTGCCGCAATACGCCAACCCGCCACAGGGCCAGGGCGGTGGCTTCCCGGCAACGGTCATTGCCGGCGATCAAGAACGCCAAGTTGCCAGCGCCGCTCCGCCGCCGGAGATCGAATGCCCGAATTGTCACACTCTGAATGAAGCCGGCTGGTCGTTTTGCCAGCAATGCGGCCAGCGCTTGCCGGCGCCGCCGCCGCCAGCCGAAGCGCCGCAAACCTTTAAGACGGTGCCGACCGAAATGCCGCCGCCGGATCGTAATAACATGCAAACCGTTGTCGCCAATCGCCCGATCACCGAGCCGATCAGCCCGCCGCAGCAGCAGCCGTCGCCACCGCCGCAACCGCCACCGCCGCAGCCGCCACCTAACCTGCGAACGGTTGCCGAGCCGCGGCCCGGGATGCCGGCGGACTTTCACAAGGACATGTCAACCGTAGTCCAGCCGATCAGCGCGACCGAGCAGCCTGCCGCGCAACAGCAGCCGCCACCGCCGCAGCCGCCCGCTGCGCCACCGCCGCCGCCATCGAGCGGGGCGTCATCCATCGCGCCGACCGTGGTGCCGTCTAACCCAACGGTGCAGCCGATGGCTTCACCGCCGGCGGGCGCTATCGCTTGTCCAAAATGTGATTATTCAAACAGTCCCGGCAATTCTTTCTGCGCCAATTGCGGCAACGTGCTTACAGTCGCTCGCACCATCGTCATGGCGTCGCCGCTGGCGGCTCCCAGAGGCCGCTTGCACCTGGTCATGGAAGGCGGCCAGCAGGGCGAAGTTTTTGACCTCTCCGACGACACCATCGTCGGGCGCAGCCAGGGCGACATCACGTTTCCGCACGATGGCTTTATGTCGGGCCGCCACGCACGCATTGAGCGGCGCGGCGCGACCTACGTGCTGACGGACGCCGGCAGCCGCAACGGCACCTTCATCAAGATCAAGGGCGAAGTCGAGTTGAAGCCCGGCGACATGGTCTTGATCGGTAAACAGCTTTTCCGATTTGAACTGTAGGCAGAAGAAATCAGAAGTCAGGAGACAGAATTCAGAATGAAAGAGGAAGGGGAGCCTAAAAGGTAGAATAGAAGCGGAGGCGGACAAGCGGACTCGCGACAAGCGGACTCGCTGCCGCCGACTTCCTCTTCCATTCTTGTCTTCATGACTTCTGACTTCTGACTCCTGACTCGCGAAAAAATGATGAGCAAGATTCAAGTCTCCGTCTACGCCGGCACAGACATTGGCATGCATCGCAGCGGCAATGAGGATGCCTTCCTGGTGGCCGATTTGACGACCGGCTCGATCGGGCTGGGGCCGGAAATGAGCACCCACCCGATGGGCGAGCGCGGCAGCCTGATGATCGTCTCCGATGGCATGGGCGGCGCGGCGGCGGGCGAGGTCGCAAGCGAGCTGGCGGTCACCACCATCCGCGAAGCGCTGATGGACTGCCCGCCCGACATGGACACCGTGGTGCGATTGCGCATCGCCACCGAGGCCGCCAACGAGCGCATCTGGAACGAGGCGCAGGCTAACCCGGAGCTGAGCGGCATGGGCGCGACCGTTACCGCCACCATCGTGCAGAGCGGCCTGGCCTACATTGCCCAGGTGGGCGATTCGCGCGCTTACTTGATTCGCGGACAGCAGATCAAACAGCTGACCAAGGATCAATCGTTCGTGCAGATGTTGATTGACGCCGGCGCCATCCAGCCCGAACAGGCGGCGTCGGTTCCGCAAAACGTCATCATGCAGGCGCTCGGCACGCAGCCGAACGTCAAGGTCGCGATGACGACCATCCGCCTGTTTCGCAACGACTGCCTGCTGCTATGCAGCGACGGATTATCGAATAAGCTGGGGCCAGACGAAATGAAGCAGGCGGTCGAACAGGCCGGCGACCTGAAGGGCGCCTGCCGCGCTTTGATCAATGTCGCCAACGAGCGCGGCGGCGAGGACAATATCACGGTGGTGCTGGCGCGCTTCGACGGCGAAGGCTTGCAGTCGGCAAGCGAGTCGCAGACGATCACCGGCAGCCTGACAGGCGCGCACGAAGATTTTTTCGCCGGCGCCGGCAACAATTACAACGTGCCGCCTGATCCCGGCAAGACCGCCGTGCTGCGCATCCCTGTGAGCGAAGAGCCGCCGCCCGCCGATGATGGATATATGCAGCCCGCGGCGCAACCGGCAGCCGCGACTGCCCTGGCCGCCGACGAGCTGTCGCCTTACATTTCGCCGGAGTTTGTTCAAGCCGGTCAGGTTCATTACCAAAAGAAGAGCTACACGGCGATCATCATCATGGCCATCGGCGCGCTGCTGCTGATTGCCGCAACTGTCTATTTCGTCTACCGCTATTACGCGCGAGCGATTGCGCCGCCCTCTACGCCGCCTGCAAGCGAGCCCGCAACCAGCGAGCCGGCAGCTAGCGAACCATCAAGCCAGACGCCTGCGGCCAGCGAGCCGGCAAACCCGCAGCCGGCGAGCCCGCAACCGAGCCCACGACAGCCCTGAAGCCGGCTGATCCATGCCGCTTTCTTCATCACCGCGTCGCCTTTAGCCTTGCGGCGCACGCCGCGGCTCGCATATAGTACGGCGCGAACAATCGTCGTTGGCTAATCTCTTCGGCTCACAACAAAGCTATGAAAAAGCAACCGGACGCGCTACCTCCTCCTACTCAAGAACATGCAAGGCTCAAAGAAACCGGCGAAGGCGTGCCGCCGTGGCGGCGCTGGGGGCCTTATGTCAGCGAGCGCGCCTGGGGCACGGTGCGCGAAGACTATAGCGCCGACGGCAACGCCTGGCGCCACCTGCCACATGACATGGCGCGCGCCAAAGCCTACCGCTGGGGCGAAGACGGGCTCGCCGGCATCTCGGACCGCTATCAATTACTGGTCTTCGCGCTGGCGCTGTGGAACGAGCGCGACCCGATATTGAAAGAGCGCGCCTTTGGGCTTGTCCCCTCGGAAGGCAATCACGGCGAGGACGTCAAGGAATACTATTTCTACCTCGACTCGACGCCGACGCACTCGTACATGAAGTACCTCTACAAATATCCGCAGCGTGAGTTCCCTTACAATCAGTTGATTGCCGAGAATCAAGGGCGTGAGGGGCGCGGCTTCGAGTACGAGTTGATGGACACAGGGATATTCGACGATGACCACTACTTTGACGTCTTCGTCGAATATGCTAAGGCGTCGGCTGAAGACATACTGATTCGCATCACGGCGTTCAACCGCGGCCCGGAAGCGGCGCCGCTGCACCTGCTGCCGCACCTGTGGTTCCGCAACACCTGGGGATGGACCGAGCCGCCCGGCCCGCCGCCTGAGATCACTCCCGGCCCGCACGGCGAAGGCTTCACTAGCCTCGTCGCCGACCACACGCCCGCCGAGATGCTCAAGACGATCCCCTTCAAGTACCACATCGGCGCGCGCTATCTCTACTGCGATGCCGACGCCGAGCCGCTGTTTACGAACAACGAGACCAACCCGGCGATTGACCGGCAGCCGCGCAACACATCGGGCTCCGACTATTTCAAAGACGCCTTCCACCGCCACATCATCGGCGGCGAGCCGGTCGTCAATCCTGAGCAGCGCGGCACCAAGAGTTGCTTTCATTACAAAGCCGAGGTGCCGGCGGGCGGCTCCGTGGTGATACGTCTGCGCCTGACGCCCGACCAGTATGGCGCGGGCCATATGCCCGAAGACCACAAGGTCACCGGCAGCCTGAGCCTGACAAGCCTCTCGCCGTTTGCCGACTTCGACGCGGTCTTTGCAGAGCGCCGCGGCGAGGCCGACGACTTTTACGATCACATTCACCCGCCGAAAGCCAGCGAAGACGAGCGCCGCGTGCAGCGGCAGGCATTCGCCGGCCTGTTGTGGACGAAGCAGAGCTACATCTTCGACGTTCACGAATGGCTGGACGGCGACAACCCCGCCGACCCGCCGCCGGAATCGCGCTGGAATATACGCAACCAGCACTGGCTGCACCTGAATTCGCTGCGCGTGCTGACGATGCCTGACAAGTGGGAGTACCCGTGGTTCGCCGCCTGGGATTTAGCTTTTCAGTGCGTGCCGCTGGCGCTGGTTGATCCTGAGTTTGCCAAAGAGAATCTCTGGCTGATGCTGTTTGAGCAGTTCCAGCACCCCAGCGGCCAGATACCGGCCTACGAGTGGGAGTTCGCCGACCTGAACCCGCCGGTGCATGCGTGGGCCTGCTGGCGCGTCTACAACATGGATCGCATCCGCAGCGGGGTGGCCGACCGCGCCTGGCTCGAAAAATGTTTTCACAAGATGCTGATCAACTTCGCCTGGTGGGTGAACAAAGTAGACCGCGAGGGCAATAACATCTTCGAAGGTGGCTTCCTCGGCTTAGACAACATCACGGTGATTGACCGCAGCGAGAAGCTACAGGACGGCGTCGTGCTGGAGCAGTCGGATGCCACCGGCTGGATGGGCATGTTCTGTCTGAACCTCATGCGCATTGCCGTCGAGCTGGCGAAAACCAACCCGGTCTACGAAGGGCTGGCGACGAAATTCTTCGAGCATTACGTCTATGTCGGCGCGGCGATGAAGCGGCGCGGCGGGCGCGATTACAGCCTGTGGGACGAGCGCGAACAGTTTTTCTACGACGTGCTGCGCTACCCGAACGGCGAGTTCCACAAGTTCCGCGTGCGCTCGCTGGTCGGCATCATCCCGCTCTACGCCGTCGAGCGGCTGGAGACCGACTGGATCACCTCCTTCGAAGATTTCAAAGGCAACCTCGAATGGTTCGTACGCAACCGCCAGGACATCGTGCGCAACTGCGTCCATGAGATTGAGCATGACGGCATGAAGGTCTACGTGCTGGCCATCGTTGACCAGGAGCAGATGGCGAGCATTCTGTGGCGCGTCTTTAATGCTGATGAGTTTCTGTCGGACTACGGCATTCGCAGCTTATCGAAGTATCAT
Organism: Blastocatellia bacterium; assembly: GCA_045807765.1. Taxonomy (GTDB): domain Bacteria; phylum Acidobacteriota; class Blastocatellia; order UBA7656; family UBA7656; genus DATENM01. The sequence continues at coordinate 35,140 of JBJMGU010000248.1, forward strand.
GAGCAGCACCCCTACGTTTTCGGCAGCAGCGAGGTGCGCTATGAACCGGCAGAATCGGACAACAAGATCAAAGGCGGCAACTCGAACTGGCGCGGCCCGCTCTGGTTCCCGACGACCTTCTTGCTGATCGAGTCGCTGAGGAAGCTTGGCAAGGCGTATGGATCGAGCTTCAAGATGCGGCTGGCCGATGATAGCGAAGTGACGCTGTGGGAGATGGCCGAGATGGCGGCCAATCGCATGATCAAGATTTTTACGCGCGACGAAGCGGGCCGCCGCCCGGTTTATGGCGGCTCGAAGAAATTTCAAGAAGATCCGCACTGGCGCGACTACGTGTTGTTTTACGAGTACTTTCACGGCGACAACGGCGCGGGCATTGGGGCGAGCCACCAGACCGGCTGGACGGCGCTGGTCGCTTCGTTAATTGACGAGTGGCGGCACTGAGCCGGTTGGCATCTTTGGACAGGTCTCTTATAATGCCGGCAGCAAGCCCACAGTTGCTTCATGGTCAAACGTATGGACGCTTCATCGAAAGCGGCTCGCGGATTCAAGCAAGGCGCTCGAAGCCGCTCACAATTCGTCTGGATTGCCGTTCTGCTCGCGGCATTCATTGTCGCGCTATCATTCGCCGGCACACGCGCCGGCATCAAGCCGGTGGCGAACCATGATGAAGCGCGTGTCCGGCTGACGATCAACACGCTGCCGCATTTCGACTGCGGCTATGAGGCGCGCGGCGCGGAAGAAGCCATCGCACGCCACCAGATGCACGCGCGGCGCTCACCTGACCGACTCGCCGTACGAAGCGCCCGCCCCCTCACTGCGCTCAATCAAGATCAAGGCGACCTTGCCCTCATCGAAGACGACGGCTCGATCATCGTGCCGCCCTCTGCCTTCGACCTGACCAAGCGCTCCGTCCTGTTCACGCCGGAAGCCAATGGCTATCGCCCGACGCCGGCCAATGTTCGTTTCACTAACGATGTCGGCACGCAGGTAAGCAGCTTCTTCGGCATTGACGGCCAGCTCAGCACAGGCATTAGCGGCTACCGCGACATCCCGATTGGCGGCGCGCCGTTTACCTTCTATGGCGTCACCTATGACACTCTGTATGTCGGCACGAACGGCTACATTACCTTCGCTTCTGGCGACACCAGCGCTCGCCCCTCTGTTGCCACGCTCGCGGCAAACGCGCCGCGCATTGCGCCGCTCTGGGCGAACCTCGACACCAGCGGCGGCGGTGAGATTTATTACAATCGCCTCGAAGGCCGCCACGTCATCACCTGGAACGCCGTGCCCGAATCGCCCTATGGCGGCCTGAGCACGTTTCAAGCGGCGCTCTATGATGATGGGCGCATCGCCTTCATCTATAAAAAAGTGAAAGCGCGCACGTCACTGGTTGGCCTGTCGCCGGGCAATACCGAGCAAGAGGCGCAGCCGCTGGTCTACTCTGATCTGCCCGATGCGGTGATTAGCGGGCCGATGTTTCAGCTCTTTTCCAAGCAGCGCCAGTTGGACTTGCCCGCGCTGATGCGGACGTTTTATCGCACACACACAGACGATGTAGACATGGCGTTTATCTGGGCCGACTTCGCGTATGACAATGGGCTCGGCGTCGCGCACTCGTTCAACGTGCGCAATGACGTCAGCGGCATCGGCTTGAAGATTTTTGATCGCGGGGCGCTCTATGGCAGCGCGGCGCGGCTGGCGACCGTCATCACCATGGGCAACCAGAACGATTGGCCGGGTGATCCGCAAGCCAATACAGCCGGGCTGAACTCGGCCATCAGCATCGTCTGTCATGAGTTGGGCCACCGATGGCTGGCCTATGTCCGGTCGAGCGGCGATGATGAAAACCTGCTGCTCGGTCGCGACGACTCGCACTGGAGCTTCTTTCTCGACACCCGCACGAATAGCGATGGCAGCTTCTCGGCGCTGATGGAGGGCAACAGTTGGCGCGAAGGCGGCGGCAGTCTGTTTACGACCAGTGAAACGGCGGTCAATTACTTCTCGCGCCTTGAGCAGTACTTGATGGGATTGCGCCCGCCCGCAGAGGTGCCGCCATTCACCTACCTGGAAACCGACGCGCAACTGCATGAGCTGTTGCGCCAGAAGTCACCGATAAGCGGCTACACGGTCAACGCCATCAAGCACACGGCGCGCGTCGAGCAGATCATCTCTCGCGAAGGGCCGCGCCTGCCCGATGCGGCGAGCGCCCCGAAAACTTTCCGCATCGCCTTCATCCTGCTCGTCGAGCCGGGCGCGACGGCTTCAAAGGCGACGCTGCAAAAAATGAACGCCTACCGCGAGGCGCTGGCGCGCTACTTCTCTGTGGCCACCGACCGCCTGGCGTCTCTCGACACCGCCTTGATTCAAAAGTAAAAGCGAAAGCCCGCAACCGCGATAGGTGCGATTGCGGGCTTTCGCTTGTTTGGCCTTCACCACTCAAAGAAGAGCGGCGATCTATTGCGTATCGGCGAGCAGGCCGGCCTTGCCTGCCGCACCGGCTTTGCGTCCTGTGCGACCAATGACTTTGATCTTCACCGGACGCCGACCGAACGCCTTCGCTTCTCTATAGCTCGGCACATATACGTCAACCCGGCGCCCTTTAATGCGCTCGCCGGTGTCTTTGACCGTGTAGGTTCCTGTGTATCTCCCCGCACGAATGTGAACGACCGTGCCCAGCGGCAGCACACGCGGGTCAGCCGCGATGAAGCCTTGCTGGACAAACTCGCCGGAAGCCGTGCGCCCTTGCAGGCAATAGGCTGTGGCGTGAAAATCCTCGAACTCTGTGTCTGTAGCTTCCGTCACATCAGCGGCATCGCTGCGGATGCCGACGGGCGCGGCGGTTCTCGTTGTACGCCTCACATCGCCGCGAATCGGCGAACGCGAGGTGACGCCTTTGCTCTCGTCAATCGCGAGCGGCGCTACATTGACAGATCGGCGCGCGGTTGGTCGAGCGACGACGACCGAGCGCTTCGAGGTGACTGCATCTTTGGCGGCGGGTAGGTCTTTGAAGGTGCCGGGGATGTCGAGGGATTTTTCTTCGGTTGATTTCGTAATGGTGGGATGATCTACGGCTCGCACCGATTGGGCTTGGCCATTTATAGAGTACCCGAATGCAAAAATCGCCAGGATGGATAAACCTGAGGAGAGGCTGCTGGTGAATCTCCTATTGGGGGGTTGATTCATTCTTGCCTCCTGCTTATTTGGTTAGCAACTTACGCTGTATGGAGCCAACGACCCAAGAACCCATCTTGCTCGCCAAATTTTACTTCAATGCTCTATACAGCGCGCTTCCTAAACGAGGGGCCAGTATATCACGCCAAAATGTGAGGGGAAGAGTAAGGCAAGCGTCAGGTCGCGGGCGGCAGCCATCGAGTAGGAGTAAACGTTAAAACGCTAAGGGCTTATACCGAATCTTGCAATTTTCTTGCGACCACGCACTTCTCGTAAGTGTTGAAAATTAAGCGTTACCATCAGAAACAGGCAAGGGAAAGTGACACGGGAATGCGGTGACGCGGCGACACAGTGAAAGAAAAGTCGGCGGCCAGTCTGGGTGTCTGTCCCTCTCCATGTCGCCGCGTCACCGCGTCGTTTTCTTCAGCTCAGCAAGCTCGTGCAGCACCTCGTCGAGTTTGGCCAGCAGCTCGTCGTGGCGCGTCGCTTCGGGCGTCGGTCGTTTGCCGATGAAAGTGAGGGTGCCGCCGGGCTCCAACACGGCGCGCTCGATATCAACGAGCGACGTGAAGCCCTGCCGGCGTGCCGCGGCCTCAAGCTCGGCTCGCGTGATCAACTCTTTCTTACAGCGCGCTTCGTTGATCTGGCCATTGTCAATCAGCACGTCGGCGTCGCCTTCGATCATGCGGTCGAGCCGCGTGTGGGTGTAGAAGAATCGCACGACCACATAGTTCACCACCAGCAGCGTCGTCGCTCCGATCAAACCGCCGAGCACCGAATTGTCATTGCCGATGATGGCGTTCTGCACGGTGTTCGACAGTGTAAGCAAAACCACAAGGTCGAACGGGTTGAGCTGGGCGAGTTCGCGCTTGCCCGCCAGCCTGAGCCCGGCGATCAGGAAGAGGTAGACAAGAATCGGGCGGATGATCTTTTCGAGTATCGAGATATCCGGGTGCAGCAAGTCTGTCCAGAGCTTGGCGTCCATCTTCACGCTCCACGGCGAGGATTCAGGGGATGGCTGTTGTTATACAGGAATAGACGAAAAGACGAAAAGGGAAAAGGCGAATTACTGCGGGGTGCTACGCTGGCTGGCACGCATCATCTCGTTGGCGCGCTCGCGCGAAACCGTCAGGTCGAGGTCGAGCCGTTTGCTGGTGGTGCGAATCTTGACGAGCTTTGCGAGCTGGCCGGTATCGCTGTTGCCTTTCAATAACGAGATGCCGAGAAACAGCGTCTTCAGTTGCATGGCCTTCTCACTGGTCCACTCGGGCGTTGGGCCAAAGCCGCTGATGCTCAATCTCGTGATTTGCTCGTTCATTTCGAAGTCGATGGTATTGGAGCTGAACTGGCAGAGCGGCCCGAGCGCGTGCGACTCGCCGAGGAGCCAGAGGATACGCATAGCCAGTTCTTCTTTTTTCGGATCCTTCGGAGAAGCTTTGTCCCAGGGCGCGGAATGGATGCTTGAGCGCGGCATCGAGCCGTCGCAGTCAATCTTGAAGGACAGCCTGACCGCATAGTTGCCGACGTCCAGGTCGCCATTCTTATAGCTCTCGAACATTTTGGCGATCAGGTCTTTGATGGCCGCTTCGTTGATCTCGCCGAATTTCATCGGCCCGCTGGCGTTGGCGGCTTTGGCGTCGGCTTCGGCCTTGGCTTTCGCTTCAGCTTCCTTCGCCTCGCGCTCAGCTTTTTCGCGCTCGGCCTTCTCGCGCTCGGCCTTCAGTCGGGCCTCTTCTTCAGCCCGGCGCTCACGTTCTTCAAGCCGCTTGCGCTCGCGCTCGCGCAATTCTTCGAGCGACAAGACCTGATCGGTTGGCTTCGGCTGCGTGATGGGTTTGCGGGCATAGAGCTGCGCGATCTGATCCGGCGTGAACGGGCGGTATGGCCGGTTGACGATCTGGACGTTGGTAAACGGCGCCAGCATGTTGAGGATGGTCAGGTAGACCAGCACGACGATCAAGACGCCGTGGGCGGCGCCCGAGGCGATCAGCACCGGCACGAAGCGATCCCAGGCGCGCAGCTTTGCCACTACCGGCGACGACGCATTGACGACAAAGCTGGCACTGCGCGCGACGAGTGGATAGATGAAGCCGACAGGGATGCGCTCGCGATGCCACAGGCCGCCGAGCGTGACCAGCGGGTGTGCGACCGCCGAGGCCAGGGCATTGCCCAAACGCCTCGGCAGCCAGTCCCTTATGTGCTCAGGCAGAAAGGCGCGACGGAGAAAGGCGAAGGGGCTACCGGCAAACTCGCGCCCGGTCTCGTTGAGCGCCCGCCACAGGCGCACGGCGAACGGCGATTGCGGCAGCGGCGAAAAGAGCGCCGGCTCATCTTCAATTGCCGTGGTATAGATCGCTTGCATGGCTTTGCCGCCAATCTGTACGCTTGAAAACCTCTACTCCCATTCTACAATACGCAGCCGCGAATTCAAAAAGTGCAAATGATAATCGGTGGGCAGTTGGCAGTTGCCGGTTGCACCGAAACTATGCAGCAGGTGCAGCCGTCGGACGGACAACTGAGAACTGGCAACTGCCAAAGGGCAACTGCTCATGCTTTACTCGCCGCTTGAAAACATCTCGAAGAACTGTTCGACCGGCGGCGGCTCGACGCGCGCGACTTCGAGGTTTTCTTCGACGTGCGAGCGATGGCTCATGCCGACGAGCGCTGTTGTTACTCCCGGCGTCGAGCGCACGAATTGGATGGCGCGCTGCGCGTCGGTTTTGAGCCCTTTCAGGGTCGCGGCGACGAATTCCGGCAAGCCGGCGCTCAGTCGCGCTTGCAAGATCGTCGCGCTGCACATCACCGTCATCCCCAGGCGGTCTGCCGCCATCAGCAGCGATAGCGGTTCGCCCGCGACCGTTTGATTGCCCTCAGTCAGGGCTTCCGGCATCGCCAGATTGTACGGCAATTGGATGACGCGGAAGTGGTGCTCGTCACCCGCAAGCTCGCGGGCGATGCCGACCAGTTCTTCAAGCGATAGATAATCGCGCGCCGTCGGCGGCTGGCGATAACCATTCCAGGTCGCCGTGCCGTAGGTGCGGATGCGCCCCGCGGCGGCGGCAGCTTCGAGAAAGGCGAAGGCGGCGCGCATGCGCTGATTGAACTGCTCGCGCGTCAGCCCCTGCAACTGCGTTTCCGGGTTGTGAATGTAATAAATATCAACGCAATCGAGATCGAGATTCTCAAGACTGCGCGACAGTTGATGATCGAGATAGCCGGGAGACATGCAGTGGCTGCCGCCGACGATTTCGTCCGCCGACGCGGCGCCGGTCGCGATGATGTTTTCGACGATCCAGGCGCGGGGGTCGCGCGGCGGCTCGTTGTCAAAGGGGATGAAGCCACCTTTGGTCGCGACGATCACTTCGTCACGCGCCGCTCGCTTGTTCTCGAATAGTTGCTTGAGCGCCGCGCCAATGGCGCGCTCGCTGCGCTGGAAGCGGTAGTTGATTGCCGAGTCAATGACGTTGCAGCCGAGCTCGATGGCACGCCGGATGGCTTCCTGATACATGCGGTCTGTGCGCTCGTCCCAGTGACCCAGATAAGTGCCCAGCCCGATAGACGACATGGACAGCTCTTGCTGCTGGCGGAAATGGCCTGCCGCCGTCAGCGCCGCAAGCCGCGATGCATAACGTCGCGTCCCCTCTGTCGTCGCGCTTCCCTGTGTGCTCATGCGTGCCTCCTATCCGAAGGTGGGCTTCGGGCTCGGGCCGTCTGACGCGCGCCATTGTATCACAAGAGCCCCACGAGCGCGCTTTACCGACGACCGCCTTGTCAGCCGTCACGGTTGAGTAGTAATCTGGCGGCCTCATCAATTCTTTAGCCGAAGAGATAAACCCGATGAACTGGACACAGGTGTATGACCCGCTGGGCGCGTGGTGGTTATCGACGCTGGTCGCGACGCTGCCCGTCGTCGTGCTGTTGGGATTGCTGGCGGTCTTCCGCGTCAAGCCGCACTGGGCGGCGCTCTTCGGGGCGCTGACGGCGATGGCCTGCGCCAGCCTGGTCTTTCAGATGCCGTGGCAACTGTCGGCGGCGAGCCTCGGATTTGGCGCGGCCTTCGGCATCTTGAAGATCGCCTGGATCGTCGTCGCGGCAGTCTTTCTCTACGACGTGACGGTCTACACCGGGCAGTTCGAGATTATGAAATCGTCCGTCGCTCGCATTACCGAAGACCGCCGCCTGCAAGCCTTGCTCGTCGCCTTCTGCTTCGGCGCGCTCATCGAAGGCGCCGCCGGGTTCGGCGCGCCGGTGGCCATTGCCGGCGCTTTCCTGATCGGCCTCGGCTTCAAGCCGTTTCATGCGGCGGCATTGAACCTGATTGCTAACACTGCGCCGGTCGCCTGGGGCGCGATTGGCACGCCTGTCCACACGCTCGCCGCCGTGTCGGGTTTGCCCGAAGGCGACTTGAATGCCACGCTCGGTCGCATCCTGCCGATCACGGCCCTCATCGTGCCCTTCTGGCTGGTGCGCACCATCGTCGGCTGGCGCGAAACCTTTGAAGTGCTGCCCGCCATTTTAGTCGTCGGCATCAGCTTTGCCGCGACGCAATTCGTCTGGTCGAATTTTGTCGATAGCAATCTGGTTGACATCGTCGGCGGCGTTGTCTCTCTGGTGGCGACGACAGTCTTCTTACGCTTCTGGAAACCGAAGCGCATCTGGCGCGGCGCCGAGGGTGAAGAAAATCAGGCTGATGCGAGCCAGGCGCGGCCCGCCGAGCGCATCTATTCGGCGCGGCAGATCGCGCGCGCATGGATGCCCTTCGTCATCCTCACACTCTTCGTGCTGCTGTGGGGATTGCCGGTTATCAAGTCCACAATGAATCGCTGGACGACGCCGGCAGCAGAGCGCGGCGGCTGGGAAGTGCCGGCGCTGCACGGCGCGATCACGCGCGCCGCGCCGGTCGTCGCCAACCCGCAGCCCGAAGCCGCGAAGTTCGATTTCAACTGGCTGGCGGCAACCGGCACAGGCTGCTTTCTCGCCGCCCTGGTCGCCGGCTTTTTGCTCGGCGTCGCGCCGATTCAGATGGCAAAGATATTCTGGGGCACGCTCGTCCGCATGCGCTTTGCGGTGCTGGCGATAGCCTTCATGCTCGGGCTGGGCTTTGTGACGCGCTATTCGGGGATGGACGCTGTGATGGGCCTGGCATTCACGCGCACAGGCAGGTTGTTTCCCTTCTTCGGGACGTTTCTCGGCTGGCTCGGCGTGGCGCTGACGGGCAGCGATACATCGTCGAATGCGCTGTTCGGTGGCTTGCAGCGCATCACCGCCGAGCAGCTCGGATTGAACCCTGTGTTGATGTGCGCCGCCAACAGCGCCGGCGGCGTCATGGGCAAGATGGTTGACGCGCAATCCATCGTCGTCGCCACTGCCGCGACGAATCAGGTCGGCAACGAGGGGCTGATCTTTCGCTTCGTGCTATGGCACTCCGTCGCGCTTGCATCCATCGTCGGCCTGATCGTGATGGCTTACGCCTACCTCTTCACCGGCGCTGTGCCGCGTTGATGAAGAAGGATATTCCGCCGCCCCCGGTCGAGGATTTACCTGAGGCGTTCCAGGTCATCGATGCTTTCAAAATAAGGCTCAATGAAATCAGCAAGAACGTCCTCTCAAGGATGTCGCGCGTGGGGCGGCTTCAAACAGTCTGCCCAGGTCGCTGCTTTTCATAAAAGAGTCTCTACAACCGTTCACCTTTTGTAGACTGTCATCCGGGTTCCACCGCGCCGCCCGGTTACCGATCTGCGGCCCGCCAGCGTCTCTATTTTTGCTCGCTGACGGATTCAGACGCCAGCACGTCGTGATAGGCGTTGATGAGGGCGCGCTTCGGCTTCTGCGGCAAGCGCACCTGAAAGTCTTTGGTCGAGTTGCCGGTGATCGTCACCAGCCCGAGGCGCACTAGCTTGCCGTCGAAGTCGAGGAAGACCGGCACCAGCATCGTGAAGTGCTCTGACACCTCTGACTGCGTCAGCGCGCCTTTCAGCAGCACCTTGCCATCGGCCTCGGGCACCAGGCTGTATTGAAAGCGGTAGCGCGGAATCTCTGTGCCATAGACCCACTCGTTGAAAAACCAGTCCATGCGGTGATTGCCATCCACATCCATGCCCGGCGTCATGTGCTTTTCGACGACCGCCTTGAAGCCTTCGCTCGAAGCGTTGCGATGCGTGTAGGTCTTGACGAAGTCATGCATCATGGCGATGAAGCGGTCGTCGTGCGTCTTTACGTCCCACATCATCGTGCGCAGCATGTGCAGGATGTAGCCGCCTTTCGGGTAGACCAGGTTGGCATAGGCGCGCCGTGTCTTGAAGGTGTCCAGGCGCAATCCCAGCCAGATCGGCCCGGCGTCGTTGGCGCGCCGCCCGAAGGCGTTCTTGTTTAGTATGCGCTCGCGGGCGTGCTGCCAGTACGTCAGGTACTTGTCGGGACTCTGCTCGGTCGCTTGCAGGTAGACGCCCGCTGAGAAGACGGCGAAGCCTTCCGACAACCACTGGTCGTGATACGATGCCCAGCCGACGATGTGGCCCCACCACTGATGCGACACCTCGTGCGCCGTCACTTCGTCGAGAAATTCATTGAGCTGCCCCGAAATGCGATTCAGCAGCATGTAGCGCTGCGTCGCGTCGAAGAAAGAGATGATCGGCAGGTAGACGAGCGTCGGCCACGACTGGCCAAAGTTGGGCTGCGGCTGCTGCGTGATGGCGATGCGTCCGTAAGGCGCTTCGCCGAACCAGAGTGTGAAGAGGCGCATCGAGTTCTGCGCCTCGACGATGGCCTTGTCCGTCAGCCGCGCCGGCGTCATCGCGCCGATCTCTTCGCCCGCCTCCTTCAAGTAATAGGGCAGCTCAGAAGTCGCGTAGCCTTCGATGCTATATTTCGTCGGCTCATCAACGATGGCTTTCTTTTTGAAGTCGCCATAGTTGAACCCGGCGACCGCCAGCGGCACGTCCGACACCCACTGCGAGGCCGCGTAATCGCCCTCGCGCCATGTCTTCACTTCGCGCCCGACGCCGACCAGCATGTACTGCTTCGGCACCTTGAAAGTCAGGTCGAAGGTGGCGCGGTCGTTGAAGGCGTTTACAGACGGATACCAACTGGTGCGCGCGCCGACCGCGAAGTTGCCGCCGCCTTCGTCTTCGACCACCTTGTTGCCCTGGTACTCGACGGTGATCTTGTACGGCTTGCCTTTGACCAGGGCTTCGGGCAGCACCGCGTAAAACGAGCCATCTTCCTTGCGCGGCTCCTGAACGTAGTCAATGTCACTGTCGCCGAAGTGAACGCGGGTCACCCGCAGGTTCGGCAACAACCCGAAGCTCAGCAGGCGGTCGCCGTCGCCGAGCGCCGTGAAGCTGAGTTCCGCCGTCGCCGTCAGCTTCTCGCCATTGATGACGGTCTCGATGCGGTAGTGCTCGGCGTCAATGATGCGTTTGTCTTCTTCGGAACTTGCCTGGCCATTGCGGTACTCTGGCTCGAAGTGCGCGAGGTAGAGGATGCCTTCGCGGTCGCCCTGCGGGTCATAATTGATGAGCGCCACCTCTTCGGGCGAGAGAATCTGCGGCAGCGCGCCGCGCGGGCGAACGACGTAGCGCAGATCGTCGAAGTGCTTGCCATTGATGAAAGCCATAAAGAAGCCGGCGCGCTTCGGATTGTAGACGTCGGCGAGGATTTCGGCGTCAAGGTTCTCGCCCTCGTAAGCCAGCAGGTATTCGAGCAGGCTGCGCGGCTGCTCCGGGCGGTGGCGCATGCGGCGATTGAAGTCGTGAAGCACATCCACCGTCCGTTTATCGGCCTCGCTGGCCTGCGCTTGCCGCTTCACCTCCTGGTAGGTCTCGTCCGTGAAGCAGAACACGAGCTTTTCAAAATTTTCGGCCACCTCTTCGCGGTCGGTGAGCAGGCGAAGGTAATTGCGCTCGACGCCGATGGCCGGCTTGAGCAGAAATTCGCCGTCGCCGACGAAGATAGCTTTGACGACGCGGCCAGCGACCGGCTCAAGGAAACTGATGCGCCCGCTCTTCAAAGTCAGTGTGCCGACGTCGCGCGTAATTGTGAGGTTAGTTACCGAGTAAGTCTCGAAGCCGTTGCCGTCACGCAGGCGGCGATAGGTCGGATCGGCGTTGGCAGCGATCCCGCCTTTGGCCGAGATACCGATTTCGGCGTGCGGCGCTTCGATCTCAAGCTTGATCTCTAGCGTCGCGGTGCGACTGGCGTTGATCTCGACTTCGCGCTCGGCGAGCTTGAAGCCGCTGTGGGAGACGCCGATTGTGTACCGTCCGGGCACCAGGTTCTCGATGCGGAACCTCCCTGTGTCGTCGCTCATGACGCGGCGCGACTGGCCGGAGGCCGCATCGCGCAAGGTCACCTGCGCGCCGCCAACGACTGCGCCCGCAGGGTCTTTGACCGTGCCGGTGAGCGAGCCGGTTGCCTGTCCCCGAGCCAGGCTTGTGAATAGAATGACAAATGCGCAGGCGACGGCCTGTAGCAAGAGATAGCGTCGTGACATACAACCTCCAGAGACTGAAGCCAAACGTGATATGGACAAACAGTTGAGCGAGCCGCATGGAAAATAGCATAGCCACCTGAGCGGCTCAACCCGTGAGCGGCGGGCGTCATTCACACTGAAGCGGCATAACGACGCGGGCAAAGGTTCAGGCTACTGGCGCGACGGTCGTTTTTTCGTTGCGGCCTTAAAGGTGGCTTGCCGGCCCGCGCCGACCTTGCGATTCGTTAAGAAGCCTTCGCTGCCGGCTTCGGCCTTCGCTATCGACTCCTGAAGCGATGCCGGGATGGGCAGCAAGAGGCCGATCTGCGTCAGGTTGTCACGACAGACGCCGGTCCCCGACAGGCCGAGACGCACGGCGACCTTGTTGCCTTCGACGTGATGAAAGGCGAAGCGCGTCAGCAGGTCGCCGGCGAGCGTGAAGCATGACTTCTCACTCTCGGCGACGGTCGGGAACGCTTCGCCGATCAGCTTCATCAATTCCGGGATTGTCCGCGGGCGCTTGCCGTCGAGCGCCTTCTGGATGAGCGGGTCGGCGAGCAGCGCTTTATGAATTTCGCTCGCCGGAAAATAATCTGTCAGCTTCGCGACGTTGCCCGGCAGTTGCGTGTCATCCGAGCCGCGACGCACGCCTGCCGGTTTGGACAGGTCAACGGCGACGAAGCGCGTCTCGCCGTCGGGATGCGCCGCCCGCTCGCAGAAGACGTTAACGTTGTCTTGATAGCTGATGATCGGGCCGACCACCGAGAGCAACGTGAAGTTGCGTTCGTACTCGCAATGCCCGTCGCTGTCTTTTTCGATGGCGGCAAAATCCCGGCGGGCGATCTGCCGGACCGAAAAGGTTAGCGTCGCCGCGCCGCTTGCCGGGCGGCCCGTAATATCTGCGCCCGTCCATTGAATCGCGTAACCGGCGCTCGTGCCCGACCAGATTGCCGCGGCGGCGCGCGGTGCGGTCTGTTGCGCCGCGCCATTCCAGTTAAGGCTTGCCACCATCAACGCGCCGAGCAGGCTCAAAGCCGCACGGCGTGGCGTCCGGCCCAACATCCGAGTCATCAGACCGGCCATTCGTTTTGTCAGCTTCATCTCTATTCTCTCTGCGGCCAATTCCCGCTTGATCAGACATAGCGCGACTGGGCGCGGCGCTGGCGCTCTATCTCTTCCAGCACCGCTTCGGGGGCGAGCCCATCGGCTGCAAGGTTGAGCCGCGCCAGCAAAGGTTGAGCGATGCGCGTTGCCAGCGCCGTGCGATTAACCGGCGTAAGCTCGTAGCGGCGCTTGAGAAAGACTTCAATAGCGCGTAGCTCCGCCTCGTTGAGCTGGCGTGTGTCGAGGGCAAAGGCGGCGGGGGCGGCGCGCTCCAGGCGCTCCTGCTCGATGTTAGAAATCTTGATGATGTCGTCGAGCGACGGCGCTTCGGTGGCGCGCTCTTTGACGACGACCGTGCCGGCGACGAAATCGCCGATGCGCTTGGAGCGGGCGCTGAAGATAATCGAGATGACGCCAATTGCATAGGTCGGCACCGGCATGAAATCTACGACCAGGCGCAGCAGGTTGCGGACGAAAACTTCAAAGAAGCGCACGGGCCGTCCGTCCTCGCGGACGACGCGCAGCCGCATCCAGCGCTTGCCCGGCGTCTGGCCGCTCCACAGCGTTTCGAAGGCGACGAAGTAGCCCCAGTAGATGCCGAAGACCAGCAGCACCGAAATCGCCGCCGCCCAGACCGCCGAGCCGCGAAACAGCGGCCCATCGCTGAACGCCCCGGCAATCAGCAGCACCAGCAGAATCAACAACGCTTGAATCAGATGATCGATGGCCGCCGCCAGGAAGCGGTTGCCGACATTGGCGAGCACATAATGCAGCTCGACGCGCTCGGGGGTTTCGATGATCAGTTCGTCATCTAACATAAAATAGGAGGCAGGAGGCAGGAGGCAGGAGGCATTAAGGAGTTCACGCGATCCCGGAAGGGGCGCAGCGCGACTGCTTACTGCCTCCTGCCTCCTGCCTCCTTTTCAATTAGCGGTAGCACAACCTGCATCACAGCGGCGTGGGTCTCGTCACTGGTGCCGGTAGCCTGAACGACGCGGACGCGGTCGGCTTCCGCAGCCGCCAGTTCGAGATAGCCGCGACGGACGCGCGCGTGAAAGTCGAGCTTCTCGACATCGAGCGCGCCAAGCAAGCCGCCCACAGGTCGCGCGCTCATGCGCGCCTGCGCCGCTTCCGGCTCCAGGTCGAGAAGAATCGTCAGGTCGGGCCGCAGCCCTTCGGTCGCTGCCAAATTCACCTTTTCGATCAAGCCGAGGTCGAGCCCACGACCGTAGCCTTGAAAGGCAACGCTCGAATCGGTATAGCGGTCACTGATGACCACTTTGCCTTCGGCCAGCGCCGGTCGAATCATCTGGGCGACGTGCTGAGCACGCGCCCCGACGATCAACATCAGCTCCGCTGTCGGCACAATACCGTCGCTGACTGCGGAAGTCAGCAGCCCGCGCACCCCTTCGCCTAAGGGCGTGCCGCCGGGCTCGCGCGTCACCAGCACGCCGTGGCCACGCTGGCGGAGCGCCGCGGCCAGCCGCTCAAGCTGCGTGCTCTTGCCGCAGCCATCCAGCCCTTCCATTGTGATGAACCGTCCGACGTGGGTCATTGAGAAATGAGTTGGGCTGCCGCAACGGGCAGCCCCTTAGTGATGGCAAGATGATCAAAGCGAAAGCGCACGCTTCAGGAACGGTCGTCGCCGGCTGCCGATCCGCTGGGGTTCGCTTCCGATGGATGCTCGCGCTCGGGATGGTGCTCGCGCTCAGGGCCACGCTCTGGGCCACGCTCAGGGCCGCGGCCTTCGCGGCTGTCGCGGCTGTAATGAAAGTCACGCCCGCCGCCGCGCGGCAACGAGACCGTCGAGATGGCGTGCTTGAAGATGAGCTGTTCCTGCGCCCCTGCCTCCAGAATCACCGAATACTTGTCGAAGCTCTTGATCCGCCCTGTCAATTTGACTCCGCTCATCAAGTAGATGGTGACGTTGCTGCGTTCTTTTCGGGCACTGTTGAGAAAGCTGTCTTGGATTGTGTTTTGTTGCGATGGTTTTTCCATTTACTCAGACTCCCCCGGTCAAAAAAGTTTTCAAGGGTATTGCAAACCTATCATAGATAATTCAATCTGGGCAAGAGTTTGCGCCCCTCGTTGGTGTTAGGTGCCGGGTGTTGGATGCTGGGGAGAACTGATTCTTCAAGTCTCTAACCTCCAACACCTAACACCCGACACCCAACACCCATCTGCTTGACACCATCCCGCCCATCAAATACAAAGTTAGTTTACCTTGTATGAAGGAGATTGCGATGTTTGTTCTAAGGCCCTCATCCGGGTTCGGCGCCGCGCCGGTTAAACCCATCGAGCCGGATCAGCCCGCCGCCGCAGACGCCGCCGACGCCGCGTCGAGTGACGAACCCTACATCGATGAAGGGCTGCCGGTGCCGGAAGGCTACGGCGTTGACATCATTCGCGCCCTGCTGCAAGACCCGTTTCGCATCTTCATCTACTGGGAGGTGCGCCCGGAAAGTCTCAAGGGGTTGACGCGGATTTTTTCCGAAGCCGAGGCCGCCGAGTTCCGCACTACGCTTAAGCTGCGCGACATGGACGGCAACCAGGAAGCCTTCTTTGAAGTCGGGCCGCGCGGGCGCTACTGGATGATGGTCTTCCCCGACCGCACCTACGAATTCGAAATCGGCGTGCGCTCGCCGGCGCACGGCTACATCGCGCTGGTGCGCTCGAATCAGGTGCGCACGCCGCGCGGCACGGTCTCACCGACGCCCGCGCCTGAACCGGCTTACCAGATGACGACGCCGGAATTCCTCGGCGTCTTGCAGGCTTCGGGCTTCGCGCCCGAGCAGGCGATGGAGGTCACCGTAGCGCCGATGCCCGGCTCGACCGCCGACGGCGAGCAGATCGCCAATCTGCTGCTCAAGCTGCCTGAGTCTGTGCGCAACGCGCTGCTGATTACCGCCATCGGCGGCGAGTTGACCTTTGATGTGATTGAGGCGCTGCCTGAACCCTTCCGCAGCGAGTTGTTGAAACTCTACTTTTCCAGCGACGGCCAGTTGGCGTCGGTCGGCCTGGCGCACTATTTGCCGGAAGTGCTGCGCGAGGCGATTGAAGACGAACGCGAATTGATTGGCGACCGCGCCCACCCGCTGCACGTCACGCCGCGCTTCTTTGCAGGGGCCAGCGAGTGCATGCCGCCGGGCGAAGAGTTTCATCTGCCGCGCCTGCCGCAATTCAGAGTGCCCGGTTCCTGGTTCCTGGTTCCCAGTACGTCGTCGCGCCAGCCGTGACCAACCAGAAACTCCGAACCTTGAGACCGAGACCCACCATGGAACAAGGACTGTTAGCGATCATCCTGCACGCGCACCTGCCTTTCGTGCGCCATCCCGAATACCCGGAATTCCTCGAAGAAGACTGGCTTTTTGAAGCCATCAGCGAAACCTACCTTCCGCTCTTGCAGGTCTTCGAAGGCTGCATGCTGGACGGCGTGCGGGCGCGCGTCACCCTGGGGCTGACGCCGCCGCTGTGCGAGATGTTAGCCGATCCGCTGTTGCAGGATCGCTATGTGCGCCACCTCGGCAAGCTGATCGAGTTGTGCGAACAAGAGGTCGTCCGCACGCGCGGCTCCGAAGCCATGAACGCGACGGCGCAGATGTACCTCAAGCATTTCACTGTCGCCCGCGACATGTTCGAGAACCGCTATCAGCGGAATATCTTGAACGGCTTTCGCGCCCTTCAAGAAGCCGGCGCCATTGATATCATCACCTGCGGCGCAACGCACGGCTTTTTGCCGCTGATGACGCGCACAGAGGCGCGCCGCGCCCAGATCGAGGTCGGCAAGCGGAATTACATGAAGCATTTCGGGCGCGAGCCGCGCGGCATCTGGCTGCCGGAATGCGCCTACACTGCCGGCGTAGACGATCTGCTAGCGGCGGCGGGGATTCGCTTCTTCGTCGTTGACGCGCACGCCATTATGTTCGGCCACCCGCAGCCGCGCCGCGGCATCTACGCCCCGGCCATCACGCCTGCCGGCGTCGCCGCTTTTGCGCGCGATGTCGAAACCAGCGAGCAGGTGTGGAGCGCCGAGATCGGCTATCCGGGCGACGTGGACTACCGCGAGTTTTACCGCGACCTCGGCTTCGACGGCGATTACGATTACATCAAGCCTTACCTGCACAGCGACGGCATTCGCCGCAATCTCGGCATCAAGTATTTCCGCGTCACCGGCAAGGTTGACCTCGGCGCCAAGCAGCCTTACGTGCCCCGGTGGGCGGCGGGCAAAGCGGCGACGCACGCTGCCCATTTCATGCACAACCGCCAGGCGCAGGCGCAGCGCTTGGCCCCGGTTCTGGGCCGCAAGCCGCTGATCGTTTCGCCCTACGACGCCGAGCTATTCGGCCACTGGTGGTTCGAGGGGCCGCAGTTCTTAAACCACCTCTTCCGCAAAATTCACTTCGACCAGAACGAGATTCGCCTGGCAACGCCGCTCGATTATCTGGGCGAGTACACAGACAACCAGCAGCAGCAGATCAGCACGTCGTCATGGGGCGCGGAAGGCTATTACCGCGTCTGGATCAACGGCGAGAACGAATGGATGTACATGCACCAGCACGTCGCCGAAGATCGCATGATCGAGCTGGCGCACGAGCACCCGGAGGCTGAAGGCTTGATGCGGCGCGCCCTGAATCAGGCGGCGCGCGAGCTGTTGCTGGCAGAGTCTTCGGACTGGGCCTTCATCATCACGACGGCGACCAGCGTGCAGTACGCCAAGAAGCGTTTCCGCGATCATATCCACCGCTTCACGCAGCTCTACGAGATGATTAAGCGCGCCGAGATTGACGAGCAATGGCTCGCCGACGTCGAATGGAAAGACTCGATTTTTCAAGAGATTGATTACAAAGTCTACCAATAACCAGCTCGGCTGTGGACGATTACACCCCGCTTCTGGGAGAATAATTAATCCAGCAAGGGCCTTGAGGTGTAAACGGCGTGATCGAGCAGACGGTCTCTCATTATCGCATTATCAGAGAACTCGGCGCGGGTGGTATGGGTGAGGTGTATCTCGCCGAAGACCTCAGGCTCGGTCGCAGCGTCGCGCTCAAATTCCTGCCGGCCTCTTATCAATATGATCCTGACCGCCGCACGCGCTTCATGCAGGAAGCGCGCGCCACGTCGGCCCTGCGCTCGCCGCACATCGTGGCGATCTACGACATCGGCGAGTACGAAGGCGCCATCTTCATCGTCATGGAATACGTCGAAGGCGAGCTGCTCAGCTTGCGCCTGGAGCGCGGCCCGATGCCCTTGCGCGACGTGATGATGATCAGCGCGCAGATCGCCGACGCGCTCAACGAAGCGCATGGCTTTGGCATCATTCACTGCGACATCAAGAGCGCCAACCTGATATTGAACGAGCGCGGCGCAATCAAGATTTTGGACTTCGGCATTGCCAAAGTGACGCGCTCCGGCGCGCTGCGCACAGACGAGACGACCAAAGAGCTGGTGCGGCAAACCGCGCTCAACGTCGTCGCCGGCACGGTCGCCTATATGTCGCCCGAACAGGCGATGGGTCATCCCATAGACCACCGCTCGGACATCTTTTCGCTCGGCGTCGTGATGTACGAGATGATTACCGGGCACCTGCCCTTCGGCGGTGCCAACAGCATCGAAGTCGTTGACCGCATCATCCACGCCGAGCCGGTGCCTATCGCGCGGCTGAACTACAACGTGCCGCCGGCCTTTGAGCATGTCGTCCGCAAGTGCCTCGAAAAGCAACCCGAGCGGCGCTACCAATCGTCGCAGGAGCTGCTGGTTGATTTGCAGAACCTGTTGCGCGACATGGACTCCGGGTCGCGCCCGCCGCAGGGCACCACCTTTGACCTGCACCGCCCGACGCAAACTTTGCCGCGCCCGCCGTCGCGCCGCCGTGCCATTGATTCGCTGGCCATTCTGCCGCTAATCAATCTGAGCGGTGATTCAGAGACCGATTACTTGTCGGAAGGCATCACCGAGTCGTTGATCCACACGCTCTCGGCGCTGCCGCGCCTGCGGGTGATGGCGCGCTCGACCGTCTTTCGCTACAAGGTGCGAACCACCGGCAGCCTGCACGCGCAGGAGCCTGACCCGATGCGTGTCGGGCGCGAGCTGAACGTGCGCGCCGTGCTGGTCGGGCGCATCCTGCAACGCGGCGAGCAGGTCATCGTCAAGTCCGAGCTGATCGATACGCTCGACGGCTCGCACCTCTGGGGCGGTCAGATCAGCCACTCGCTTTGTGACATCTGCGACATCGAAGAAGAGATGGCCGCAGAGATCGCCGAGCACTTGCGGTTGAAGCTCACCGGCGCGCAGAAGAAGCGGCTGGCGCGGCGCTACACTGAAGACACCGCCGCTTACCAGCTCTATCTCAAAGGCCGCTATCACTGGAACCGGCGCACCGAAGAAGACCTGCGCCGGGGCATCGAATTTTTCGAGCAGGCGATAGCCCTCGACCCGAACTACGCGCTCGCCTATTCGGGCCTTTCAGACAGCCACACGCTGATGGCGAGCTATAGCAAGATGCCGCCGCGCACTGCCTTCCTGCGCGCCAAGGCAACGGCCATGAAAGCCTTGAAGCTCGATCCCAAGCTCGCCGAGGCGCGGGTGTCGCTGGCGCACATCCGCTTCTGGTATGAGTGGGAGTGGGTAGCGGCGGAACAGGAGTTCAAGCAGGCCATCACACTGAACCCGGCTTACGGGACAGCGCATCTGTGGTACGCGCTCTTTCTGGCGGCGATGCGGCGCGGCGACGAAGCGGTCGCCGAAGTCCGCCGGGCACTGGAGCTAGAGCCGCTGTCGCCGGTCGTCAACCTCAACGTCGCGCGCATCTATTATTTCTCGCGCCGCTACGACGAAGCGATTGACCAGTGTTGCAAGACGATGGAGATGGCGACAGATTACCCGCTGGCGCACCGGCGGCTGGGGATGATCTACGAGCAGAAGCAGATGTACAGTGAAGCGGTTGCTGAATTCGAGCGCGCCTTGCAACTGGTGCCGCACGACACCGAAACCATGTCGGCGCTGGGCCACGCTTACGCCGCCTGGGGACGGACAACCGACGCCGAGATGTCGCTGGTGACGCTCAACGAATTGTCTTCGCGGTTGTATGTTTCGCCTTACAGCATGGCGCGCGCTTACTTCGGCGTCGGCGACCGCGACCGGGGCTTCGAGCAACTGGAGAAGACCTACCGCGAGCGCCACGGCATACTGGTCTACATCAACGTCGAGCCGGTCTTTGACGACGTGCGCGACGACCCGCGCTTTGAAGATTTGCTGCGCCGCATGGGACTCGCCTGATTGCATTGATGAAGAGGAAGTTTTTGATGGACAACCAACCGCAGAGCAATGGCCGCGAGCGCAAGCGCGCGCAATTTGCCGACGGCGCGCAACCAAAACGCAAACCGACTGTCTGGCTCATTTTGATCGCGATTGTGCTGGCCGCGGGCGCCGCCTTCTTTGTCTTCCGCGGTCGCGGCGAGCAGCCGTCGGCGACCGTCATTAACAACAGCGCATCAGGCGACATTCGCATCCCGCTCGCCGAGTTGAGCAGCACGGCAAAGTTTTACGATTACACACTGGCCGACAATCGCAAGCTGCGCTTCTTCGCGCTCAAGAGCTCGGACGGCGTTTATCGCGCGGCGCTTGATGCCTGCGACACCTGCTATCACGCCAAGAAGGGCTATCATCAGGAAGGCGATGACATGGTGTGCAACAACTGTGGCCTACATTTTCATTCGGCGCAGGTCAACGAAGTTCATGGCGGCTGCAACCCCGTCGGCCTGCCGCGCCAGATCGAAGGCGATGTGCTGGTCATCAAGGCAAGCGACCTGCAAGCGCGGCAACAATACTTCTGAAATGATGAACGATGAATGATGAATGATGAACTGCCAGAGCTTGCGCGCATTGCGACCCGGCAGTCTTCCCTAATTCATCATTCATCGTTCATCATTCATCGTTTATGAGAATCAGCACCATTGCACTGGCCAATCTGAAGCGGCGCAAGGGCAAGGCCGCTTTCCTCGTCGTCGGCATCGGCATCGGCATCGGCACCGCCGTCGCGCTGCTCAGCCTGAGCGGCTCGATCAAAGACGAGATCGGCTCGCAGCTCGACCGCTTCGGCGCCAACATCGTCGTCGTGCCGCAATCGAATAACCTGGCGCTCGATTATGGCGGCGTCGCCGTTTCCAGCGTGTCGTTCGACGTGCAACAGCTCAAGACCGAAGACGCCGCCGGCATCTTCGACATCCCGCTGCGCAATCGCATCAGCCTGGTGTCGCCGAAGCTGCTGGGCGCGGTGCGCATCGAAGACCGCGACGTGCTGCTGGCCGGTGTTGATTTCAAGAGTGAGCTAACCCTGAAACGCTGGTGGCATATCGTCGGGCGCAAGCCCGAAGCCGATACAGAGGTGCTGGTGGGTTACGAAGCAGCACAGGCGCTCGGCCTCATCGAGCCAACGGCGCAGGCCACGAATGAAAACACCACGCATCACGACGCACACACGGACGCCCACGCCGCGCCGAGCCACGACGCATTCAAGATCGCTCGCGAGCGCCTGATGATTGCCGGGCGCGAACATACGGTTGCCGGCATCATCTCGCCTGTGGGAGGGCCGGAAGACCGCATCGTTTTTGGCGACCTGCGCCACGTTCAACAACTGCTTAATAAGCCGGATCAACTGAGCCTTATCGAAGTCAGCGCGCTGTGCAAAGACTGTCCCATCGGCGACATCGTTGCCGAGATCGGCGAGCGGTTGCCGCACGCCAAAGTTTCAGCCATTCAACAATCGGTGCGCGCCCGCGGCGAGACCGTTGAGCGGCTGACGCGCTTTTCCGCCGCCGTCGCATCAGTCGTCCTGGGGATCGGCGCGCTGATGATCTTTACGACGATGATGGGCGCGGTCGTCGAGCGCACCAAAGAGATCGGCGTGCTGCGCGCCATCGGTTTTCGCCGCGCCCACATCGTTCAAGGATTGATGATTGAGATCGGCTTGATCAGCGTCCTGGGCGGCTTGCTGGGCTGGGCCGCGGGAATGCTGGCGAGCTTTATCGCACTGCCGTACTTCGCCGAAAGCGAGCCGGCGTTTGCGCTTCACCCCTTGATGGCCGTGGCCGCCATCGGCGCGGGCCTGCTGATCGGCATGGCCAGCAGCATTTATCCCATCGTGCGCGCCTCGCGCCTCGACCCATCGGAAGCCGTCCGATACATCTGAGCGGAAGAAGTCAGAAGTCAGAATGGAAAAGGAAGTCGGCGGCAGTGAGCACACTTGCTGCGCCTACGTCTTCCATTCTGACTTCTGACTTCTGACTCCTGACTCCTCTTTCTTATGTCTTTCGTCCGCATCGAAAACGTCAGCAAGGAATATCCGGCCAATGGCGCGTCGCCTGCCGTCTGCGTGCTGACTGAAATCAGCGCGGAAATTCGCGAAGGCGAGTTTGTCTGCCTGATGGGGCCATCGGGCTCGGGCAAGTCAACGCTGCTCACCGTTGTTGGCGCAATGAATCATCCGACCGCCGGGCGCGTGCTGGTTGATGAGATTGACGTGTATGCGCTCAGCGATGAGCGACGCGCCGACTTTCGCCGCGAATATTTAGGATTCGTCTTTCAGCAACATCACCTGATGCCTTATCTGAATGCTGTAGAGAATGTGATGTTGCCGCTGGCGACGGTGAATGCGAGCGCCAGAGAGAAACGCGAGCGGGCGCGGCGCGTGCTTGAGCGCGTCGGGCTTGCGGACAAGGCGTTGCGTTTGCCGAGCGAGCTATCGGGCGGCGAGCAAGGGCGGCTGGCGGTCGCCCGCGCGCTGGTCAACGAGCCGCCGCTGGTGCTTGCAGATGAACCGACCGGAGCGCTTGATTCTCGAACCGGGCGCGAGGTTATCGAGCTATTCCTGCAACTCAACGCCGCCGGCCAGACCATCTTCATGGTGACGCACAATCCCGACAACGCGCAGCTCGCGCACCGCACGATTCATATCGTTGATGGACGCATTGCCACGGAGAGGGACTAGGGGCTAGAGCAGAATAAAAACTGCGATGATAGTCATCTAAGGGTCACTTCCGGCTCTAGTCCCTGGCCCCTTATTCGTAGCGCAGCGCCACCATCGGATCAACCCTTGTCGCACGCAAGGCTGGCACGAAACAGGCTACCAGAGCCACTAGTATCAGGACTATCGCCACCGCGACGAAAGTCATCACATCGGTGGCGCTGACGGCGAACAGCAAGCTCTTCATAAGCCGCGTCGCCGCTAGCGCCGTTATCAAGCCGACCGTGACACCGACAAACGCCAGCCGCATCCCCTGCCCGACGACCAGCCTGAGCACATCACGCCGCTTGGCTCCGAGCGCCATGCGCACGCCGATTTCATGTGTCCGTTGCGTGACCGCATAACTCATCACGCCGTAGATGCCTATGCCTGCCAGCAGCATCGCTACGCCACCGAACAGCGCAAACAGGGCCATTGATAAGCGGCGCGGCGCGACCGACCGGCTGACCAACTGCTCCATCATCATCACGTCATGCACCGGCTGGTCGTTGTCAACCGCTTGCACTTCCTGGCGAATGGCTGCCGCAAACGACGACGCATTCGGGGCGCGCAGCATAATCGACAAATACGGGTAAGCCATCTGCGCGAACGGCGCATAGGCTTCGAGGCTCGGCTCCGCTTCAAGGCCATTGTGCTTTACATCACTAACGACGCCGATCACCTGAAGCCACGGGCTCTTTTCATTGCCGAGTCGCAAGTGCTTGCCCAGCGGGTCTTCGCCAGGCCACAGCTTACGTGCCGCCGTTTCGTTGATGATGACGACCGGCGGCGCGTCCGCCGCATCCGTCGCGCCGAACTCGCGCCCACTGAGCAGCCCGATGCCGAGCGCCTTGAAGTAGCCGGTGCTGACGGCGTGCTGGCCGATCAGAAAGCGGTCTTCGTCGCGCGTCGCCTCTCGTCCTTCGGTGGTCGGGTAGGTGGACGTATCATCGCCGAGCAGCGGGATGTCGTTTGCAATGCCGACGGCTTCGACACCCGGTAGCGCTTCGAGCCGCTCGATCACTTGTTTACAGAAAGCATTAATCTGCGACTGCTTCTCATACTTCTTGCCCGGCAGCGACAGGTTGGCGGTCAGCAGATTTGCCGAATCAAAGCCGGGCTTAACATCGAGCACGCGCGCAAAGCTCTTAACCAGCAAACCGGCGCCTACCAGAACGACGAGCGACAGAGCGACTTCGGCGATCACCAGCAGGCCGCGGACACGGTTGCGGCGGCTGGCGTCTGCCGTCCGCCCGCCTTCTTTCAGCGCTTCATTCAAATTTGCTTTCGACGCCTGCAAGGCCGGCGCGAGGCCGAAGAGCACGCCGGTCACAATTGAAAGCGCCAGTGTAAATAAAAACACAGTTTGATCAATGCCGATCTCCGACAGTCGCGGCGTCTCTGTGGGACTGACGGCGACCAGCAAGTCAACGCCCCACCAGCCCAGCAGCAAGCCGAGCGCGCCACCGAGCAAGGCCAGCAGCAGGCTTTCGGTCAACAACTGTCGGACGATGCGGGCGCGGCCTGCGCCGAGCGCTGTGCGAATGGCCATCTCGCGATGGCGCGCCGTCGCTCGCGCCAGCAGCAAGTTGGCGACGTTGGCGCAGGCAACCAGCAGCACCAGCCCGACGGCGACCATCAGCACGACGAGCGCGGGCCGCAAATCGCCGATAATGGCTTCGTGCAGCGCAACCAGATGGACGCTGTGATTGCTGTTGTATTGCTGTTGCAGGCGGGCGACGACCGCGTCTATGTCGGCCTGCGCCTGGGCGAGCGCCACGCCCGGCTTCAGCCTGCCGACGACACGAAGATAATGCATGCCGCGCACGGCCAGCACGTCGTCGGTGAATGACGAAAATGGCTCTGGCACGATCTGGCGTGGGTTAATCCACAGCTCGGCGTCGCCGCCGAATTTGAACCCCGGCGGCATAACGCCAATGACCGTGACCGGCTCGTTGTTGAGTGTCAAGGTTCTGCCGACGAAATCAGGATCGCCCGCCGAATGGCTCTGCCAGAAGCCATAGCTGACGACGGCGACGCGCCGCGCGCCGGCCCGGCCTTCGTCAGCGGTAAAGGCGCGACCCTGCACCGGCTGGACGCGCAGCACGTCGAAGAAGTTGGCGCTGACGATGTTCGCATTGATGCGCTCGGGCCGTTCGCCTCCCGTCAAGTTGAAGCTCATCGGGCGCGACGCCGCGACCTCATCGAATGAATGATTTTGCGATTGATAATCCACGAAATCGGCGGGCGAGAACGGTGCCTGCTTAAGCTGCGGCTGCACTTCCCAGAACCACACCAGCTGGTTGGATTGCGGATAAGGCAGCGCCTTGAGCAGCACGGCGTTGACGACTGAGAAGATGGCGGTGTTGGCGCCAATCCCCAAGGCCAAAGCGAACGCCGCCACCAACGTGAACCCTGGTCGTTTCAAGAGCAGCCGAATACCATAGCGAAAATCCTGTATGAGCGTTTGCATCGCGCGCCTCCTTATTCTGCTTTCCAATCGGCGGGCACACAGTCCGACGGTTAAGACGCACGACGGGCAGGAAGCGTTAACAAGCCAGGGAGTCAAGAGTCAGAAGTCAGGAGTCAGAAGTCAGAATAAATAAGGAAGGGGAGTCTAAAAGGTCGAATAAAAGCGGCGGCGGACAAGCGGACTCGCGACAAGCGGACTCGCTGCCGCCGACTTCCTCTTCCATTCTGACTCCTGACTCCTGACTTCGGGCTTCTATTCGTAGCGCAGCGCCACCATTGGATCAACCTTCGTGGCGCGCCGCGCCGGCAGGTAGCAGGCCGCCGCCGACACCGTCGCCAGCAATAGAGGGATTAAGGTAAAGGTTAGCGGGTCTGTTGCGCTTATTCCGAATAGCAGGCTCGACATAAAACGAGTCAGCGCGAAAGAGGCCGCCAGGCCGCCGATTACGCCGACCGATGTGAGAATCAAGCTCTGGCCGATGACCAGTTTCGCGATGTCGCGCGGCTGTGCCCCCAGGGCCATGCGGATGCCGATCTCCTGCGTGCGTTGCGTCACGGCGTACGCCACCACGCCATACAGCCCGACCGCCGCGAGCAGCCAGGCGACGACCGCAAACACAACCAGCAGCAACATGGAAAAGCGGCGCTGCGCCACTGAGCCGGCGATGATCTGATTCATCGTGCGCAAGTCATAAACCGGCAGGTCGGCATCCACCTCGTTGATCTTCCGGCGCACCGCCGCTAGCAAACTCGCCGGGTCGCCTGCCGTGCGGACGATGAAGACCGCGTTGCGACGCAGGCGCGGGATTTGAAAAGTCGGCATGTAGACGGACGGCTGGTCGTCGGCCTCAAGCCCTGAGACTTTAACGTCGCCGACGACTCCGACGATGGTTAGCCAGCCATTGCGGTTCCAGCCGCCCCAGCGTATGCGCTTGCCGATCACTTCTTGATCGGGCCAGAAACGGCGCGCCATCGCTTCGTTGACGACGATGACCGGCGTGGCGTCGGCGCGGTCGTCGTCGCTGAAGGTGCGGCCTTTCAGCAAGGCGATACCCATCGCACGAAAGTAATCATTGCTGACCCACGAGCTGTGCGTTGTGTAGACGGCGTTTTCGCTGCTGCCTTCGGGGCGAAAGCCGATCTGCCAGTCGTCGCTGAGCGGCAAGGTCGAAGCGACGCCGACCGCCTGCACGCCGGGCAGTGCCGCGAGCCGTTCCATCACCTCTTTGTAAACCGTCTTGCCGCGTTCAGGCTCGGGATAGCGCGCCTGCGGCAATTCGGTGCGCGCCACCACAACGCCCTCGGGATTGAACCCCGGCGGCACGCCGAGCAGGCGCACGAAGCTGTTAATGAGCAGCGCCGCGCCGACCAGCAGAATAAGCGCGACGGCAGTCTCGGCCATCACCAGTAGACTGCGCAGCCGCGCGCCTTCGCCGGCGCTCGACCCGCGCCCGGCGTCCTTGATCGCCGCGGTGAGATCGAGCCGCGCACTCTGCAACGCCGGCGCGAGGCCGAAGAGCACGCCGGTCGCGAGCGTCACCAGCACCGTGAATCCGAACACGCGCCAGTCCGGCCCGGCTTCGGCAAGGCGCGGCACGTCGTCGGGGCCGAACTTCAAGATCAGGTCAACCGCCCACACCGCCAGCAGCAGGCCGAGCGCGCCGCCGCACGCCGCCAGCGACAGACTCTCGGCGAGCAGTTGCCGCACGATGCGCAGAGTGCCCGCGCCGAGCGCCGAGCGTATAGCGATCTCTTTGCGCCGCGCCGCCGCGCGCGCCAGCAACAGGTTGGCGACATTGGCACAGGCGATCAGCAACACCAGCCCCGTTGCGACCAACAGCATCACCAGGAATGGCCGCACGGTCTTGACCGCCTGTTGTTCCAGACCGACGACGCTGGCGACGATCTCAACGTCACCCTCATAGATGTCCGGGTGTTGCTGCTGGAAGCGCGCGGCAACCGCTTCCATGTTGGCCTGGGCCTGGGCCAGGGTGACGCCGGGCTGCAATCGCCCGATCAGCCCGTACTGAAGATTGTTGGCCCGCGAGGCGCGCTCTTCGTCGCTGAGCGCCAGCGGCAGCCACAACTCGACCGGCTCGGCAAACGTCGCGTCAATGTAAGGGAACTGCACGCGCTCAGGCATCACGCCGATGATCGTGTAGGGCTTCTCGTCAAGCTTGACCACTTGCCCAATGACTTTCGCGTCGCCGCCGAAGGCCCGACGCCAGAACGCGCCACCGAGGATGATGACATTCGTGCCCGGCTTGTCTTCGTCGGGCGCGAAGGCGCGGCCCAGCATAGGTGAGACGCCGAGCAGCGGGAAGAGACTGGGCGAGACGCGCGCCGCCTGGACGCGCCGTGCCTCTCCCTGCCCCGTGAGGTTGAAATTAAGCGTCGTGTAGGCGGCCATCTCCGAGAAGCTCTCGTTGCCGGCCATATAGTCGAGTGTTTCCGCCGCCGCGATGCCGCCGTAATTCCAGCCGAGTTTCGGCAGCGATTCCTGCACGAGCAAGAGTCGCGCCGGGTCTTTGTAAGGCAGCGGTCTGAGCAGCACGGCGTTGACGACAGAGAAAATCGCGGTGTTGGCGCCGATACCCAGCCCCAGCGTCAGCACGGCTACAGCCGTGAAGCCCGGACTCCTGCGCATCATCCGTAAGCCATACCACATATCGCGCCACAGCGCATTCATTGGTCACCTCCGGCGGGGTAGAAGTCAGAAGACAGAATGAATTAAGGAAGTCGGCTTCGCCTTCGGCTTTATTCTGACTCCTGACTCCTGACTCCTGACTTCTATTCGTAGCGCAGCGCGACCATCGGATCAACCTTCGTGGCACGGCGCGCAGGGATCAGACATGCCGCCAGCGCCACCAGCGCCAGCAACAGGGCGATACCGGCGAAGGTCAGCGGATCATGAGCACCGACCTGGAACAGCAATCCCGATAGCAGGCTGGCAATCAGCCGCGTGATGACGAACGCGCCCGCCAGCCCGATGCCAACGCCTAACAGCGTCAGCCCCATGCCCTGGCGCACGACCATTCGTAAGACGTCCGCGGTACTGGCTCCCAGAGCCATTCTTACGCCGATCTCGTGCGTCCGCTGCGAAACTGAATAAGCCATCACGCCGTAGATGCCGACGCCTGCCAACAGCAGCGCGACCACGGCAAACAGACTCATCAGCAGCATGTTGAAACGCGGTCGGGCGATGGATTCCGAGACGACTTGCGTCATCGTCCGCGCGTTGTTGAGCGCCAGCGTGCTGTCCATCTCGGCCACCGTGCTGCGAATGGAGGGGAGCATCTTGGCCGGATCGCCCGCGGTGCGCGCCACCAGCACCATCGAGCGCCGCGCCTCTTGCGTGTTGCTGGCGTACATCTGCGGGTAAGGCTCGGCCTCCAGTCCTTCCTGCCGCGTGTCTTGTACGATGCCGACGACGGTGTACCAGTCGGAGTCTTTTTCGTCGCCCAGGTTCATGCGTTTGCCGATGGGGTCTTCGTTCCCGAAGTAGCGGCGGGCGAGTGTGTCGTTAATCACAAAAGCCCTCGGCGTCTTCGGGCCGTCCTGCTCGGAGAGGTATCTGCCGCGCAGCAGTGGGATGCTCATCGTCTGAAAGTATCCCGGCGTGACGATGCGGGCTTCGGCGTCAGGCGTTTTGTCGGTCGGCTGCGGCACGTGTCCTTCAACATAAAAAGCGAGCACGTTGCCGCCGCCGCTCAATGGCAGCGTGTCAATCGCGCCGGCGTCCTCGACGCCCGGCAGGTTCTGCACGCGGCTCAACAACTGTTGATAGAAAGCCGTCGCCTGCTCGCCCTCTTTGTAGGTCGTGCGCGGCAGATAAACTTCTACCGCCAGCACGCGATCGGGGTCGAAGCCGGGTTTAACCTCCTGCAAGCGGATGAAGCTTTTCACCATCAAGCCGGCGCCGATCAGCGGCACCAGCGCCAGCGCCACTTCGGCGACGACCAGTATGCGACGAGCGCGCCCACCGCGCCCGCCTTCGGTCGTTCCGCGCCCGCCTTCCTTGAGCGTTTCGTTGAGATTCGGGTTAGCCGCTTGCAGCGCCGGGAACAGACCGAACAATACGCCGGTCAACAGCGTCACACCGAAGGTGAAGAGCAGCACGCGGGCGTCGAGACTCACTTCGTTCAGGCGCGGAATGTTGCCGGGAGCGAGCGCCACCAGCGCTTCGACGCCCCATAAAGCGAGCAGCAAGCCGAGCGCGCCGCCGACCACCGCAAGCAAGACGCTTTCGGTAAGCAACTGCCGGACGATGCGCCAGCGCCGCGCGCCGAGCGCTGTGCGAATGGCCATCTCCTTCTGCCGCGCCGCCGCTCTCGCAAGCAAGAGGTTGGCGACGTTGGCGCAGGCAATCAATAACAGGAAGCCAACAGCGCCCAACAAGACGACTAGTACGGGCCGCACGTTGCCGACGAAGCGCTCGTGCAACGGCACGACAATCGTCCCCCAGCCGCTGTTTGACGCCGGATACTGTTGTTCGAGCTGCGCGGCGATGGTCGTCATCTCGGCGCGCGCTTGCTCGATGGCGAGGCCAGGCTTCAAGCGCGCGATGACGCCGAGGCTATCGCTGCGCCGTCCGGCCTTCGCGTAATCTATTTGCAGAGGCAGCCACATCTCGGCGTTGCGGTTCGACTCGGGCCGCGGGTGTTTGAAGTGTGCCGGCATGACGCCGACGACCGTGAACGGATTGCCGTTGATCGTGATGCTCTGGCCAATGACATTCGGGTCGCCGCCGAAGCGCCGCTGCCACAGCCCGTGACTGAGGATGATGACCCGAGGGCCATTCGGCTTGTCTTCGTCGGGCGTGAAGGTGCGCCCGCGGGCGGCGGGCACGCCGAGCACTTCAAAAAAGCCGTCGGTGACAAAGGCCCCATCGTAGCGCTCCGGCTCGCCGCTGCCGGTCAACGTCAGCCGCGTGTTGGCGAACGCGCCCATCTCCTCGAAGCTCTGGCCCTGCGTCTTCCAGTCGTTGTAGTCGGGCGGCGAGGCGACCTCATGATCGATGTCGTCCTTCGGGTCCGTGCCCCATATCCAGACCAGACGGTCGGCTTGCTTATAGGGTAGCGGACGAAGCAGCACGGCGTTGACGACCGAGAAGATGGCGGTGTTCGCGCCGATGCCTAAGGCCAGCGCCAGCACCAGCACGAATGTGAATCCGGGCTTCTTGAGCAACGTCCGAATGGCGAACCGCAGATCGTGCCAGAGTATCTCCATTACCTTACCTCCTGATCCAAGCAGCGTGGGATTAAACAGGCTAACGCCCGATGAGCTGATCGCTGTAATGGAAATGGCGTGCCAGGGAATCAGTAGGCAGTAGGCGGTAGGCAGCAGGCAGTCAGGAGCCTGTAAATCGAATGACTGC
>JBJMGU010000249.1:0-9412 GCA_045807765.1 Blastocatellia bacterium
CCAGCTACCTCTTCCGTACTCCAGTCCTGCAGTATCAGCCGACCCTCCGGGGTTGAGCCCCGGGCTTTCACAGCTGACTTACAAGACCGCCTACGCGCCCTTTACGCCCAATAATTCCGAACAACGCTTGCCACCTACGTATTACCGCGGCTGCTGGCACGTAGTTAGCCGTGGCTTACGCAAGGTACCGTCGGACGCAGGGGGTATTCACCCCTACGCGCTCTTCCCTTGCTTGTGAGGTTTACATCCCGAAGGATTTCCTCCCTCACGCGGCGTTGCTGGGTCAGGCTTGCGCCCATTGCCCAAAATTCCCCACTGCTGCCTCCCGTAGGAGTCTGGCCCGTGTGTCAGTGCCAGTGTGGCTGGCCGTCCTCTCAGACCAGCTACAGATCGTCGCCTTGGTGAGCCATTACCTCACCAACTAGCTAATCTGCCGCAGGCTCCTCTTCAGGCGCGAGGCCCTTGCGGGTCCCCCGCTTTAACAACTATTCACCATTAGGTGCCGCTGCATTATGCGGTATTAGCGTCTCTTTCGAGACGTTATTCCCCACCCAGAGGTAGATTACCTACGTGTTACTCACCCGGACGCCACTCTACTTACCCCCGAAGGGGCTTTCGCGTTCGACTTGCATGTGTTAGGCACGCCGCCAGCGTTGATTCTGAGCCAGGATCAAACTCTCAGTTATAATCCTTGGCCACATTCAAGCATTAGCCGAAAGTGACCATTCTACTTTTGGTCATTTTCGCTAAAACTCGTCAGAACGTCTGGTTCGTTTACGCACTATCTAGTTTTCAAAGATCGCTTTTACGTTTTTTGCTTTTCAAGGGCAAAACTTGATTCTACCTAATATCCTGGATTTGTCAATCCCTCATTTCTCTTTTTTCGACTTTTCTTTTTGTCGAGGTGAAGAGACCTGATCGGTTTAGAAAAACCAGGCGGGCACTTTGCAAGCGCCAGAATCATTCTCAATTATAGACCGCTAACCGGTGCGAAGTCAAGCTTTTAGCTGTTTTTTCTCGTCAACCAATTTTCCGATCTAGAGATAATTATAGCAGCCACTAAGAAACTGTCAACCTCACCGGTCTGGGGTCAATGCTCGGCCTACTTTCTGCCCGGTTGAGACGATACCTGCCGGGCGGTTTTAGGTCCTTCTCCCGCAATTTTCCCTATTCAGGGCTCTACGGGCAGGCTGATTCCGTTGCACCAGTTTCCATTGCGCCGTGCTCTCGCAGTATGTATCATGGAGGAGTCCCATTGAGCCCCGAAGTAGAGCAGAAAGTCATCCTCACACAGGACTTACAGCTTTCAGCAATGTGTCCCTAGGCCAAGAGAGGTTATTATGTGCACCATCCTAGTGGTCGAAGATGACTTCGATACTCTCTATCCACTCGCCGAACTGTTGCGCTTGAAAGGTCATACGGCCATCACCGCGCCGAATGCCGAACAAGCAATCCAGATGGCGCGCAAATCCAGGCCGGATCTAATCATTACCGATATCGTGCTTCCAGGTAAAAGCGGTCTGCAATTCATCGCCACCATCCGCAATGATGCAACGCTTCGGGCAACCCCGATTATGGTGATTAGCGGCTGCGGGCCGATGATTCTTGTCGAGGCAGAAACCATTGGCGCTAACCTCTGCCTGCAAAAACCTATCAATATCGATCTGTTTTGGAATGCTTTAGAAGAATTGCTTGAGTCACAATCAGGCTCTGACACCGTTGAGCAGGCGGGCGGCAATGCGGGTGAACGGCGGGCTCCAGCGACAGAGATTGATCAGATGGTGGAGCAACTACGTTTCTGCACCTCAAAAGAGGAGCGTGAAGAGATGCTCAAGCAATTAAAGCAGCGGATTCTGGATATGCAAATGCGACGGAAGTCGTGTGCCTGATCGGTTCCCGCCCTGTGGAGCGTGGTTTTAGACATCAGTGGACCGAACAACTTCGGGCTTTGTTTTGACGCAAACGCAAAAGAGCAAGGGCAGGGACGAAAGTGGGTTTGACCGACTCAAAGCTTATGCCGATGGTTTGCGGCCCGCCAGGTTGTTCGATACGAACAATCCTCCCGAAATATCGCAGCCATTGCCTCCGGCTCAATGGTGTGCGCACATCCATTTCAATTGCGTCGCCTAGGGTAAGCGCTCTCGCAAGGCTCAGATAGGCCCCGGTTGGGCTAAGATTCTTCAGGTAAGAGAATTCCTGAAATCCTCTGCCATTCCGGTCAATCCCTCGCACGATCACCGGCCAGGTCACGCTAAAGCGCCGCGCCCGTCTCAGGCTATTCGCCAAAGGGGCCAGCTTCGGATTTCGGTTCTTAGTCTGTTCTGTCATTTGCATCACAATCGCCGCCTTCTCTCTAGTGAAAAGAAAAAACCCGGAAATTTTCCTTGATGCTTGAATAATTGCGCTGATTTCGGTAAGCTTGCGCCCGTTCGACACAAGATGGAGGATCAGGCCAACGACTTTATCATCCATCTTCGTCGTCGCATCAATCCCCAAATTAAGCAGGAGTAGCGCAATGGCAATGAAAGCCCTCACCGCTGTTGCCCCGCGCGCGCGACGCCCCATCGTGCCAGCGAGGAAAGCCCATATACACGTTTGCGACTGGCGAGAATTACTGCTTCGCCAGGACGGCGAAGTCATCTGGCATCGCCTTTCAGCGCTTGTACGGATGGTCTTGCCGGACCGCGCCAGCGACCACGACATGATCACCCAACAGGTCTTCCTCGACCTGATTTCCGGCGAGCGCCTCAATACCTATCTTGAGAAGAATTATTCGGGCGAGGAGATTCGTCAACAGATTAAAGCGCTCATCGCCAGCGCCATACAATAAGGCGACATCGGGTCCGGGGAGATTGCTTCCGACCTACTAGAAGCGCCGGGCTGCTGCTAGCAGCCCGGCGCTTCTAATCATCTCTACCTTTGAGCCGTATCAGTCAGAAGGCAATCGCTCAACTGATCAAGTCGCTCGTCGCCCCGCGCCCGAACATACTGCTGCCTGAACCACTGCCGAAGTCGGAAAGTTGCAGCAGCAGATTCTGGCGATTCGTTGAGTAGACCAGGCCATCGTTCATGGTGATTGTGCCTTCGCGAATCAACTGCTCAATCACATCATCAAAGACCTGCATGCCATCCAAATTACCGTCGCGCATCGCATCATAAAGGGATTTGCCTTCACGCTCGCCTTTCTCTACATAGTCGCGGGTGCGCGCCGTTGATTTGAGAATCTCGATTGCCGCTACGCGCCCGTGATTGTCGGCACGCGGGATGAGCCGCTGTGAGGCGATGAAGCGAAACGCACCAGCGAGCCGCATTCGGATAATGTGCTCCTGGCTCTTGGGGAAGAGACCGATCAAACGTTCGACCGTCTTCACAGCGTCCGTCGTATGCAAGGTCGAAAGCACCAGATGGCCGGTTTCCGATGCTTCGAGCGCCACTTCGCAAGTTTCCAGATCGCGTATCTCGCCGACCAGGATGACCTTCGGCGCCTGCCGCAGCGCTGCGCGCAACGCATAGGCGAAAGTCGAAGTATCCGAATGCAGCTCGCGCTGATGCACAGTGGATTTCTTATGCCGATGCATGAATTCAATCGGATCTTCGATGGTGACAATATGATAATACTTGCTGTCGTTGATGAGATCGATGATGGCTGCCAGCGACGAAGATTTCCCTGACCCGGTCGGTCCGGTCACCAGCACGATGCCGTTCTTCAATTCGGCCACCTCTTTTAATACTTCCGGGAGATTCAATTGCTCGAAGGTCGGCACAATGTCCGGCACCACACGCATAACGATGGCGAACGTGCCACGCTGCTTGAAGATGTTGACGCGAAAGCGCGACAGCCCGGTGAGGCTGAAGGATAAGTCCGCCGAGCCATGATCTTCGAGAGTCTGTTCGGCAATTTTATTGTTCCCGATGAGCGCCTTGGCGATGCCTGCGGTGTGCGCCGGCGTCAGCTTCTCCATGCCGGGTATATTTATCGGCGTCAGCTTGCCGATGAGCTCGACTTGCGGCGGACGTCCAGGAGAAAAAATCAGGTCTGATATTTTGTCGGAGACCGAAAGCATCATTTGCACGACTTGAGAGAAATTGATCGTCGACATAGGGAGAGAATCCTTGTGCAGCTTTTCTTATAATGGTCGACAGCCCAGAGGCGCTTTCTGTAGTTGCGATCACCATCTGTCAAATGCAGGTTGGTCAGGTAGGGGCAGGCTAGCGATGCACAGATTCAGTAAGCCAGCGTGTACACAGAGGAGTTTAATGCTGAATTCGCGCTTGTCAACAGTTCAACTTTACGGTCTGTCATACTCACCCACTCTGCTGAGCCAATGGATGCAGACAGAGGGCCATTTTCAAGCTTGGCGGACTCAGCAGCCTCTATAAATTCACAGAAAATTCAGAGTTTCTGGATGCGCTCAAAGATGTAGAAAATCTGGCCCCTTGTCACACTGCCGATGTAGCGCCACTTATTATTAATGATGCCGCCGCGCTTGACGCCCCTGAGCGCCCGCGTCCCTTGCTCGATCAGTTCGTCCACCTCTGCTGCCGTGACAATATGGAGTTCGGGCACGACGTCTTCACCGCTTTCCTTGACGAGGCTCAGGACAGCCTGGCGGTGAATGGCGATGCGGGACTTGGCGCGCTGGTATTGCGGACGAGAGATTTCATTATGGGCGATCTGGTACTCAAGCTCGTCATCTTCATGACGCATCAGCTCAAGAAACGATTTGACCTCAGGGCCATAATCGTTCGCCTGTTGCGCGAGTAGCGTGGCTGTCAGGAGAAGCGGTAAAGACAACAAACCGACGAGAATGGCAATTCGAGTTGATCTCCAAACGATTCTGCCCATATCGTGTGTCAATAAAGGCTCGATTCGCGCCGGCGGTCAATCGCAATAGGCCGCATCCAGAAGCTCGACGGGATGAATGACGGCAATCGGCATGTGATTCATCCGCGCGCCAGCGCTTATTTGCATGATACATCCCGGATTCGCCGTCGCAACCATATCGGCGCCGCTTTCGCGGATGGCGGCGAGCTTGTCCGCCAGAATCTCCTCGCTCAGCTCAGGATGTTGCAGGTTGTAGATGCCGGCGCCGCCGCAGCAGCTTTCCGAGCCCCTGAGCGGCACAAGCTCCAGGCCCGGTATCGCCTTCAGCAGATCAATCGGTGCCTGAGTGACCCGCTGCGCGTGGTAGAGGTGGCATGGCGCGTCATAAGTAATGCGCCGATTGATGGCGCAGGGCGGCTCGGCGATGCCCCGCCCGGCGAGGAATTCTGTAATGTCTTTCACTTTGCGACTGAAGCCGGCAGCCCTTTCGGCGTACTCCGGGTCATCAGCGAGTAGCGCGCCATATTCTTTCATCGCCGCGCCGCAGCCGGCGGCGTTGACGATGACGCGCTCGCAGCCGCTCGCCAAAAAGGCGTCAATGTTTGCCCGCGCCAGTTGCCTTGCAGATTCCAACTGTCCGGCATGAGCGTGCAACGCGCCGCAGCACATCTGCCGGTCAACCTCGATGATCTCACAACCGTTGCGCACCAGGACGCGCTCGGTAGCGCGATTGGTCGCGCCGAACAGCCCTTCCATCACGCAGCCGCGCAACACGGCGACTTTGAGATTGACTTTCGCTCTCGCGACTTTTGTCGCCGCCGCGGTTTCACTCATAGATGGTGAGACTCGCCTCGCGGTTCGTCGTTCAGACTTCACCAGCGGTGAGCGCGTCGCCAGCAGCAAGGCCAGTGCGAACCGCAAGCGCCCACCGACCAGCCGCGTCTCGAACGCCATCTCGGCGAGGCCGCTGTCACGCAGGGCGCGCGTCAGTCTCATCCCGATGCGCAACAGCGCCGGGCGCATGAAGACTTGATTCAAGAAGAATCGCAAGAGCCGTTCGCTGAGCCAGCCGCGCTCGGCTTTAGCGTTCGACACTTCGGCGCGCGCCGCTTCAAGCAAGTGGCCATACGGCACACTCGACGGACAAGCCGATTCACAGGCGCGACAGCCCAGGCAGAGATCGATATGCGAGATAAAGGATTCGGCGACATTCAAACGGCCTTCGACGACGCCGCGCATCAAGTAGACGCGTCCGCGCGGCGAGTCATTTTCATTACCCAGCGTACGATAGGTCGGACAGGCCGGCAGACAGAGGCCGCAATGCACGCAGGTGAGCAGCCGGTCGTTGTTGGCTTCGAGCAGCGAGCCCAGAGGAGTTTGCGCTTTGATTTGTTCGCTTGCTGTTTCCATCACCTTTGTTCAGATACCCGCAACAAACCGGCCCGGATTTAAGGTTCCCTGCGGATCAAATTTTTCTTTGACGGCTTTCATCAGCCGCGCTCCCGTGCCGACTTCGCCCCAGGCGTCGACCTGTCGCCTGATTTCGAGCGGCGCTTTCTCGATGAACAGCGTGCCGCCGAGTTGCTCGACCGCCGCGCGCCGCTGCTTGATCTTGATGACAAGGTCATCGGTCACCTCCGTGGCCACGCGCACGATGCCACTGCCGAAATCAGCTCTCACCACCGCGCGGTTTTCATCTATTAAATCTTCGTACAGATCAGCGGTCTTTGAAAGGGGTACGCTCATTCGCAAAACGACTTGCCCGGCGCGATCCATATCATTGATCTTCTCCCAGAGCGCTACTTCGTCCGCGCCGCTCACGTCGGCAATTCGATCTGCTTTGCCGCTCGCCTGCCGCAGCGCGTCTACCTGAGCCTTCACGGCGGCTGCATTATCAGCAAATCGCAGCAGCAACTCTTCAGCGCCGGACGTGAACAATGAGACACAAGCGACCGGCTGCCACTGCGTCCCGATGACCTGCCGGGCCAAGCCGGCAAGCCGGCCCGAACGACTGGGCGTCACTACGACGGTCACGCACTGCTCAGGCTGCGGGCGCAGCTTAAAGGTAACTTCGGTAATCACCGCAAGCGTGCCATAACTGCCAACATAAAGTTTATTCAAGTCATAGCCGGCGACGTTCTTGACGACGCGACCGCCGGACTTGCTCTCGCGGCCATCGGCGTGCGCCAGCTTCAGGCCAATAACATAATCACGCGGCGTGCCGAAGCCGCAGCGCAATGCGCCGCTCTGATTGCAGGCGACCACCGCGCCGACCGATGCCGCGGGCGCGCCCGGCGGATCAAGCGGCAGCCATAAACGATCACGGCTTATCGTCTCGTTCAACTCCTTGAGCGTCACGCCGGCTTCGACGGTGATGGTCAAATCCGGCGCGCTGTAGTCAACGATGCGGCTCATGCGCTCAAGGCTCAAAACCACATCGGCGCGACGTAAAGGGTTGCCGCACTCCAGCCATCCTCTCTGCCCTGCCGGGATCACCGCCGCATTCATCGAGGAACATACGCGCAGACAACCAGCCACTTCCGCAGCCGTCGCCGGCTTGACCAGAGCCGCAGGCGCGAGCCCATCGAGCCGCAGCGCCGGATTCTCCGTTACGTTGGCGCTACCGACGATGGCCGCGAGCGCGGCGGCAAGCTCTGTCTGTGATTTGCTCATGCGTTGGCTTCGGCGACGACGCGGCTCAAATTCCTGTTTGAAGCAGAATCAATGGCCGCGAGATATCGTTTAACGGAAGTGCTTCTCGTTCAAGCGAGCCGGCAATAAAGTTTTCAAGCTGGCAAGCAAATGCTTTCACATCAAGTGACATAAAGTGCGCTGGCAGTTGTTCCAGTTTTTCAGATGCACGCTCATACAATGTCCGTGCGCCGTGCGAGTTGCCGCGTTGGTGATGATATAAGGCGACCGTTGCCTGAATCAGCATATGATAAAACAATCGCGTGTCGCCCGCCGAGCGCAGCCAGATGGCCTCCCAGATTTCGTGCGCCTCGTAATAACGCCCGGCGTTGAAACGGGCGATGCCGTCCAGGTATTCCCGCGAATAGACACGCTCATGCTGGGCATCGAAAGCCACGCTGGTTGTCTCGTCTGTCGCGTTAGTGGTCATCGTTTCAACTTTAGGGAGTAGCGCAAGCTAACCGCCTTGCGTTACTCCCGACGCTGGCTCATCCCATGCGGGGCGAGCCGCTTATGACGAAAATCTTCCATGCCGAAGCCGCAGAAGCGGCACGTCTTGGTCATCGGAATGACCTTGCCGGGATTGCATAGCCCTTGCGGGTTGAAGACATCGCGCACCGCCATCATGCGTTCCAGATCGTCTTCTGAAAAGATCAGCCGCATCGATTCGAGCTTGTCCATGCCGACGCCGTGCTCACCAGTGATCGAGCCGCCGACGCCGACGCACAGTTGCATGATCTCTTTCGATGCCTGCTCGACACGCCGGCGCTCGTCTGCGTCACGGCCATCAAAGCTGATGTTCGGATGCAGGTTGCCATCACCCGCGTGAAAGACGTTCGCCACCATCAGGTGATGGCGCTCGGCAATGCGATAGATTTCATCCAGCACTTCCGGCAGGCGCGAGCGCGGAATCACCGCGTCCTGCACCATCAAGTCGGCGGCGATGCGCCCCATTGCGCCGAACGCCCGCTTGCGTGCTGCCCAGAGCTTGGTTCGCTCAGCTTCATCTTTTGCGACACGCACAGCCCGCGCTTGATTGCGCAAGCAAATTTCAACCGCTTGCGACGCCGACTGTTCAAGCCCCACCGCCAGCCCATCCACTTCGATGATGAGCAACGCCGCCACGTCTGTCGGAAAGCCACCGGCGAAGATCGAATTCTCGATAGCTTCAATCGTCCGCCGATCTATCATCTCAAGCGCGGCGGGCAGAATGCCTGCGGCGATAATCTCGCTGACGCTGCGGCTGGCATCGGTCACCGTCATGAACTCGGCCAACAGGGTTTTGACCGACTGCGGCAAGCGCGTCAGTTTCAGCGTCGCCCTGGTGACAATACCGAATGTGCCTTCAGAGCCGACAAACACCCCCAGCAGATCATAGCCCGGTACGTCCACGCCGCCGCCGCCGAGCGTCACGACCTCGCCATTCGGCAAAACGACTTCGACCGCAAGCACGTGATTGGTCGTCATGCCGTACTTCAAGCAATGTGGGCCGCCGGAATTCTCGGCGATATTGCCGCCGATGGTGCAGGCCATCTGGCTTGACGGGTCGGGCGCGTAATGAAAGCCGTGCGCGGCTGTGGCTTGCGACAATTGAACGTTGATGACGCCGGGCTCGACAACCGCGAGCTGGTTTTCGTAATCGATCTTGAGAATGCGATTGAGCCGCGCCAGCTCGAAGATCACCGCACCAGCGAGCGCCAGCGCGCCGCCCGATAGGCCGGTGCCGGCGCCGCGCGGCGCAAACGGGATGCCGGCCTCGGCCAGCACCTTCACAGCGGCGGCGACTTCATCCGCATTTCGCGGGATGACGACAGCGGCAGGAGGCTGCTTGTGCAAGGTCAGCGCGTCGGCCTCATACACCAGCAACTCATCTGCTTCAGTCAGGACGTTGCGCGC
>JBJMGU010000250.1:0-52601 GCA_045807765.1 Blastocatellia bacterium
GAGCCGAGCATCTGGACGCGCCCGTGGATGTGGCTGCTGGTTGCGGGGACAGTCGCGTTTGGCTATCTGTTTGTGCGCGCCGAGCGCCGCGCCCGCGAGCCCATTGTGCCGTTCTCGTTGTTTCAAAACCGGGTCATCGCCGTCGGCTCGCTGATTTCGTTTCTGGTCGGCGCGGCGATGTTCGGCGCCATCACTTTCATTCCGCTTTTCGTTCAAGGCGTGCTGGGCGGCACGGCGACGCAGGCGGGCGTGTTGCTGACGCCCTTTCTGTTAGGCTGGGTAACGATGTCTGTCGTCGGCGGGCGCTTGATCTTTCGCGTCGGCTATCGCTCGACGATCATTTCGGGGCTGATGCTGCTGGTGGCAAGCTCGGCGGCGCTGGCAACCTTCGGCCAGGGGACGCCACGCGTCGCCTTGATGATCGATGTGGCGGCGATGGGCTGTGGCATGGGGTTGGTGATGTTCGCGCTCATCGTCACCATGCAGAACGCCGTAGACCGCAGCCGCCTGGGAATCGCGACATCGCTCAATCAATTCTCGCGCTCAATCGGGCAAACGCTCGGCGTCGCTGCGATGGGAATGATGATGACGATGAGCCTGATGGCACACCTCGCAGACATTCAACGAACCAGCGGACGCCCGCCCGCGGAAGTCGAGCAAGTCGTTCACAACCCGAGCGCGCTGATTGACCCGATTGCCCGCGCGCAACTGCCGGTGGAGTTGTTCCGGGCGGTGGCGGCGGCGCTCGGTGGCGCGCTCCAGCGCGTCTTCATCGTCGGCGTGATCTTTGCGGCGCTGGCCTTAGTCGTCGGCTTCATGCTGCCGAAGCAAGCTGCCACGGCTGCCGCACCGCCTACTGAAGCGCCTTCGACCGCCGACTGTGAGCGCATGCTCATGGCCGAGATGGCGACGATGGACGCCGAGCACGAGCCGGCAATGACATCAGCAACAAGTGACGAGTGATAAAAAGTGATGAGTGACGAGTGACAGGTGACAAGACGTTGTGGGCTTGTCTTTCTTGTCACCTGTCACTCGTCACTTGTTACTGTTTCTATCGCCTCCGAATAAATTCATTATAGTCGTTGGCCGGTCGGTCTTGATTGCGTCCGCTCCCAATTCCCGCATGCGTTCAGCCACGCCGGTGTCGTTGACCGTCCACACCCAGACTTCGACGCCCGCCCGGTGAGCGCTCTCGACCATGTCGCGCGCCAACAGCTTGTAAGAAATCGACACCGAATGCGGCTTGAATTTCAAAAGCTGTTTAAGCGAATCTCGCAGTGGCACGGTGTGATCGTATTCGGGATTGATGTGCAGCTTCAGGCGCTCGCCCAGCGCTTTGCGGAGCTTCTTGGCGGTATCGAGATCGGGGGCTTCCAGGACGATGCGGTCAAGCTCGGCGTAGCCTTTCAAGATGGCGATGGTCTTTTTGACAAGCTCATCGAAGCGGGCGCAGCGCTTTAATTCGATGTTGAGCAGACGCCCGTGAACCTGCGCCAGCAGGTCGCTAAGGGTCGGCACGCGCCGCCCGCCAGTGTCTTCGCCAACCGGGATCAAGGTCTGTGCTGTCAGCTCGCCGTAGGTCATGTCCGACACCAAGCGCGTGCGCTGCGCTTGCGGCAAGCCTTCGACGCGCCCGAAGTAATCGTCGTGATAGACCACCACCGTGCCGTCACGAGTCAGGCGAATGTCGGTTTCGATGCCATCGGCGCCGATACGAAAAGCGCGCTGAAAAGCGGCGATGGTATTCTCGGTTGATTCAAGCGCGCCGCCGCGGTGCGCGATGATCAGCGGCCTGGGGGGAGCGGGCGCTGCCGCCTGCGAAGCAGGCAGATGGATCGTGAGCAGCGCCATTAGGCCGGCT
This sequence comes from Blastocatellia bacterium, assembly GCA_045807765.1. Classification (GTDB taxonomy): domain Bacteria; phylum Acidobacteriota; class Blastocatellia; order UBA7656; family UBA7656; genus DATENM01. The sequence continues at coordinate 1,862 of JBJMGU010000250.1, forward strand.
AAAATAAAGCCGGCCCAACGCCGAGTAAGCGGAGTATAGCAGCCAGTCAATTTCATGTCGCCTCTCCTGCGGTCGCTGGTTTTGTAAGCCAGGCCACAACTCAAAAATGCTTCCTCAGCCTGCCGCAAGTCGACGCCAGGTCTTCGGGCAGGACGCGGGTTTCGCCGATGATTGAAACGAAGTTCGCGTCGCCGGCCCAGCGCGGCACGACGTGCAGATGCAGATGGTCGGCGACGCCTGCGCCCGCCGCGTGGCCCAGATTCATGCCGATGTTGAACCCGTCGGGATGATACTCGGCTTCGAGCGCCCGCTCGGCCTGCTTGGCCAGGGCCATCATCTCTGCCGTCCCTTCATCGCTTGCGTCAGCAAACGACGCCTGATGCTCGTAAGGCACGACCATCAGATGACCGCTCGTATAAGGGAACAGGTTAAGGATGACAAAGTTCAACCGCCCGCGATGGACGATGTAATTCTCGTCATCCTCGGCGGCCTCTTGCAGGCGGCAAAAGACGCAGCCTTCCGCGCGGTCAGCCGTCGCAATGTAGCGGTAGCGCCAGGGACTCCACAGGTGATCCATAAAAGCCAGTAGTCAGGAGTCAGGAGTCAGAAGTCAGAATAAAAGCGGAAGTCGGCGTCAGTGAGTATACTTCTCGCGCCTCATTATTAATTCTGTCTCCTGACTTCTGACTCCTGACTCCTCCAAAAGAAAACGCGACCCAAATTCGCTTCGGGTCGCGTCGCTGAGAGACATTGGCTGAAGAGGATTGCGGCTTACTCTTCGCCTTCCTTGCCGGTCTGAAGATTCTTGAACATCTCGCCGAGCGTCGCCATGCCGCCAGTCTCCTGGTAGCTGCGCACGTCTTCGGGATCGTTCTCCTTGCCGACGGCGCGCGCCGACAACCCGATCTTCTTTTGCGCCGGGTCGAGCTTCAAAATCTTGAACGGCATGACCTGACCGATCTTCACCGCGTCTTCGGGCTTCTCGACGCGCCCGTCGCTCAGCTCCGACACGTGGCAAAGACCTTCGATGCCCTCTTCGATCTCGACAAACGCGCCGAAGTTGGCAAAGCGCACGACCTTGCCAGTCACCGTGTCACCGACCTTGTGAATCTCGAAGAAGCGATCCCAGGCGTTCGGCTCCAGGTCTTTGATCGACAGCGACAGCCGCCGGCCTTCAAGATCGATGTTGGTGATAACCGCGTCAACCGTCTGGTTCTTCTTCAAAACGTCGGACGGATGCTTGATGCGCTTGGTCCAGGAGATGTCCGAGACATGCACGAGCCCGTCAATGCCGTCTTCGATCTCAACAAACGCGCCGAAGTCGGTAAGCGAGCGCACCTTGCCGGTGACCCGCGAGCCGATGTGGTAACGCTGCACGAGCGTCTCCCACGGATCGGGCGAAATCTGCTTGATGCCGAGGCTGATGCGGCGATTGTGCGAGTCAACTTCGAGAACGATGGCTTCGACTTCCTGGCCAATCGAGAGCAGCTTCGACGGATGCTTCAGGCGCTTCGACCATGTCATCTCAGTGACATGCACAAGGCCCTCGACGCCCGGCTCGATTTCGATGAACGCGCCGTAGTCGGTCAGGCTGACGACCTTGCCGCGGACGTGCGAGCCTTTCGGGTAGCGTTCGGCCACCGACTGCCACGGGTCAGGCATCAACTGCTTGTAGCCGAGGCTGATGCGCTCTTTGTCGCGGTCGAACTTCAGCACCTTGACCTGGAGCGTGTCGCCGACCTTGAGAATGTCGCCGGGCGATTGGATGCGCCCCCAGCTCATGTCAATGATGTGCAGAAGGCCATCGATGCCGCCGAGGTCAATGAACGCGCCGTAATCGGTGATGTTCTTGACCACGCCTTCCATGACGACGCCCTCTTCGATCTGCTCAAGGGTTTCGGTCTTCTTGTGGCTGGCCTCTTCTTCAAGCACCGCCTTGCGCGAGACGACGACATTGCCGCGCTTGCGGTTGAGCTTGATGACGCGCACCTCGATGTCCTGGTTCATGAAGCTTTCGAGGTTGCGCACAGGGCGCACGTCGACTTGCGAGCCGGGCAGAAAAGCCGCGATGCCTTCGAGGTCAACCTTGAGGCCGCCCTTGATGCGCTCGGTGACGCGCCCGGTAATCGTCTCGTGATTCTGGTGGGCGCGGCGCAGCTTCTCCCAGGATTGCACCTGTACGGCGGCAGCACGCGAGAGGATCGCGTAGCCGTCCTGGTTTTCGAGGCTTTTGATCAGCACGTCAACTTCGTCGCCGGGCTTGACCGTGAGGCCGCCTGAGCGGTCAACGAACTCTTCGCGCGCCACAACGCCTTCGGACTTGTAGCCGATGTCTACCATGACGTACTTGTCAGAGACACCGACGACCGTGCCGCGGACGATCTCGCCTTCTTGTTTGGTGGCCGCCTGCTCGCGCTCGTAGTTTTCGAGCAGGGCGCTGAAATCGCCGCCGCCGGCTTCTGTGTCAGCCGCAGACTCGCTGGGCGCGTCGTCAGCCGGGGTGGCTACGCTCGGGGTCGGAGTGGGATTATCCTGAGCCGTCGGGTTCGCGTCAGCCGCAGCGCGCGGCTCTTCGGCTGCGTTGTCTGGGCCGGCGCTCTCTGGCAGCGCAGCGGTCTCCTCTTTGGCGCTATCGGCCACCGCGCTCGCACCGGACTGGTTTACGTTCTCTGTCGCCATTAATTGCTGCTCCTCCTGGACTGCCGTAGTCAACGAAATGGGGAATTGTCTCACAGCTTGCGATCTGCACAGGTCAGGTCCGCTTTATGAAGGATGATGGGCGACAACCTCTCCAGAGCCGATTCGTTCGGGCGCGGTCTTGCTCGCGCAAATCGCAACAGCGAGCACGATAGCTTTAGCTTCGAGTGTCGCAGATGCTGCGGAACTCTCCGTGATTGTAGAGAGCGTGGCAGGACTCTGAGTGTGTGCGCCTGTCTATATATCGCTTCATAAGTCTATGAGGCAAGGCTCAACTCTACACTTTCACGCCAACCGTGTCAAGCAATCGCGGGGCGTATGATTTCTCGTGAAATCCGCGCGCACTTATAGTAGAATGCCGGACGGCAAAGTGATGCAAATCACCTAAACCATCCCGCAGCGGGGGGCGCGCTGAAGGTTAATTGATAGAAGTATGCTTTGGTTTTATACCGTCACTTGAGCGCCGGCCAGGTTCGCAGCCGCAGCCAGACCAGCAGCGCCAACGCCACAAACAGTGTCACAGTACCGTAGTCGATCTCAGAGGTTGGCATTTTGCCACCTGGCGTCTTATCATTTGGCTGCCCGCTGGCTGCGGAGGTTCGTATGCAGTTAGACGATTCGCCGGGATCACAGATACAGCCGGGGCAGCCCAGGTGCACGCTTCGCCGCCCATATTGCCGTGCCCGGCAAACGCCACGGCAGGGCCGGCAACTTAGGCGCCTTTGCTGTGGGAGAGCGACTCGAGCATCGGCAGAAACATGATGCAGAAAGCGACCAGGAATAAATTTTTCAACATTGAATCGTTCTCCTTTAAGGGGGAGACAGATCACGTCCCATTGCATGGCGCATTCTATCAGCAAATTGTCGCGAAACTGATAAAGGTTGTTTACGATACAAAGAGCCTGAAGGCGGCTGGAAATCGGCTGATCGCTATCGCCGATCAGGCGCTGGACCTGAAGCAGACTGAAACGGTCGAACAGATCAGCCGTATCTTCACCCATGCGCCTTTGCCGCGCCCGTATCAAAGTCTTGGGCAGTACTATCAGGTCTTCTGCTGGAAGCGGCGCGGCAACATTGAGCGGGCGCGGGCGGGCTTCGAGCGGCTGGCCGAATCTTTTGACCTGCCTCTCGGCTTCCGGGCGCGGGCGACCCAGGCCCTGGGGATTTCTTACAAAGAAGCTGGCCAGCACGACGAGGCGGTGCGCCTCTTCGACGAAGCGGCACAGATTGCTTCAACCCGGTATGGCGGCGACATGGTGACGACCGTCAACGCGCAATCCATGATGGCGGTCTACAGATGCGGGCAGGGCGACCATCAGGGCGCGTTGCGGCACCTTGAAAGCCTCGGGCCGCTGGTCCGCACGCTGGCGACTTCCCAACCGCTCGTCCCTTATTTGTATATCAACAACCTGGCCGTTGAGCTCGCCGAAGTGGGCCGCCTCGAAGAGGCCAGGCGGTGGGCAGAAATCATTGCGCGCTCACCTTATGCTCGTGTCTACCCGGAATGTCGAGAGACCTATGATGAGATTCTGGCGAAATCGCGCCGCCCATCGCCCTCCGTCATCGCCGGCATCGCCTGGCCGCAGGAACAGGCCGAGGTCGCGCCGCCGATGGCGACCAACGTCGTCACCATGCCGGTCGCAACTCGCCCGGCGAGCACAGTAGAAGCCAATGCCGCGCCCACACAGCCGGGGCGCGTCATCGCTTACCACGGCTGGCAGCGCTGCCTGCCCGAGCCGTTCGACGCCCTACAAGAAAGCTTTACCTATAATGATCTCGATCAAATGAGCATCGCCGATAAGCAAAGGGCGCTGCTCGACGTCATCTATAGCGACAGTGTGACGCATCATACGCTCGACCAGTTGCTGGCCGCCGCAGGCCGTGTCGAGGCCGATGCGCCTGCCAGCTAGGGTCATCCTGCCCCATCTCGTGATCACCCGGAACCACCTTTGGAAAGAAGAAAATCGCAATCGCTTTCGACTTGCGAGCGGCGCTTCGTATCAGATATACTCGCGACCTTAAATCACTTGCCGCATCCACACTTGTTGGGGAGGCGGTGCGGGCAGCATTCATAACTTATCGGCGAAGTCGTAATTATTCAGTGAGAATCGGAATCTAGCTAAGGCAGGCTTCGGGCGAAACTCCCCCGCTCGAATTTTCCTGACCAGCTCAGGCAGACGGTCGCAGGGCTCCGGTGCCGTCTGTTCCTGATTATTGGTTTCGCTCACTGCGCCATCCCGCCTGCAGCCCACGCAGGCAGTAACGGCTGCGGGATTCACACTCCATTGAGGTTGTTACTAATGTTTCGTGTGGTTTTGCTGTGCTGTGTTCTGCTACTGCTCATAACTGTTGCAAGTGCCCCCGCTTCGGCACAGAGCGCCGCGTCGCGCGCACCGGTCGAAGCAATGAAAGATTACACGCTCGTTCTGGTCGAGGCCGAGACCGCAAACGAGCTGATTGAAGCGCGGGACTTTATCACGGCGGCGGGCGGCACGGTCGCCGTGGTGCTGCCGCCGAAAGCCATCTTCGGTTGGATCACGCCCGCCGTCGAAGCCCGCATCCTCGGCCAGCACCGCATACGCGCCATTCACCGTTCAGTCATCACTGCGCCGCCCGCAGGCTTTCGTGACCGCAACACGCAGATCGCCATCAGCCTGTTCAATGACATGGCTTCGGGCCGCAACGCGCGCCGCCAGCGCGATGCCGCGCGCCCGAGTGGAGCGCAGACCGACCGACCGGGCTTCATCGATACCGAGCCGCACCCGCAGATCAACCGCGAGCAGATGATCCAGAACCTGCGGATGCTTGGCCGCGCGCCCGCCGGCGATGTGCATACACAGTTCTTCGGCAACTCGGACGTGATGGATGGCACGGTAGTCGTCGCTCTCTTTCTCATCGAGAGCAATGGCACGGCTGACCCCAATCTCTATTCCTGGTCGAATGACGATGCCACGGCGGCGGTCTCGCAGACGCTCGAAGGCTTGAACTGGTGGGTCGAGCAGTCGCGCGCCTTTCGGTTGGCGCGGCCCCTGCAATTCACACTGATTACCCACCTGCCGAGCGATGCCGCCTGCCAGGTGCCTTACGAACCAATCCTGCACCCGGCCAGCGACGCGACCTTTTGGATCGCTAAGATCATGTCGAACCTCGGAGTCAGCGACGGCGATACGGCAACGCGAGTCGCTGCGTATGACGAGGCGCTCAGGCAGCAACAGCACACCGACTGGGCCTACTCGATATTCGTCGGTTATAACCCCATTGGCACAGCGACCGCGTTTACCGACCACCGCGCCTCGTGGGCCTTCATCGGCGGCCCGTATGTGCAGAGCCTGTACCGCAGCTTCGGCTGGCCGCTGTCGCGCGTCGTCAGCCACGAAACCGGCCACATCTTCTACGCCTGCGATGAATACTTTCAGCCCGGCTATCAGACCTGTAGTTGTAGTTGCGCGCCCGAAATCCGCCGCGAAGCCACCAACGGCAACTGCCAGGATGCGAGCTGCACAAACAACTCGACCGCCTGCATGATGCGGCTCAACGAGCTGGCGCTCTGTCCGCACACCGCGGCGCAGATCGGCTGGATCAACCAGTTGCCGCCGCCGCCGCCATCAGCACCGGCCAGTCTGGTCGCCACCGCTTCTTCGCCCACCGAAGTCACGCTTGTCTGGCAAGACACCTCGGCAGGCAGCGATGGCGCGGCGCAAGGGTTTCAGATCGAGCGGCGCGGCGGCACGAGCGCCGAATTCAGTCTGCTGGCGACGACGCCGACCAGCTCGCCGCGCCATACAGACGGCACAGCGCTGCCGAACACGGCTTACGCTTATCGCGTGCGCGCTTTCAACATCAGCGGCCAGTCAGCCTATTCCAACGAAGTCCCGGTCGTTACGCCGACGGTCGCGCCGACACTTTCAATCGGCACTACCAGCATGCCCGAAGCGACGGTCGCCGTTGCTTATGACCGCGCCCTGGTCGCCAGCGGCGGCAGGCCCGATTACCTCTGGATTGTGGACAGCGGCACGCTGCCGCCGGGGCTGACGCTTTCACAGTCCGGCAACATCTCCGGCACGCCGACGACTGCCGGCACGAGCAACTTTGTCGTCAAAGTTACAGACAGCAACAACAGCTCGGCGACCAAGGCGCTGACCATCATCGTTAAGCCTGCCGCGCCGCTGACGATCACCACGGCACAGTTGCCGCGCGGCTCGGTCGGCACCACTTACAGCCAGAGCCTCGGCGCTTCGGGCGGCCAGACGCCTTACAACTGGTCTAAGGTGTCGGGCAATCTCCCCGATGGCCTGTCGCTCAACCAGACGACCGGCGTCATCGCCGGCGTGCCTGAGCGTGCCGGCACGTCGAGCTTTATCATCCGGCTTGCAGACTCGGCTTCGGCCAGCGTTACGGTGACGTTGGCGATCACCATCAACCCGGCGATCAGCACCCTGGAGATCACCACCGAATCGCTGCCCGATGGCGTCGTCGGTCAGGATTACTTGCGCACCTTACAGGCCATAGGCGGCAGCACGCCCTATCGCTGGACGATCACCGGCGGGCGACTGCCTGATGGCTTGCAATTGAACAGCGACGGCAGCATCACGGGCCGACCGACGACACCGGGCACCGCGAACTTTACGGTGCAGGTGACCGAGCAGAGTGGCCAGACGGCCACCAGGGCATTAGCGATTGACATTGAAGCGCCGCCGCAATTCACCATCCTGAGCAGCAACCCGCTGCCGGCTGCCGCCGTCGGCGTGCCATATCAGCATCAGCTACAGGCCACCGCCGGCAGCGCTCCTTACAACTGGGTCAAGAAGAAGAAGGCGAAATATGGCGCCCTGCCTGACGGCATCAAGCTCTCAACTGATGGCATGTTGTCGGGAACGCCGACGGCGCAGGGGACGAGTGACTTTACGGTCATCGCCGGCGACTCTGCCGACCGCCAGGCGAAAAAGCCTTTGACGATCACCGTCGGCCCGCCGCCGCCGCCGCTGGCGATTCGTACAGAAGCGCTGCCGAACGCCACGCAAGGCTTGAGCTACACAGCTCACCTCGAAGCTGCCGGCGGTGTCGCGCCTTACGCCTGGACGCTCGACATTGGAACGCTGCCGGACGGCATCACGATGCAAAGCGACGGCACGATCAGCGGGCGCGGAAACGCTGTCGGCACCTACGCCTTCACAGTGCGCGTCAAGGACGCGGTCGGCACTTCTAGCACCCACACGCTCTTCATTCTGGTTGTGCCGCCGCCGCCGCCGCTGGTCATTCAGACGGTGCAATTGCCTGAGACCAGCGCCGAACGGCCCTACTCGCAGACCCTGCAAGCGACCGGCGGCGTGCCGCCTTACACCTGGAGCGTCAGCAGCGGCAGCCTCGGCCAGGGCTTGAACCTGTCGGCCAACGGGGTGATCTCAGGGACACCGGCTTCGCCCGGCACCGCGGTCTTTGTCGTTCGCGTCACCGATTCGGCAGAGCAGTCTGTGACTCGCACGCTGGCCATCACTATCAAGCCGGCGGATCATGTCGCGCCCTTCGGCAACCTGGAAGTGCCAGACTTCCGCGCCACGCTCAGCACAGTGGCAACCGGCTCGGGCTGGGCGCTGGACAACATCGGCATTGCAACCGTCGAAGTGCTGGTGGATGGCGCGAAGGTCGGCGAAGCCATCTACGGGCTGAACCGCCCGGACATCGGCGCCGTCTGGGGCAGCTTCCCGAACGCCTCGCGAGCCGGCTACAGCTTCACGCTCGATACCACGAAGTTCAGTAATGGCGATCACACGCTCGCCATTCGCCTGCTCGACGCGGCAGGCAATGCGACGGTCGTCGGCACGCGCCCAATCACCTTGCAGAACAGCGTCTTCATGATTACCACGACTAACCTGCCGCGCGGCAAGAAGGGCGAAGCCTACAGCCAGCAGTTGCAAACGGCCAACGGTCGAGCGCCGTACACCTTCACGCTGACCAGCGGGGCGCTGCCGGCGGGGCTGTCGTTGAGCGCTTCGGGCCTGATCGCCGGCACGCCAACGGTCTTTGGCAGCAACTTCAGCTTTACCGTGCGCGCTACCGACGCCAACAGCGCGGCGGCGGTGGCCAGCTATACGATCACGGTGGTGCCGGATATTGACCCGTTGCGCGTCGTCACCGCTGGTGACCTGCCATCGGGGCTGACCGGCGCAAATTACTCGACGCAGTTGCTCTTTACCGGTGGGCGCCCGCCGGCGACCTGGGCGCTCAACAGCGGCACGCCGCCACCGGGCCTGACGCTCAACCCTACCACGGGCGTCCTGTCAGGCCGTCCGACGACCGTCGGCAATTACAGCTTCACGGTGCGGGTGACTGATACCGACAACACCACGGCGGTGTCGTCGCCCTTAAACCTGATCATTGCGCTCGGCCCGCCCGTCGTCATCGATACGGGAACGCTGCCCGCTGCCGTCACCGGCGTGGACTATGCCTATGTGCTGCACGGTGCCGGCGGTACCGTGCCGTACACATGGGCATTGGCGAGCGGCGCGCTGCCGGCGGGCTTCACGCTCAACCCAACGACCGGCATCATCGGTGGCAAGCCGACCGTCGCCGGCCAGTACAACTTTGTAATCAGGATAGCCGATTCGACTCTGGCCTCGACGCTCTCGGACACGCTGCACATCGTGGTGACGGCGGGGCCGCTCATAGTGGTGACGACGGGCGATTTCCCAACGGCGCAAGTCAACGTTGATTATGCCTTTGTAATGGTCGCCAACGGCGGCTCGCAGCCCTATACCTGGAGCATCATCAGCGGCGCGCTGCCGGCGGGCTTCACGCTCAATCCGGCGACCGGCATCTTCGGCGGCAAGCCGACTGTGACCGGAACTTTTACGCTCGTCTTCCAGGTGCGCGACGCTGCCGGCACCACTGCCACTTCGGCGCCGCTGCGCCTGGTGGTCTCGCCGTGAAAATAGTCGATAGCAGGCAGGGAGCAGGAAGCAAGAGACAGTCATAAAACAGTGAAGGCAGCAGGCCAGTGATCTTTGAATCAATGCCTGCTGCCTTCTGTTTTTGTATAGGTGTGTTGGCTGCTTCCTGCTCCCTGCCTACTGGCTCCTGCCGCTGAAGCCCGCAAGCATCACGACAATGGCGTCCACGTCTTCGCGCGGCGCGGGAATGCGCGGCGCTGAAGCGGCGGTCGCCGTCGCCGGAGCCGTCGCGCGCTCGGCGTTGTAATAGTTGTTGAGCATGATCGAAAACGCCAGATGCTCGCCGGCTGCCGTTGTCACGTACCCGGAGAGCGCATAGACGTAACGCAGCGTCCCGGTCTTGGCCCTGGCGTTGCTCGCCGCCGCCGTTCCCTTCATGCGATTTTGTAAGGTTCCGTCCACCCCGGCTATCGGCAGGCTGTTGCGATAATCTTCGGCGAAGCGATGACGGCTCATAAAGGTGAGCAGCGCGACCGTGGCATTCGGCGTGATGATGTCGCGGCGCGACAGCCCTGAGCCCTCTTCGAGCAGCACGTCACCCCTCTTGACGCCCGCTGTCGGCAGGAAGTCCTGCAACGCTTCGGCGCCCATCTCTTCGGTGGTCAGGTGGGAAACGGGCGACGCGCCGACCTGCAAGAGCAGCAACTGTGCGTAGAGGTTCTGTGACGGCTTCAAGGTCGCGCGCACGATCTCTCTGAGCGGCGGCGATTCGACGAAGCCAAGCTCAATCCATTTCGTCCAATCAACCGGCGTGACTTCGCGGTACTTCCAATCAATCGTCCGCGTGCGGCCCGTCACCGTGATGCCGCGCCGCGCGAGCGCTTCTTTAAGCTGCGCAACGAACAGCCCCGCAGGATTATGAACCGCCACCGAGCCTCTGTAATCCTTGCCACCAATCGGCAGCCGCCCCGAAACGTAGGCGATGTTCTCGCCGACCGGGCGGTAGACCATGATGCGGCCTTCGGCGTCTTTCGGCGCAGTCTCTGTGCGGTTGATGATCGTCAGCCAGCTCGAAGGCGGGCCGGTCGTTATGCGGCAAGGCTGACCGGGGCGCTCGGCAGGCTTGACGAAGAGATCAAGCGCGTTGTCGTTGATATTGAGCGCCGACGCCTCAGCGCCATAGTATTCCTGTAGATCGTCCCACTCCCAGCCGGAGCCTATTGCCGGGGTGTTGAAGTAGCTTTCATCACCGATCAGGTCGCCTTCGACGCGCCGCACGCCGGCGACGGCCAGCCGGTCTGCCAGCGGCTCAAGCGGCTTGAAGTAATCGCCGCCATTGAGGCTCGCGGCCATGGTCGGATCGCCGCGTCCGTAAACGATCAGGTCGCCTTTGAGTGTTCCCGATGCATCAGGCCGTGCGGTCGAATAAAGCGACGTGCGAATGCGATAATCCGCGCCCAGGCGGTCGAGCGCCAGCGCCGTCGTGTAGAGCTTGGCGTTCGATGCCGGGTTGAAGTATTTCTGCGGGTTGTGCTCGAACAAGGTCTTGCCGGTATCGAGCGAAACGATCTTGACGCCCCAGGCAGCGGGCGCGAATCGTGGCTGTGCCAGATGTGAGCTGAGCCGCGTAGCGAGCGCCTCGAGTGTATCGGTCTGCGGCTGCGGTGTGGCGGATTGCGAAGTCTGCGACGCGGCGCTCTGTGCAATCGCCGCCGCCGCAAAGCAGGGAAACAGCACCAGCCACAGGGCAAGCGCCCGCGCCAGCCGGCGCTTGAGCATTGCGTCTTTAATCATAGTGGTCAGATTCATCCCGAGCATTGATCTACGAGACCATACAGCGGGCGCCGCAGAAAACGCAATGTCAGCCGGGCAACACTTCGACCGGCGCTTCGTCTTTGAATTGAATCTCGTACAACTGCGCGTAGAGGCCGCCGCGCGCGATCAACTCGTCATGCTTGCCGTGCTCGACGACGCGCCCGCCGTCTATGACAAAGATGACGTCGGCCCGACGGATGGTCGCCAGGCGGTGCGCGATGACGATGCTGGTCTTGTTCTCCATCAGCCGGTTGAGCGCTTCAAAAACCAGCTCTTCCGACGCCGCGTCGAGTCCCGAAGTCGGCTCATCCAAAATCAAGATCGGCGAATGGCGAATGATGGCTCGCGCAATGGCCAGCCGCTGCCGCTGTCCGCCGGATAGCGTCACGCCGCGCTCACCGACCATCGTGTTATAGCCTTCGGGCAGCCGGTTGATGAACTCGTCGGCGTTCGCCAGATGGGCGGCGTGAATGATCTCTTCACGTTTCGCCTGCGGTTTGCCGTAGGCGATATTCTGCCAGATCGGCGCCCGGAAAAGTAAGTTCTCCTGCAAAACGAAACTGATCTGCTGGCGCAGCGATTTCAGCTTATAGCCGCGCACGTCGCGCCCATCAATGCGCACCTGCCCGGCCAGCGGATCATAAAAGCGCGCCACCAGGCTGACGACTGTGCTCTTGCCCGCCCCCGTCGGCCCGACCAGTGCCGCGACCTGCCCTGGCTCAATCTGCAAGCTCATGTCGCGCAGGATCAATTGCTCTTCCGAATAGCCGAAGAAGACGTGGTTGAATTCAATGCGCCCTTTGAGCGGCGGCGCTCGGCGTGCGCCGGCCAGGTTTTTCACGTCGCGCTCGGTTTCCAAAACTTCTTTGATGCGCTCGAAGCCGACGGCGGTCTTCGACAGCGTGTCGGTCATCTTCGACAGGTCGCGCATCGGCTTGTACATCTTGCCGAGGTAGAGAAAGAAGACGAGCAGCGAGCCGGCGGACATCTCGCCTGCAAGCACCAGCCGTGCGCCGTACCATAGCACCAGGCAGGTGCCTGCGGCGGTGATGACTTCGACGATAGGCGTCAGGCGGGCTTTCATAGCGCGGGCGCGCAGCGCTGTCTCGACGCTTTCCAGGCTCTCCTGCTCGAAGCGTTTGACCTCGAAATCTTCGCGGGCGAATGCCTGGATGACGCGGATCGAGGCGAGCGATTCCTGCACCACCGAGACCACGTCGCCTTCTTTCTTGCGCACCTCGCGCGCTGCCCGTTTGATGCGGCGCGTGAAGCTGTAGACGACCAGGAAGAGCAAAGGGGCGACCGACAGCGCGATCAGCGTGAAATGCCAGTTGACATAAAACATCACGCCGAGCATGCCGACCAGCGTCAGCACGTTGACGATCATGCCGAGCAGCGCCGACGAGATGAAATCCTGCACCGCGCCGATGTCGCTGGTGACGCGACTGATTAAATCACCTGTCTTCTTCTGATCATGATAGGCGAGCGACAATCGCTGGATGTGATGGTAGAGCGTGGTGCGCAGGTCATGCATCACCCACTGGCCGACGCTGGTCGTCAGGTACTTTTCGGCGTACGAGCTGACCGCGCCGACCAGCGCGATGGTGATGACTGTAACGATGGCAAAATGCAGGATGGCGGTCTTGTCGGTGCCGAGCCACGAGACGATGTAGCCCTGCATCCACTGCGGCAGCGCTTTGTTGCCGATGACGTTGTCGAGGACGACTTTCAGCGGCCAGGGCTCCAACAGGTCTGTGAGCGTTTCGCCGAGAACAGCGATGAAAGCAAGCACAAGCGCGGGCCAGTGCGGGCGCAGCAGTTGGGTTATCCGAACCTTTTTCCTCATCCGGCCTCGCGGTCAGCAGATGAAGCGTCCTTATGAGATTCAAGCACACGCATCATGGCTTCGCAATCTGGCAAGCTGAAAAGCGCGCGGCGTCAAAGGCTCAGCCGCGCATCTGCGTTGACGCTGCGCGAATCGCACCCCTATCATTTTCAGTAGCCATCAAAGAAGGAGTAACCCGGTGCGTCGTTTGAAATCATTTCTCGCCTGTGTGTCCAGCATCACGTTAATTCTGACTTCACTCGCCGGCCTCGCCGCCGCGCAGAGCGGACGGACGCGGCCACGCGTGCCGACAACGCCGGGCACCAGCACGACGCCGGCTGAGCCCGTGAAGATTCCTGCTGCCGCGGTCGTCGTCAAACAGGAACAAGCCGGCAGCGCGTCGCGCTTCGTCTTGCAAAACGGCATCACCGTCATCATTAAGGAATTGCACTCGGCTCCGCTTGTGGCTCTGGAAGCCAGTTTCACGGCGGGCGCGGGCCAGGAGCCGGAGACTGAAACCGGCATTGCGCGCCTTTTGCAACGCTGCGTGCTGAAGGGGACCCCGCTGCGGCCCAAAGCCCTTGAGGAATTGCGCGCCGTCGGCGGCATCCTCGACACCGGCCTGTCTTATGCGACTGCGGATTATTCCGTCACTGCGCCGGCCAGCAAAATGGCAGAGGCGCTCAGCATTCAAAGCGACCTGCTGATCAATCCGGCGCTTGACGGCGATGCCATGCGGCGCGAGATTCCGCTGGTTATTGCCGAAGAGAAGTGGCGTGCCGGCTTGCTGCTTGACGATGGGCGATCAAGCACCGGCACGACTTTCAGTAATCAGCCTTACTCTTTAATCAGTGATGGTGCTTCGGCCACGGCGCTAGCCCGCCTGATCAATCTGGCATATACCGGCACGCCCGCTGGTTTTGATCGCACAGCAGACGTCGAAGCCTTGCGCACGCTCACCCGCGACCAACTGCTTGAGTTTTACCGGGCACATTACCGGCCCGAACGGCTGACACTCACGGTCGTCGGCGACATCATCACCTTCAACGCGTTGATCGAGATTCAAAAACTCTACGGGCTGTTCACGCCGGCTGCTGCGCCGCCAGCTAAAACAGCAACCCCGACGCTGCAAGCGAAGAATCCAGCGCCACATCCGAGCAATCACCCGGCCCCCCAGCCCACGGCTTCCGACACGCGCCCGGCGCCAACGACACCGCCTCCGAGCGAGGGCGAGCCGGGGAAGCTGCGTTATAAAGAAGAGCGCGGCGACATCAATCAAACCCTCGTCACTGTCGGCTTTCGCGTGCCGGGCGCGAGCGCCCCTGAGCGCCCGGCGCTCGAACTACTGGCGGCGATGCTCGGCCAGGGCCGCGCCTCGCGATTGCGGCGCTCGTTGCTCGATAGCCAGATGCTGGTGACGTGGGTGGCTGCCAATTATTTGCCGGTCGCGGACGACGGCTTGCTCGCCATTCAAATGCAAGTGGCGAGCGACGCCAAAGGCGCACCGCTGCTTGACCGCGCCGAAGCCCTGCTGCTGCAAGAGCTCGACCAGACGCGGCGCGAAGTTCCCGGCGAAGGCGAGATGGCGCGGGCGCGCGCCGTCGCCGAAAAGCAATTGTTGAATCGTAGTGAAAGCTACAGCTCGCGCGCCGCTCGGTTTGCCGAGCTTGAAGCGGCAAAGCTCAGCCTGCGCGATACCAATGATTACCGGGCGCGGCTGCGCGCCGTGCGCGCTGAAGAGGTGCAGCATCTGGCGGCCCGCTACCTGACGACGGCCAACATGGCGCTGCATGAGTATGAGCCGATATCGGCGGCGCCGCGTACGTTTGACGCGACGAGCTTTGCGACAACCGTGGCGACGTGGGTTTCGGGCCTGGCGCAAGCGCCTGAAGCGATCAAGCCGCGCGCTGCCGATGCCGCCTCTGCGCTCGCCGTCATCACGCAAGGCGCGGAATCTACCGCCGAACAGCAGGCGATGTCGGAGTCGCTGTTGCCGCTGGCAGTCAAAGACTACTCGACGCTCAACGGCCCGCGCGCCTTCGTGCGCGAAGATCATTCGTTGCCGCTGGTCACCGTTGCCCTGTTGTTTCAAGGCGGGCGTGTGATTGAAGACGAAGCGACCAGTGGCACGACCGAGCTGATGCTGCGCAGTATGCTGATGGGCACGCCACGACGGCTCGCCCCGCAACTCGCCAACGAGTGGGATCAGTTGGGAGCCGAGATCGGGATCGTCAACGAGCCGGACTTTTTCGGCTACCTGTTGAGCGTGCCGTCGCGCAATGCCGACCGAGCCTTAAAGCTGCTGCGCGACGTGATTGAAGAGCCGGCCTTCAGAGACACAGACATTCAACCGGCGCGGCTCGCACAGATGGGCGCGCAACGCAGCCTTCGCGACACTGCCGAGGCGCAGGCGCGCGAGCTGTTGCGGCAGGCGATGTGGGCCGGCCACGCTTACGGGCTGCCGTCGCACGGGCGCGAGGCGGTTGTAGTGAAAGCTACAAGCGAAGAATTGCGCGCCCTGCACGAACGCGCCGTCAAGCAACAACTGCCGCAGGCGTTCATCGTTGGCGACACCAATGGCTCGTCGCTGGTCGCCTCGCAACTGGCCGAAGGCTTCCGCCGGCGCGAGCTTGAGAAAGCCTTACAGGTCAAGGTGCCGCAAGCGCAGCCGGCAGAGCGTGCGGAATCACGCCGGCGCGAACAGGCGAGCATTGCCGCCGGCTTCAGCGGCCCGAAAGCCGATAGCAAAGACTTGCCGGCCATCGAGTTGTTGAAGGCGGCGATGAATGGTGAAGGCGGACGACTGCTTCAGGAGCTGCGTGACCGGCAAGGGCTGGCGCTCGCCGCGGCGTTTGATTATGACGCCCAGTTTGTCGCCGGCAGTCTCTACGCGCAACTGGTGAGCGATGCCGCAAGCGAAGCCAAAGCGCGCGCCGCGTTGCTTGCCGAGCTTACACGGCTGGCGCGCGAAGGGTTGACTAAAGAAGAAGCGATTCGCGCCCGCCTTGTCGCCGAAACGATCAGCCTTGCGCGCTTGCAGCAATCGTCGGAACGGGCGCTGGAATATGCCCGCGCCGCCATCTATTTGCGGCAGCCTGCCGAAGTTGACACTCTAGCGGCGCAGCTCGAAAAGATTACGAGTGATGATGCACGGCGCGCGGCCTCGGCTTATCTCAAGCCGCCGACGGCTTTTGGTATCCTGCATGGCATGGCCGCGCCCACCGCGAAACAGCCATAAGTTTTTGCACCTGGAAACCACCACCCTGCGTGATATATGATGGCCGCTCTGGTAGCGCCCGCGCGTGCCCATACATCCATAAACCGACTCACTCACAATCAGGAGGCTTCTGATGATTCGACCATTCGCCATGCGTGTCGTGTTCTGCATTCTGCTCCTGGCCTGTGTTCCGGCGGCGGCACAGACGCTACCCGCGGATAAGCTCGAAAAGATCGACAAAGAGATCACCGCCGTCATGTCGCAGCAGAGCATCCCCGGTCTATCGGTCGCGGTGGTCACCGATCACAAGCTGCGCGGCTCACACGGCTATGGGCTGGCCGACGTTGAAAACTATGTGCCGGCGAAAACCGGGACGGTTTATCGCCTCGGCTCGATCTCGAAGACGATCACCGCCATAGCCGTCATGCAACTGGCCGAGCATGGCAAATTGAATCTCGACGCGCCGATTCAGACTTACTGCCCGGCCTTCCCGCAGAAGCAGTGGCCGGTCACGGCGCGGCTATTGTTGGGACATTTGGCCGGCGTGCGGCATTACAAGAGCGACGCGGAATATGCCAGCACGCGCCACTTCAACAGCGTTGTCGAAGGATTGGAAGTATTCAAAGACGAGCCGCTGCTGTTCGAGCCGGGCACAAAGTACACTTATACGACACACGGCTACACGGTGCTGGGCTGCGCCGTCGAAGGCGCTTCCGGCATGAAGTTCGCTGATTATGTGCGCGCTAAAATTTTTACGCCCGCCGGCATGGCCCGCATGCGGGTCGATGAGGTGGCCGAGATCATCCCGAACCGCGCTCAGGGTTATGTCAAGATGGAAGACGGCAGCTTGCGCAACTCCGGGCTTGCCGACACCAGTTATAAGATACCCGGCGGCGGTTTCTGCTCGACTGTAGAAGACCTGGCGCAATTCGCCATCGCCGTGCAGACCGGGATGCTGGTGAAGCCGGAAACGCTGGCACAGATGTGGACGAGACAAAAGATCCGCAACGGCAATGAGACCACTTACGGGCTAGGCTGGCAGATCGGCACGCACAATGGCTTGAAGGACGTGTCGCACGGCGGCGCGCAGCAGCGCGTCAGCACCTACCTGTACATGATTCCCGAAAAGGGCCTCGCCGTCGTCGTGATGGCCAACATGGAAAACGTTGGCGGCAGCCTCAACAAACTCTCCCACCAGATCGCCGACATCCTGCTCGCGCCGCAAGCGCAGCAGTAGAAACCAACCTGCCAATCTCTCACTCGAAAACAAATTGGGGCGGCCTGTGGGCCGCCCCTTCCAGGAGGCTTGCAGTGATGGTCGCCGGTTTACTCGCTGGCGGCGGTCGCGGCGATGGCCCGCTCGCCAATGGTGATGACGATGATAGAGCCATCGCGGCTGATGCGATAGCCGACCGGCGATTTCAGGTCGAGGACGATACGTACCGTGCCGGCTTGCGGCTCGCCAACGCGGATGCGCTCGACTGGCCCTGCCGCCGGCTTCGTCATCAAGCTGCCGCCGGCCCAGCGCACGCCCGTGAGGTCAATCACAATGCGCGCCGGGTTGGCCAGCGTGAAGTCCTGATACTGCGCCGCCCCATCGGTGCTGATGGTGATGCGCAGGCCGCCATCAACGACCTGTGCGTTGACAGCGCGTACGACAGTGGCTCTGGTCAATGCGGCGTCCGCAGGTGAAGGTACGCTGGCCGGCGGCCTGACCTGAGCGGGCGCTTGCGTCTGCACGTAAGTCTGCGCGGGCGGCGCGCTATCGGGCTCGGCATCCTCTTCATCGTCGGCGTCGGCCAGCGGTTCGGGTCTGCCGCGCCGTCGCGTTGTACGCCGCTTCGGCGTTGACGGGGCCGGCTGCTCGCCGGTGATGACGCGTGGCGACGAACCGCTCGCGCACTTCTTCACCGCGTCAATGTCTTCAATGGTCGCGCCTTCGGGAAGGACCCAGAATTCGACACGACCATTCAGCTTGCTGTCGTGGTTCGGGAAAGGGCAAGTGTCGCCGAAGTTACGCACCGTGATGCGCGCCGCGTCAATGCCTTTCTCGGTCACCAGGTAATCGCGGGCGTTGTTGGCACGCGTAAGCGAGATGCCGATGCGCTCTGCCGCATCGCGGTGGCCGTCAATGACGACGCTGCTGCGCGGGTCTTGCTGCAACTGGATGGCAACTTCGTCGAGGCACGCCTTGTGCTCGTTGGTGATGCGCGCCGAGTTGAAGAGGAAAAAGATCGGCCCACACGGAACGAGCGGCCTGGGCCGTTCGCGCGGCGGTGGCACTTCGCGCGTCGTAATCGTCAGCGAGCAACTGCTGCCCGGACACGGCTCGCCGCAGCGCGTGCGGTCGGGCACCAGGCGCACGGTGACGGTCAGCGGGCCGATGACGCCCGTGGTGTTGAGCGTCACTTCGCGGCTCGTGGTCGCTGACAGCCTGCCGCCGGTCGTCGTCCAGTCGTAGCGGAAGTTACTGTCGCCCGTCCCCGCAGCGCGCAGCGTGACGCGGTCGCCTTCGGTGACATTGGTGTTTGAAGCGACGATGTTGCAGGTGATGTTCGGGCAGGGCGCTTCGGTGATCTCAAAAGCCACAGAGCAATTCGACTGTGCGGTGCGGTCGGGGCAGTCGGGATGCTCAACACCTTTAGCGGTCGCAATCACCGTCGCCATCGCCGTGTAGCTGCCGCAATCGAGCCCGCCGGTCGGGACTTCGACCACAGGCCCCGTGCCGTTGGCCGACACCGAGTTGCCGCGGGCGTCGTGAATCTCCCAGCGGTAATCGTAAGCGATCTGCGAATCGGGATAACCGGGCGTTGACGGCTTGACCGTCAGCGTCAGCCGGTCGCCGCGCGTCACCATGCGTCCAGAGGTATCGATCACACAGACCGGCACCGGCGGCGGCGGACAGCCTTTGCGGGTGCCGACGGAGAAGAAACCGACAAAGCCGTTCTGGCTGCCGCGATTGAAGCGCACCTGCTTCTGCTTGCATTCGACCTTCTTCGTCGGCGGCGGGGGCGGCGGGCAGCCGCAATCGCCGCACGTCGCATGCACGCCGCTATCTTTATGATGGCAATCGTCGGGCGGCTGTACCACCACCTCCACGCATTCGAGCGTGTCGAACAGGCGATTGCTGTCGCTGCTGTTCAGTTGCCGCCGATAAGCGCCGCCGAAAGCAATCGTGCCGTCGCGCAGGAAAAAGCGCGCGCCGATGTTCAAATCTAACGGGTCGCTCTGTTGCAGGCTCGGCGTGCCGCTGCCGACATAAACCGTGCCGGCCAGCTCGCCGACCAGCTCGATGTATTTGTTGATGGCCAGCGCGCCGCCGACGTTGAGTTGCAGCTTGTCGCGCAGGTCTAAGACTTTGACGCCGCGCTGATGAATGTCGTTGGTGTGAATGTAGCCGACGTTTTCATAGAAGCGCAGGCGGTGGTCGAGAAACTCCTGGCCGAGAATGAGCATCGGGCCGTATTCAAATTCGCCGTTGGTGCGGCCACGCGCCCGCGCGTCGTCGCTGCGCGAGATCGGAAACTTCACATAACCGCCAAGCGCCAGGCTGAACCAGTGGCGGTTCGGATCGATCAGGTTGAACTTGCTGCCGGCGTACACGTCGCCCGTGCCGTTGGTTGATTCGCGCGGCCCCAGCACCGGGCGGCCTAAGGAATCAAAGCCGAGGAAGTCAACGACGCCGAACATCGGCAGATCATTGAAATAATTCGGCTGACTGGCGACAAAGGCGGGGCCGAGGCCGGCGACCGGCGAGCCGCCCGGGCCCGCAGGCGAGGGTAAGCCGCTCGGAGTCGCCGTGCCTGATGGAAGCCCAAAGCGCCCGAGCGCCGGCAGAATGCCTCCGACCAGCGAGCCTGTGCCGGGGAAGAACGCCGCACCGCCGTTGCGACCTCCGACCGCCGGGCCGAGCAAGTCAAACGGGCTGCCGAACTGGCGCACAGCGTTGTATTGATAACCACTCAGCAAAAATGGCTGGCGCGAAGTCGTCTGCTGCCAGGTCACCCAGTCCACCCACAGCTCCCATCGGTCTGTGAGGCCGACGGTGATGTTGAACGGCACTTGATTGATGTCTAGGGCGCCGGGGCTGCGGTCGAAATTATTCCAGAAGAGCGCGAAGTTGAATTCGCCTTTGTAGAGCGTGCGCGTCGAAAAGGTATTGAAGAGGCCAGTGCCGCCAAGCACGGTCGAGGTGCGCTGGCGCTCGGCAATATTGCCGAACTGGTTGGTGCTTTGTGACCAGGCGACGCTAGCCATCAAGAGCAGCGCAAGGGCAAGTGCGCTGATTTTCAATACGGTTCTCATAGGTGGTCTCCTGCAAGCTGTTGCCGCCCGCATTCATCGTCACGCCACGCAAGCTCTCTGCTGCGGGCAGACACGGGCAACCGTGTGAGGACCGCTGTCGTGCGGCGGTCTTCACGAATCATGCCTATTCGGAACGAGCTTCGAGTCGTGCGAGCGAACGCCTGAGCCTGAAATGAACGCCTCACTTCGGCAGCCGCTGTTGGTGCGGCTTTGCAGCCTGAGCGCAGGGCTACAGGACGCCTTTATCGGTGAGCGGCAATGGTCAATGGCGGTGGTGGCTCTACGGTTATGGCAATGCGCCACACATCGCCTCGCTGAATATACCGGAAAAAATCGGCGAGTCAATTACCCGCACGGGGAAGGTCGCTTCCCATGAGAGCGAAATTCTGAACGCTGCCAGATTTCCAGCCGAGGTGGCGAGACGTAAATGAAGGCGCATGAAAAATGAAACGGGGCGATCCGAAGACCGCCCCGTTATCGGGCTGAATGCGTGAAGCATTCAGGTTAGTTGTTGGTGGTCGGCGCTTCCGGTTGAGCCATCATCTCGATGGGCTCGCCGGGACGACGCGGACGACGACGACGCGGCGTGCGACGGGTCGGTCGCTTCTTGTCGTCGGAGACCGCCGGCGTCTCGTCGGTGATGACGCGCGGCGAGGCGCCCGCACCGCACTTCTTCAAGGCGTCAACATCGGAGGCGCTGCCGTCCGCTGGAATGATCCAGAACTCAACCCTGCGATTGAGGTTCGGGTCGCCCGATTCGTGCGGACAGGTGTCGCCGAAGTTGCGCACCGTGATACGTGCCGTGTCAATGCCCTTCTCGTTGACCAGATAGTCGCGGGCGTTGTTGGCGCGTGTGAGCGAGATGCCGACGCGCTCTGACGTGTCGCGGTGACCGTCAATCAACAGCGCGGCGCGCGGGTCTTGCTGTAAGCGCAGGGCGATCTCGTCGAGACACGCCTTGTGCTCGTTGTTAATGCGAGCCGAGTTGAACGGGAAGAAGATCGGCCCGCACGGCGAGATTGGCGGAGCCTTCCTTATCGGAACCGGCGCAGTCACGGTGACTGTCGTCGAGCAACTACCACCCGGACACGGCTGGTCGCAGCGCGTGCGCGAGGTGCCGACGTTGACCGTTACGGTGATGCTGCGCGATTCGCCACCCGGCGTCAGGCCGAGGCCGGTGGTGTCAATCGTCACATCCGAGCCGGTCGTTGACGACAGCGTGCCGCCGCCGCTCACCGACCAGGTGAAGCTCGCGCCCTCAGCGCCCGTCGCGTTGACGTGCAGGGTGATGCGGTCGCCTTCAACCACAGACGATGGAGATGCGGTGATGTCACAGGTGACCGTCGGACACGGCGGCTCGGTGATTTCAAAGCCGACCGTGCAGGTGGTCTGTCCGGTGGTGACGCAATTGCTCGGGCAATCAACCGCCGGCACCGTTGCCGTCACCGTCGTCGTTGCCGTGTAGCGACCGCACGGAATCCCGGTCGTCGCCACGTCAACCGACGCGCCTGTGCCGCTTACGGTCACAGGGCGGCCCGTCGCGTCTTTGACTTCCCAGCGATACTCGTAGGTCACCTTGTCGTTGGTGTAGCCCGGCGTCGTCGGCGTCGTCGTCAACGTCAATCGCTCGCCGCGATTCACCGTCGTTGCCGAAGGCGCAAGCACACAGGTCGGCGCCGGCGGCGGCGGGCAAGGACGGCGTGAGCCGATGTTGAAGTAAGCGACGAAGCCGTTTTCGCCCTCGGAGCCGAACGTCCGATTCACGGTGCTGAAGAGCGGGTTGATGATGAAGAACGGCGGCTGCACGAAAATTGTCTTCGACTGGAAGACCGGGATCGTCCGCTCGTCTTCGTTGTTCAGCAAACGGCGATAGCCGCCGCCGAACGAAATCCGCCCGTCCTTGAAGAAGAAGCGCAGGCCGAGGTTCATCTCCCACGGATTGTTCTCGATCAGCCGCGGTGTGCTGCTGCCGACGAACATGGTGTGCATGAGCTCGGCGACGCCTTCGACGTGTGAGCCCAGACCCAGACCCATGCCGACGTTAAACAACACCTTGTCGGGCAGGTCGAGGTACTTCACGTCGTGGTCGCGCGGGTCGGTGGTGTGAATGTAGCCAAGGTTCTCGTAGAGCCGGAAGCGCTTGCCGCCCGACTCCTGACCGAAGGCCAGGAACGGCCCGAACTCGTATTCGCCGCTGGTGCGGCCACGCGCCCGCGCGCTATCGCTGCTGGAGATGGGAATCTTCAGGTAGCCGCCCAGCGCCATGCTGAACCAGTGCTTGTTCGGATCGATCAAGCTGACTTTGGTGCCGGTGAAAATATCGCCGCTGCCGTTTGACGACTCACGCGGCCCGAAGACCGGGCGCCCCAGCGAGTCAAAACCCTGGAAGTCGACTTCGCCAAAGAAGGGGAATTCAGGGCTGTAGCTCGGGTAGATGGTCGAAAACAGCGGGCCGAGGCCGCGCACCTGTGGCCTGCCGGCGCCGCCCGGCGAGAAGACGCTCGACGGGAAATCAATCGGCGTACCGAAGCGACCGAGCGCCGGCAGGATGCCGCCAACCAGCGAGCCGGTGCCGGGGAAGAAGGCCGCCGGGCCTTCCGTGCCGCCGACCGGCGGGCCGAATATGGTAAACGGATCGCCGAAGAAGTGCGCCGCGTTGTACTGGTAGCCACTCAGCAGGAACGGCTGCCGCGATGTGGTGTTTTGCCAGGTTACCCAATCGATCCAGACTTCCCAGCGGTTGGTCAAGCCGATCGTGAAGTTGAAAGGCACCTGGTTGACGTCGATGTCGCCGGGGTCGCGATCAAAGTTATTCCAGAAAAGAGCGAAGTTGAACTCGCCTTTGCACAGCGTGCGTGTCGAAAAGGTGTTGAACAACCCCGTGCCGCCGAGCACTGTAGGCGCTTTCTGCCGCTCGGCCAGATTGCCGTCATGATGATCCTGCGCCAGAGTCAGTGATGCCAGCGCGAGAAAAAGAATCGAGATCATGACAAGCATGCTAATCTGTCTAGCCGCTTTCATTGTTTGCCTCCTGAAGTATTCATCCACGGAATGCGGTTCGAAATTTGGATCGCCTCCAAACTACGAGGAGATGATGTTGCCCCCCCTAATTGAAGCCTCGGGGATTGGGATGAAGATACGAAATGTGAGCGTCCATTTGCGGTCTTTCCTGCGAGACCGTCAAACTCGTGAGCGAACAATTTAGCAAATACCAGCTTGGGTACTTATCTTTGCACCTATATCTATACTCGCAAACTGCCTGCCGGTCAACACAAAATATGTTTTTCCTGGCGACCTTGCGAGCTACGCTACAGCCAGTTGTCCCTTCGTCTTAGCCCCTGGTCTTTGGCCGCATTCGTGGCTCAGACAGCTAATGACCAGGGCGAACGACCGAGGGCGAACGACTAAGCGTAAATGCCGCGCAGCCGGGTGTCGTAAGCGACCCGGTCAATGGCCAGCATATAGGCCGCCAGCCGTGTATTCACTTGATACTTTTCGGCGATGCGCACGACGTCGTTGAAACTCGCCACCATAATTTCGAGCAAGCGGTCATTGACCGTCTGCTCGTTCCAGAAATATCCCATGCGATCCTGCACCCACTCGAAATAGCTCACCGTGACGCCGCCGGCGTTGGCCAGGATGTCGGGGATGACGAAGATGTTCTGGGCGGCGATGATCTCGTCGGCGGCGGCAGTCGTCGGGCCGTTGGCACCTTCGGCCAGGATGCGGCATTTGATGCGGTCGGCGTTCTGCGCCGTGATGACGTTTTCGGTCGCCGCCGGCATGAGAATCTCGCACTCGCGTTCGAGCAGCTCATTGTTGCCGAGGTGCTCGGCCTCGCGGTAATCCTCGACCGTCTTGTTCTCCTTGAGATACTTGAGGACGCCCGGCATGTCGAGCCCCTGCGGGTTGTAGAGCGCGCCGGTGATGTCGCCGATGCCGATGACTTTGTAGCCTTCCTGGTGCATCAGCAGCGCCGCGGTGCCGCCGACGTTGCCCGCTCCCTGAACGATGACGCGGGCGTCGGCATAGGCGAGGTTGAACTTCTTGCAGGCTTCATTACAGACGAACAGCAAGCCGCGACCCGTCGCCTCGCGCCGCCCGCGCGAGCCGCCCAGCTCGACCGGCTTGCCGGTGACCACCGCCGTCACCGTGTGCCGTACGTGCATGGAATACGTGTCCATGATCCAGGCCATGGTCTGTTCGTTGGTGTTCATGTCGGGCGCCGGCACGTCGCGCTCCGGCCCGATGAAATCCATCAGGTCCGAGGCGTAGCGGCGCGTCATGCGCTCAAGCTCGCCCGGACTCATCTCGCGCGGGTCACAGATGATGCCGCCTTTGGCGCCGCCGAAGGGAATGTTGACGACCGCGCACTTCCAGGTCATCCACGCCGCCAGCGCTCGCACTTCGTCAAGCGAAACGTCGGGCGAGTAGCGGATGCCGCCTTTGGCCGGGCCGCGCGCGAAGTTGTGCTGCACACGGTAGCCGGTGAAGACCTGATAGTTGCCATCGTCCATCAGCACAGGAATGTGCAGAGTGATCTCGCGCGACGGCCAGCGCAGGATGGTGTAAATGTTGGGATCGAGGTCGAGGCGATGGGCGGCTTCGTCGAAGCGTTCCATCATGGATTCGAAGGGATTATCTTCTTTGAACTCTTTGGCGTCGTCTACGAAAGGGCTTGGCATCGACATCCTCCGGGTGTGGCGTTTCAATTTGGCGTGCAGAAGAAATGCACTTGGCTGCCGACTCAACAAGGCGAACCATTCACTGATAGGCGATTATAGCCAACCGCCTCTGCGGTGGCAACGAAACGCGGGCGGTTGCGCAAAGCGCCGCCACGCCATACAATTTCCATTTACATTGCGGTTCGGGACGGGCCGGGTGTTCGACAGAGATTAGTGAGGAGGATCTTTCACATGAAATTCAGCAAGCCTATCAACCGCGAGGTTGAGATTGACGGCCAGAACTTCATCGTCTCTTTCGACGACAACGGCATCGAGTTCCGCTTGAAAGGCAAACGCAAGACGGCGCGCGTCGCATGGCCGCAGGTCTTAGACAGCGCCCGCGGCGAAGACGGCTCCGACGCCCGCTCGGTGCTCGGACTCGGCGCATCAACTTCGGCTTCACACTCCCAGCAAAAGCCAGCGCAGATCGCCCAGAACGAAGACGCGCTGGCCGGCACGCTCAATTCGCCGACGCCACAATCACAGCCCGACGGCAGCGCTCAGGCTCCCCCCTCAACGGCGGCCTCTTCGTCAGGCTCCTCCTCTCCAGACTCATCGTCGAGTGGTGACACAGACGAGCGCAGCGGCGATCAAGGCCGCGCCGTCACCGCCGGCGACATCGGCCCGGAATCCTAAGCCAGGGCGACGCGAGCACACGGAGACGTGGCGAGGGAAGAAAACGACGCGGTGACACGACGACACGGTGAGACGGTGAAGGAACAAGATCGAGCCTTGTTGCCAGGTTCCCATTCTCCGCGTCGCCGTGTCACCGTGTCGCTGTATCCCCGCGTCCCGCGTCCAACTCTGCGTCGCTCTTCCCTCGCTCCTGATGTTGTGATATAAGCCTTGCGCTGTTGGGGGAGTCGCCGCAAACCCATTCAATCACCATCAGCCGCGCGCCGCGGACAACTGGCGGAGCTATGACTGCATGAAACTGCCGAAAATTTCGCTCACTTGGAAGATCTTCATTGGCCTGATCCTCGGCATCGCCCTCGGCTATTTCAGTAAAGAGTGGGGCGCTGCCGTGCGACCACTATCGCTGCTGTTCTTAAACCTGATTAAATCGATCATCGCGCCGCTGATCTTCTCGACGCTGGTGATCGGCATCGCCGGCACCGGCGACATCAAACAGGTCGGGCGCATCGGTGTCAAATCGCTGCTCTATTTTGAGATCGTCACGACCTTCGCGCTCTTCATCGGCCTGGGCGCCGTCAACCTGACGCGCCCCGGCGAAGGCGTTTCGCTGGCCGGCGTCCACCGCGAGGAGAATAAAGCGGTGCTGGCCGAGCGCGCTCGCGGCTTTGCCCAGGAAGCCAGCGACGCGGCGCAGCGCGCCGGTATCGCCGCCGCCTCGGCACAAGCCAATCCGCAAGCCGCCACGCAAGCGGCGACCGAAGCGGCGACCGCCGCCCAGCGCGCCGGCGACGCGGCGCAGGCCGCCGCCAGCGGTTTGACCGCGCCCGACCCGCCCGCCAAGCCGCAGAGCTTCGGCGACATCATTTCACATCTGGCGCCGGCTTCAATCATTCGAGCAATGGCTGACGGCGACGTGCTGCAAATCGTCATCTTCTCAGTGTTGTTTGCGCTGGCGGTGACCAGCATCGGCGAAAAGGCTCAGCCGGTCGTCCGCTGGTGCGAATCGCTTGCCGACATCATGTTCCGCTTTACCGAATACGTCATGAAGTTCGCGCCCATCGGTGTCGGCGCGGCTATGGCCAACACCGTGAGTCACAGCGGCATCGAGGTGTTGAAGAATCTCGGCATGCTGGTCGGCACGCTTTATGGCGCGCTGGTGGTGTTCCTGCTGCTGGTGCTGCTGCCGGTGGGATTGATCTTCAAGGTGCCGCTCAGAGACTTCTTCCGCGCCGTCCGCGAGCCGGCGACGATTGCCTTTGCGACCACCTCATCGGAATCAGCCTTGCCGCGCGCGATGGAGAACATGCAGCGGCTCGGCGTGCCGCGCCGCATCGTCGGATTTGTGCTGCCAACCGGTTACAGCTTCAACCTTGACGGCACGACGCTCTACCTGTCGATGGCTTCGATCTTTGTCGCGCAGGCGGCAGGCGTGCATCTGAGCTGGTGGCAGCAACTCACGATGCTATTGACCTTGATGCTGACTTCTAAAGGCGTGGCCGGCGTGCCGCGCGCGTCGCTGGTAATCCTGCTCGGCACCTTGAACTCGTTCAACCTGCCGGCTGAAGGGGTCATCATCATCCTCGGCGTTGATGAATTGATGGACATGGCGCGCACCGCGGTCAACGTCGTCGGCAACTGCATGGCGACCGTGGTGGTTGCGCGTTGGGAAGGCGCGTTTCGCAATCAGGAATGGAAAGCTGAAGAGCGCGAGCTTGAGGCCGTCACCGGCCAGCATGCTCTGGTTTCGGAGGCTTGAACCGTAGAAGCGCTTTCAAGGGATATCAGGCTACAAACACCGCAAGCGCACAAAGGCCGCCACCAGTCTGCCTCTGTGCGCTTCGTGTTTGATCGCCCGTCGGACTACCGGGTTTCGCGCGTGCGGCGGCGGGTCTCGTGCATCCCGTTGCCATAATTGCGCCCGCTCCAGGTGACGCCGGGCATCACCTTGCCCGTGACACCGACGTAGGTGTCTTTGCTCGGCACACCATATTTCTCGGTCGCCACCCAGAGCGTGCCTGTGCCATCGTCTATCTCGTAGACGCCCTGCCCGAGCCCCCCATACGAACGCACGACCTTTCCGGCAACGGTCACTTCTTTGTTGTAGTAGCGACCGGGATCGTTTTGAATATCGCCGATGCGTATACGCTCGGGACAGCCGGTCAGTGCCAGCGACAGCAGCGCAATGGACACGCCCAGCAGCATGCTTGTTTTTCTCATTTGCGTTGTCCTCCGAACCGATGCGAAATGAATTTTGGTAGGGCGAACTGGACGCGAGCCGCACGAACCATAACAGCCGAACGTCCGGCCCTACCGTCGGTTTGACTCCTCAAGCGCCGGAAAAGATGCCCGCGAATTGGGGCCGGGGGTCAGGGGTCGGGGGCCGGCATTCAAAACCATGCATAAAATATAGCCCGAAGACCAACAACCTGCGCAGGACTCCGTAGTATTTTTTTACCGGCTCCCGGCCCCTGGCCCCCGACCCCTGTTGTATAATCGCCGCGTGCTCAACGTCGAAATCGTCGTCATCGGCAACGAATTGCTGCTTGGCATGGTGCAGGACACGAACTCGAATTACCTGTGCCGCATGCTGCGCGGCATGGGCGGGCGCGTGCGCCACGTGGCCATCGTGCGCGACGAAGCCGACGCCATCGCCGACGAAATCCGCGCCGCGCTCGCAAGACCCACCGGCCTGCTTTTCACATGCGGCGGCCTCGGCCCGACCGACGACGATTTAACGCTTGCGGCCATCGCCCAGGCGCTCGGTCGCCAGGTTGAGATCAACCCCGACGCGCGCGCTTTTGTCGAGCGGCGTTATGCAGAGCTTGCGGCGCAAGGGCATGTCAGCAGCGCGGCGATGACCGAGGCGCGGCTGAAGATGGCGCGGCTGCCCGCAGGCGCGCGCATCATTGACAACCCCATCGGCGCGGCACCTGCGGTCGTCGTCATGGCGGGCGCGGCGCGCACAGTCGCGCTGCCGGGCGTGCCTGCCGAGTTAAAGGCCATCGTCGAAGGTCCGCTGCAACCTCTGCTCAAAGAACTGTTCGGACGCGGCAGCTATCGCGAGCGTGAAGTTCTGGTCGAATGCGGCGACGAATCGCGGCTCGCCCCGGCCTTGCGGCAGGTGGTCGCCGCGCATCCAGAAGTTTATATCAAATCGCGCGCCTCGCATTTCGGGCGCGAAGTCATTTTCCGCATCACGCTCTCGGCTTCTGCCGAAAGCGGCGAAGCGGCCGAACGAATAATCGTCGCCGCCAGCGACGATCTAACCCGCACCTTCGCGCAGGCCGGCATCCGACAGACTGGCCGCCAGCCTTAGCCGCTGTTCGCCGCACCGGCGCAAGCGTAACATGGAGCTATGCAGCGGGTTGCGATTCAGGTTGAATGTTACGCCGGAAGCCGCGCCGACGAACGCCCGCGCCGCGTGCTGCTTGAAGGCCGCCCGCACACTGTGGCGCGATTGCTCTCATCATCCATCGAGCAATCGCTTGCGACCACAGCGCCGACGCGCCGCTTTCGCGTCATCACCGAAGACGGTTGGCAGCTCGACCTCATCTGCACCGCCGACGGCGACTGGTTTCTTGAGCGTCAGACGGAAACTAAAACCACAGATGAACACAGATAAACACCGATGATCTACAGAATGAAAGCCGCCGCTTGAGCATCCTTCAGCGGACAATCTCCTGATCTGTGTTTATCTGTGTTCATCTGTGGTTCCATTCTCCCCATCCGTTCGCCGTGCCGGCACCCATCCCGGCTCGAAGCGTGTGCCCAGCACCAGACGCACCATCATGCCGTAACTCGCCACACCCGCTTCGACGCCGCTCGCTTTCAGGAATTGATCATAAACTTTCCACTGTACCTGGCTGATCGTGGCGTTGCGGTGGCGCGCTTCGCGCTCGGCGATGGCTTTCAAGTCGGCAACGACTTCGGGGGCGAGCGGCGCGGCTTCGCCTTTCGGGTCGTCGGGCAAATAGAGGTAGAGCGCCAGCCATCCGGCATAACGAATCGCGCTGGAGTCTGAATGTAGACAAGCCAACAAGCCGACGAAACTGGCTTCCGACTCGTCGGCAAATCCCGCCAGGTGGCCCCACTCGTGCGCCAGCAGAAACGGCTTCTCAAACGGCAGCACGGAAGATTCCAGCACGACTTCGAGGCCGAAGGGATTAACGAAGCCTTCGATGCCCGCCGCCGCCAGATAGAAATTCATCAGCGTGCGCTTCGGGCGGCCCGCGGCGATGCCGCGCCGGTTGCCGAGCTCGCTGACGGTCTGGTTGAACGCCGCAAGCAAAGGCTCGCGCCATGCGCCCTCGTCAGGCCAGTCCAATTGGCGCGCGACGGCTTCGGCGTTGAGCTGCTCGATGACCTGACGGCGTAACTCGGTGAGCGCTTGCGGCGAAACCCGCGCGCGGTCGAAGTCGAGCTTTGCCGCAAGCGGCGCGCGCTCGTAGTTGAAGCCCCAGAGAATTTGAAAAGTGATGAAAGCCACAGAGGCGAGCGCCAGGGTATCTAGTGCCAGCAGACCTGCGGCGCGCCGCCTGCGCCCGCGTCCGGCCCGCCTTAAGCGCACGATCCACCATGCGGGCAAGCCAAGTATAGCGCTGACCAACAGCAGATCAACAATCGTAAACGGCACGAGGTTGGCGACCGGCGTAAGCAGCGGTTGTAAGAAGGAATAAAAGCCGTTGCTATAAAACCGCTCGACGAAGCTCGCCGGCAGCGACACGAGCAACAAGGCGAGCGCCATGGCGATCAGAATGATCTTGATTGCGAAAGTGGGCTTGAGGGCGGCGACAATCCTGGGGCTACGCATGACGGAACTGCCGGGCGCTTTCAAGAGCCGGCCAGGGCGCGGTTGACGGCTTCGTCGAGCCTGCGCGCGTGTGACGAGTCATAGCCGATGAGATGCTCGACCAGACGGCCCCGGCGGTCGAAGACCAGAGTTTGCGGAATGGTGTCGTCTTCGGTTCCCAGATAAGCGGTAAACATATCGTTGGTCGCCATGCCTATCGTGTAGTTGATGCCGAAGTCGCTGATGAAGCGGCGAATGGCTTCCGGCGTCGAACGCCCGCGATCATCAATGTGCAGGCCGACGACTTCGAGGCCACGCCCTTGATTCTCTTTTTGCAGGCGGGTGAGCTGCGGCACCTCCTGGCGGCAGGGCGGGCACCAGGTCGCCCAGAAGTCCACCACCACCACCTTGCCTTGATAGCCCGACAGCTTGATTGCCGTGCCGTCGAGCGTGCGCACGTCGTAATCAGGCGGCGACGGCGGCGACGATACTGGCGTGCCCGGCAAGACGATGCGCGCATCGGTCTTGACCTCCGGGTGGCCGGAAAATAGCACATAGCCGAATGTCGCGATCATGATTGCGACGACGGCGGTGGCAATGATGCGACCCGCCGTCCAGAAGGTTCCCTGTGATGTCGCCTGCTCTGCCAT
Source organism: Blastocatellia bacterium (assembly GCA_045807765.1). Classification (GTDB taxonomy): domain Bacteria; phylum Acidobacteriota; class Blastocatellia; order UBA7656; family UBA7656; genus DATENM01. The sequence goes on from JBJMGU010000250.1 coordinate 33,407, forward strand.
GAATTCAACTCCAACCTGAGAAGTCTAAAAATTTCAGCCGATGGATGCCTATTCCCTGTCGCGCGGCGCGTCGCCGGCTTTGTCGTCTACGTCTTTCAGCGGCAGCTCGACGCGATAGCCTTCCGACGCCCAGTTGCCGAGGTCAATGACGCGGCAACGTTCGGAGCAGAACGGGCGGTCGGGATTATCTTTCCAGGTCGTCGGCTCGCCGCAAATCGGACACTTCATCGCTCACGCCTCCCTTCGCTGCTTTTATCATACTATAATACTTGCTGCACGATGAACTCAGGCGAACTCATCCTCCAATTCGACGCGGGCACGATTGTGCTTGAGGGCGCAGACGATAGCGCGTCGCTGCCGGCGGTCTTCAAATGGGACGAGCGCGTGCGACGATGGCGCGCGCCGGCGCTCTGCTATCGTCAGGTGATCACCGAGATGACACGCCGCCGCTTGCCGCACCGCGACGAGGCGCGCGATTACCTGGAATTCGATTTTCGCTCACGGCTCGACATTGAGCCGCGCCCTTATCAGCGCGAAGCCCTCGACGCATGGCAGCAGGCCGGGCGGCGCGGCGTAGTCGTTTTGCCGACGGGCGCGGGCAAGACCTTTCTGGCGCAGATGGCGATTGAGTTGACCGGTCGGTCGACGCTGGTCATCGTGCCGACGATTGACTTGATGAACCAGTGGTACAACCTGCTGATGTCGAGCTTTCAGGCAGAGATCGGCTTGATCGGCGGCGGCTACTTCGAGAAAGGCGCGATTGTCGTCACCACCTACGCCTCGGCGTTTCGTTTTATGGAGCGCATGGGCAATCAGTTCGGCCTGATCATCTTTGATGAATGCCACCACCTGCCGGGCAGCGTCTACCGCTACGCCGCAGAGCTGGCCATCGCGCCATTTCGCCTGGGATTGACGGCGACGCCTGAGCGCGAAGACGGCGCCGACCAGCTTCTCGAAGAGTTGATCGGTCCGATTGTCTTCAAGAAGCAGGCGCAGGATTTGGCGGGCGAGTATCTTGCCGAGTACGAGATTCTCCGCATCAACGTGCATCTGAGCAGCGACGAGCGCACGGCTTACGAACGCGAGCGCGCCGTCTTTCGCCAGTTCTTACAGGACAAGCGCCTTGACCTGGGCGGCATGCGCGGCTGGCAGCTATTTATTGCCGCGAGCGCCCGCTCCGAAGAAGGCCGCCGCGCCATGAAGGCTTACCGCGAATCGAAGCGCATTGCGCTCGGCACCGACGCCAAGATGCGTGTGCTTGGTGAGCTGCTTGAGCGCCACCGCACGGAGCGCGTGTTGATCTTCACCGCTGAAAACGAGATGGTCTATCGCATCTCTGAGCGCTTTTTGATCCCGGCCATCACCCACGAAACACCGATTAAGGAGCGGCGCGAATGGCTCGCGGCGTTCAACGCCGGTGACGTGCTGGCGCTCGCCACCTCGAAGGTCTTGAACGAAGGCGTGGACATTCCCGCCGCCGGCATCGCCGTCGTGCTGTCGGGCTCCGGCTCGTCGCGCGAGCACATTCAGCGGCTGGGCCGCATCCTGCGCAAGCAGCCTGACAAAGAAGCCATCCTTTACGAAGTTGTCGCCCTCGGCACCACAGAAGAACACATCAGTCGAAGGCGCGGCGCGGCTGAGCAATTCCAGGAACGCAACCGCCGCGACTCGTGGTCCGACCGCACGTTGTACGATTGAGTTATGCTGACCTCTGATCTTGCAATGAACCGCGTCCGCAGCGGGCGTGTCGAACCCTTCGCGATCAACCCCGCGGATAAGAGTTATCTGGAGATGGCCAGCGACCTGATTGCCATCTTCGCCGAGCATGCGGGCGAGCGCCGCGCCGAGCTTGACCGCGAGCTGGATGAATACGTCGGCAACGGCACGGATTATCGTATCCTGCGCGGCTTGATTAAGCTCTTGCTCGACGCCTGCGAGTTCGAAACCGCGAGCCCTGTATTGCCTTCAGAGATTCGCCGCGCGCTGTTTTCGAAGGCGCGGCGGCATCATCCGGTCACGGCAAACGAAGCGCTACGCACACGGCTGATTCAGGAGACCGCCGCCGAGCTGCGTTGCGCGGTCGAAGCGGTCGAGGCGAATCTCTTCGCCGACCTGTTCGAGAATCAGCGGCTGGTGAGCTTCAACGAGATGCGCGCCCGCGAGCTACTTGACCTCTATAATCTAGCGCAGGCGCAGGCGCTCTTTTATCGCGCCACCGAGATGCGATTGCGCATCGAGCCGCAGATGGCCGCAGGCTTCCGCCGCATCTTCGACGCCATCAAAGCCTATCGCCTGATTCACACCATCACCGGCAGCCCATCACGCGGTTACGAGGTACGGCTCGACGGCCCCGTGTCGCTGTTTCATCAATCGCAGAAGTACGGCATTCAGATGGCCGTCTTCCTGCCGGCGCTGCTCTTGTGCCAGGGCTGGCGCATGCGTGCGGAGATCGTTTTGAAGCAGGGCAAGCGCGTCACCTTCGAGCTAGACAGCCGCACGACCAATCTGCGCTCGCACTATCTCGACGACATATCGTACAAGCCGGCGATTGAAGAGAAGCTGTTGGCCGGTTGGGCTAAATCCGAAAGCCCGTGGGCGATCCGTCCGGGCAAAGAGGTGATTGATCTGGGAGCCTGCGCCTTCATTCCCGATTTCATCATCACGCACGAGGATGGCCGCGTCTTCTATCTTGAGTTGCTGGGATTTTGGACGCCGCGCCATCTCGACGAGCGCGTCGCAGAATTCGTGCGCGCCGGCTTCTCGCGTTACCTGCTCGCGGTGTCGGAAGAGTTGCGCGGCAGCCGCGATAAGCCTCTAAGCCTGCCGGTGAACGTCATCACCTATAAGAGCGCGCTCGCGCCCGCTGCCATCCGCGCGGCGCTTGCGGCGCTCGGCTAATCAACCGCCGCGCGCGTGACTGCCAACCATCCCATAAGGTCTATCGGTGTACGAAACAGTGCCGGACAGTCAATCCGCGGCTTGTCGTAAATGATGCTATAATTAGCTTTTCCGAGTGGTACGGGGCTTGCAAAAACAAAAGACGGGTGAGCTTTGATATCTGGTAGAGATCGAATGGGAGGAGTGGAGGTTATGATGAATTTAGTGAAGCGATTTGTGATGACGCCGATGCTTGGCGCGGCACTGTTGCTGGGAGCCAGCACCTTTGCCGCCGCGCAGAATCCTGCCAAGGAGCAGCGCAAGCAGGAGCGCCACGAGCGACAACAACAAGAGCAGGCGGCGCAGCAACAGCGCCAGGCCGATAAGCAACAGCGCCGCACTGAGAATCAGGCGCAAAATCAACAACAACAGCAACAGCGTACGGCTGAACGGCAACAGCGCCAGCAGCAGCAGGCCATTCAAGAACAGCAGGCGCAGCAACAGCGCCAGGCCAATAAGCAACAACGCCATGCTGAGAACCAAGCGCAGCAGCAACAGCAGGTGCAACAACAGCAGCAACAGCAGCGCACCTGGCAACGTGACCAGCAAACGCGAACCGATCAGCGCACCTGGCAGCGCGATCAGCAGCGCCAGGCGGACGTTTCGCGGCAGCAGCGTCAGTGGTCGCAGGAACAGCAGCGCCAGCAGCAAACCCGCTTTGACCAGTATCGTCAGAACTGGCAGCAACGGCAGCGCCTCGCCGAGCAGCGCGAGCGCTATTACCAGCAACAGCACCGCATGGCGCAGTGGCGCTTCCATCAGGATTATTTGGAGCGTCTGCGTCGTGACCAGGCCCGCTTAGCAAGTTCGCGCCCCTACTACTACTATGGTGGGCCGAGCTATCGTTACTATCGCGGCGGCACCTACTACACGACCAACCAGTATGGCGTGAATATGCTGCGTCAGGCGGTTAATAATGGATATGCTGAAGGCGTGCGCGCCGGTCAGGCTGACCGACAGGACGGCTTCCGCTACAGCCCGCAGGATTCGTTCGCGTACGAAGATGCAATGTTTGGCTTCGACGCCTATAACGTTGATCCGGGCGAGTACCAGTACTACTTCCGCCAGGGTTACCAGCGCGGATATGAGGACGGCTACAACGGTCGTTATCAGTATGGCAGGTACTCGAACGGCGTGTTCAGCGTCTTGGGCAACATCTTGCAGAGCATCTTCAATGCCGAATCCTACTAACCGGACATAGCGTCCGTTTGGATCAGCGCCCGAGCGTCCGACCCTTTCAGGTCAAACGCTCGGGCGCTTTTCTTTTCACTTCTTTCGGGCGGCGGCTCCGGCCTGCTTCGCGGTCGCGGCCTTGATCTCGCCCTGCAATTGCGTGGTGAACAACTTGAAGATGCGTTTGTATTCGTCGGCCCAGCTCGTCGGCTCGACGAAGCCATGATCTTCGACCGGAAAGACTGCCAACTCCCAGTTCTCTTTGCGCAGCTCGATCAAACGCTGCACCAGGCGCACGGTGTCCTGGAAATGCACGTTGGTGTCGACCATGCCGTGACAGATCAGCAGCGCTCCTTTCAAGCCATCGGCAAAGTAGATTGGCGATGACTGTCTGTAAGCTTCGGCGTCCGCCTGCGGTGTGTTCAAAATGTTCGCCGTGTAAGGGTGGTTGTAATGCGCCCAGTCGGTGACGGGCCGTAGCGCCGCGCCCGCCGCGAAAACATCAGGCTGCGTGAACATCGCCATCAGCGTGATGAACCCGCCATAGCTGCCGCCGTAGATGCCGATGCGCCGGCTGTCAACGCCTTGCTCACTTGCGAGCCAGCGCGCCGCATCCACATGATCGTCCAGGTCCGCGCCGCCCATGTGACGATAGATTCCCGTGCGCCAGTCGCGCCCATAACCCGCCGAGCCGCGATAGTCCACATCAAGCACCGTGAAGCCATGTTCCATCAACAGGTGATGGAACATGTATTCGCGATAATAGCTCGACCACCAGCGATGTACGTTCTGCAAGTAGCCTGCGCCATGCACGAAGATGACGCCTGGGCCGCCGCGCTTAAAGGTTGTCGGCTTGTAGAGCCTTGCATAGAGCGTCGCGCCGTCGCGCGCCTTGAAGGTGACAATCGGCGGGTCAGCCCAGTTGTATGACCAGAATTCCGGCGCCGGCGAACTGGTGACCTTCATCGCCGTTGCGCCGGCGCGCATTTCTTGAAGGTAAACATCGGGCGGCTTGTTGCTGTAAGAGTAAACGAGCGCCAGCGTCTTCTCGTCGGGCGAGATGAATGCCTGATTGTTGCCGGCCATCGAGGTGAGCTTGACGCGCTCGCCGCCGTCTACATTCATGGCGTAGAGGTGACGCTCGCCGGGGTGGATTTCGCTGGTCGTCAGATAGAACTTCGACTTGTCTTCGGAGAGCTGCACGCCGCTGACTTCCCACTTGCCCGAGGTCATCTGCCGGGCGTCGCCGCCATCGTAGGCGACCGTATAAAGGTGTGCATAGCCGTCGCGCTCAGATTGAAAATAGAGGTGCTGGTTGTCGCCGAGCCAGCCGAGCGTGAAGGCGCCCGGCCCATCAATCCATGCCGCATCATGCTCGCTGACGATCACGCGGGTGTGGCCCGTCGCCGGATCGAGCGCCAGCACCCAACGGTCTTTGTTGTCAGCGGCGCGCGCCATCAAAACGGCGCGGTTGCCGTCTTCAGACCATAGCGGCTGTTGCAACTGCACATCGCGGTCGCCGGCTTGCCTGGTCGCCTCGCCCGCCGTTCGCCTCGCCGGCTCGGTCGTTTGTCCCGTTTGAGCGTCGCGCTGAGCGGCTTGCCCTTCTGTAGCCTGTTTCACACTCTGCTCACCCTCGCGGCGCTCGGCCTGCGCCCCCTGTTGCTCGGTACGTGTTTCGGTGCGCGGCGCGAGCCGCTGTCCGTGGTCTACCCATTTGACCTCACCGCTTTCGAGATTGAGTACCGCCAGCCGCAGCCGCGATTGCGCGTCGCCAACCTTCGTGCGCGAGGGGATGTCTTCGGTGTACGCCGACTCGGTGACATAGTTCGGCACGACGGTGTTCTTGGCGCCGTCGGCGGCTTCGACAATCGAAGCGATGATGTACTTTTCGTCGGGCGAAAGTTGAAGACCGGCGACCGTTTGGCGCGGCGCGAGATTGAATGGTTTAAGGCGCTCTTCTTTCTTGCGTCGAGCTTCGTCGGCCTCGCGTTTCTCGGCGCGGCGCTTGACCACATCGAGCAGCTCGCGCTCGTCTTTCTTCAAGACCTCCTGGCTTTCGGTGCCGCGCTGCGCCGCTGCCGCCTGTTGCTGGCGGCTACCGCCCTGACCGCCGAACTGGCCCCCAGAGCCAGTTTGCGGGCCTGGCGCGCCCTGCCCGGCGGGCCGGATGTCGGTCATCTGTGCGAGCAAGCCGGCGTCGAGCGCCATCACGAAGAGGTTGCCGCCGCGCGTAAACGTGACGCGCTTGCCATCGCGTGTGAAGTGCGGGCTGGTTTCCGCTTCGGTCGTCGCCGTAAGCTGGCGGCGCTGCCCCGTGCTGTTGTCGTAGAGGAAAAGGTCGCCGCTTTCGGCAAACACCGTCAGCTTTTTGTCGCGCGAGCGCTCGCCGTTTATGGGCGGCGCGTTTTTGGCCTCTTCCTGGGTGAGCTTGCGCAAGCCCGCGCCATCGCGGTTGACCACGTAAGTATCCGGGTCTTTCTCGCGCGGCTCGCCGTATTGCTTCCACTGAAAGTAGAGGCGCTGGCCATCCGCCGACCAGCGCAGGTTCGTCGGCTCGTAGCCGACCAGCGCCGGCCCGCGCATGATGTTGTCAATCGTCAGCTCAAATTTCTTATCGCCCGCCGCACTCGCTTGCGGGTTTTGCCGAGCGAAAGCCGGCGTGATCTGACTTACAATCAACAGCGCGCTCACCACGAGCGCAGTCTTCCGATGGCACAGCTTGGCCAGGCCGTTCATAGACGTTCCTCATTCCACTGAATTGATTTTTAGATGGCTTGGCAACGAGTTCAACGAACCCGCCCCATTAACTTCTTGATGTATGGCGTCAGCACCGCCAGCACCACCGCCGCGCCAATCGTCGTCATCGCGACAATGCCGAATAGTCTCACCAGCGCGTCAGCCTTCGTTTCAAAATGACCGGCGACCCAGCCGCCGACCAGATTGCCGATTGAGATAGATAGGAACCATAAGCCCATCATCAATCCCACCAGGCGCGGCGGCGCAATTTTAGTGACCGTGCTCATGCCGACAGGACTCAAGCTGAGCTCGCCGACCGTGTGCAGCAGGTAGACGAAAATCAGCCACAAGGGGCTGACCGGGCCGCTGCCCGTGAGCGAAGAAGCATAGGCCAGGACAAGGAAGCCCAAACCGACAAACAGCAACCCATTTGCGAACTTGGCCGGGCTAGATGGATTGCGGTCTTTCAAGCGCAACCATATCCAGGAAAAGACCGGGGCCAGAAGGATCAGAAAAATCGAGTTGACCGATTGCATCCAGCTTGAAGGATAGGTGAATCCGAAGATGGTCTTTCGGGTCAATTCATCGGCGAATAGATTCAAGCTCGATCCGGCTTGCTCGAACGCCATCCAGAAGACTGTCGAAAAGATGAACAGCACCCAGATCACCAACAGCCGCTTGGCTTCATCGATGGCGCGCGCTTTTTCGCCGCTCGCCATCACACCGTGAAGATAGCGCGTTTCGATGCTTATCAACACCAGCACGGCGGGGATCACAAACTGCACGTAGACGCCGGTGATGTCATCCGCGTCACTCGATAGAAAACGGCTCAGCGAAATGATGGCCACTGCCAGTATGACCAGCGCGCCTGCCCACAACAGCCAGGTTATTCCTTTTAACACCGCTGCCGCCCTGCTCCCCGCGCCAGCCGTTGCGCCGGAGCTTTGCACCGTGGCATCCGCCTGAGGCTCTGCCGTGTGGGCGGTTTGCTCCTTGCGGGGCCGATTGCCGACCCGAGCCAGGCGCTTGCGCGCGGCAAGATATTGAATCAACCCGAACGTCATGCCGACGCCGGCCATGGCAAATCCCCAGTGCCAGCTCCCTTCGGGATGAAATCCCATTCGCCCAAGGAATCCTTTGAACCAATCGCTCTGCGCCAGAAAGCCGCAAACAATCGGGGCGAGGAACGCGCCCAGGTTGATGCCCATGTAAAAGATCGAAAACCCGGCATCGCGGCGCGGGTCGTCTTTGCTGTAGAGGCTGCCGACCATCGTGCTGATGTTCGGCTTCAACAGGCCGGTGCCGAAAACGATCAGGATCAGGCCGGCATAAAATGTCGACAGCGATGAAAAGACCATTGAGAAATGGCCGCAGGCGATCAGGATGCCGCCGATCAGCACGGACAGTCGCGCGCCGAGCAGATTATCGGCGACCCAGCCGCCGGGCAGCGACATCAGGTAGACCGACGCCGTGTAGGCGCCATAGATGGCTGCCGCCTTGGGTATGGCAAAGCCCAAACCTCCGTCGGCCACCGGAGTTTTCATAAACAGCAGCAGCAGACCGCGCATGCCATAATAGCTAAAACGCTCCCACATCTCTGTGAAGAAGAGCGTCGAGAGTCCCGCCGGCTGGCCGCCGAGCCCGGATGTATCTATCGCCGAATCGGCGGCCTCGTCGGGCGTGAAGGTGTTGGTTGCCATAATTAAATCGTCCTTATGCTGATTGCGATCAAGGCGCGACCGGCGCGCCGGACGCCTGCGACATTCCCCTTCTGCCGCTGAATCGTCTGTTCTATCCGCCGCGGATCAGACGCCGGGCATTGCCTTCTTGAGCGGGCGCAGCAAGACGAGCAGCACGACGGCCATCACCAGCGCCAATCCGCTCAAGACGATCCAGAAGGTCGAGTGCGGCCACTTCGTCCAGAAGACGGCGATCTGCGTCAGCTTGTTGCCCATCGCCGTCGCAAAGAACCAGCCGCCCATCATGAAGCCGCGCAGCCTGACGGGCGCGACTTTCGACACCAGCGACAAGCCCATCGGCGAGAGCATCAACTCGCCGAGCGTCAGCACGCCATAAGCGCCGACCAGCCAGGCGGGCGAGACTTTGTAAGCGTAGATGTTGCTGCCGGTCACCGTCGCTTCGCCCGACTTTGCCGCCAGGAAGAAGATAAAGAACGCCAGCGCTGTCATCGCCATGCCGAAAGCCATCTTGGTCGGCGTTGATGGCTCCTTGCCTTTCTTGTCGAGCCAGCGCCAGAAGGTGATCAGCGGCACCGTCAGCAAGATCACCCAGCCCGGGTTGATGGCGTTCGAGATGATGCCGCGCACATTCCAGGCGGTGTTCTCGTCGGCCCAGAAGGTGATCGTCGTGCCATTCTGATGAAAGACCATCCAGAAGACGATGACGACCAGAAAGACGACGACGAGCGCGCTGATGCGCTTCCATTCAGGCACGGCTTCCATGGCCGTCTGGTGGCTGATGCCCGCAGGCGGCGCGTCGGTGGTGGTCGCCGCCGCGTCAGCCATCTCGCGTGGGCCGGTTAACGCCTTCTTCTTTTCTTCGACGTGATGCTTAAAACGCCAGAGGATCGCCAGCGACAAGACCATGCCGAGGGCGGCGACGGTGAAGCCCGGGCGGAAGCCGAATTTGGCCTGCACGATAGTGGCCGAGATGGGCGCGAGAAAAGCGCCGATATTGATGCCCATGTAGAAGAGGTTGTAGGCGCGGTCTTTCAGGCGGCTGCCGTCGGGGTAGAGATTGCCGACCATCGTCGACACGTTCGGCTTGAACAGGCCATTGCCAACGACCAGAAAGGCGAGCGCCGTGTAGAGCACCGGCAGCGAATGAACATAAAGCATCAAGTAGCCGGCCATAAAAAAGACCGCGCCAATCAACACGGCGCGGCGAAAGCCGAGATACTTGTCCGCCAGCCAGCCACCGAGGAGCGGGCTGGCGTAGACGAACATCTGGTAGTTAGCATATAGCGTTGACGCCTGTGCCGCCGACCAGCCGAAGCCTTCTTTCTCGTCGCGCAGGTAGAGGGTGAACATCGCGACCATGGTGTAGAAGCCGAAGCGCTCCCACATCTCTGTGGCGAACAATACATAAAGCCCGGGCGGATGTTTATCCAGGTCGCCGGTCAGCGGCTTAATGACATCCGGCGTGTGTGTCGCCATAAGTCGAGGCTCCTTGAGATTGAAGTGGGTCAGCGGGATTGCGCGCCCTCGGCCTCCACCTGATCGTGGCAGATCAGTCCCGCAACACCCGGGGCGAGAGAGGCTGATGGGCAATTCGGAAACTTGATTCTAACCGAGCCGCAAACCGAGCGGCAAACGTATTCAGATGGTGACAAGTGACAAGTGACCAGAGCGATAGCCGCACCGTCTTGTCATCTGTCACTCGTCACTTGTTACGCTCTGCGTTGCCGGCTACACTGGGCGCGAGTATGGGTCAATCGAATTCAGTGAAGATGGATGAGCCAATGTTTGAGTGGGATTCAGGCGGTCAGCATTACGTCATTCGCGAAGTCGCCAGCGAAGCTGAATATCACACCATCGAAGATTTGCAGCGCGAGGCATGGCAGTTCAGCGATCTCGACATCATGCCGGCGGCAACCATGATGGCCACAGCACATGCAGGGGGGTGCGTTCTCGGGGCTTTTGACGGCGACCGGATGATCGGCTTTGCTTACGGCTTCCCGGCGCTCGAAGGTGGTCGCGCCTCGATCCATTCGCATATGCTGGCGGTCAAGCCCGAATACCGCAACGCTCAGGCGGGCTTTTACCTCAAGCTGGCGCAACGCGACTTCGCGCTCGGTCACAACCTCGACGAGATCACCTGGACCTATGACCCGCTGCAAAGCCTGAACGCCCATCTGAACTTCGGCAAGCTCGGCGTTATCTCGGAACGTTATCTGGTCAATTTTTATGGCGAAGCGACTTCGAGCCCCCTGCATCAGGGGTTTGGCACCGACCGGCTGTGGGTGCGCTGGCTGATTGCCAGCCATCACGTCAAGACGCGCATCCGCCGCGATCAGGCGACCGCGCGTCCCGTTAATCTTATCGCTGATCTTGAAGAAGCCGTGCGCGCGGCGCTCGTCATCAACCGGGCGGGTGAGCCACAGCTAGAAGATTTTGCGGCGCGGCTGGCCGGTGATTCGTGCATGATCGAGATTCCGCACGATATCACGGCGCTTAAAGAACGCCAGCCGCAGGCCGCTACCCGCTGGCGCGAGGCGACCCGCGCGGCATTTCTTGCGGCCCTTGAAGCCGGCTTTGTGATTGAAGACTTTTTGCGCTCGGACAGCGAAGGCGATCCGCGCTGGTTCTATCTGCTGGGACGCTAAGGCGGGGCGCGCTTACTGCGTCACCCCAACCTTGACCTGCTTGGCCTGCTCAAGATTCTGGCGGGCGTAATCCGAGATATAATTCCGCATGCCGAATTCCGTCCAGCTCATGCCATACTGCCGAGCCTCGGCAATGGCCCGCTCGTCCGTCCAGCCTTCTTTCGAGATGCGATAACAGGCGATGATCGTCCCGGTTCGATCAGAGCCGCGCTTGCAGTGAATAAAGACCGGCCAGTTCTGTTGATCGTCAATCAGCGCCATCACCTTCTTGACCTGCGCATCGGTCGGGCGGCTCAATCCCGGCATCGACACGGCGTAGTAGCGCAGGCCGAGCGCCTTGGCTTCGGCCTCTTCGGTGCGCGAGAGTTCGTCTTCGCCGCGCAGGTTGATGACGGTTTTGACGCCGATCTCGGCGAGCTTCTTCACGCCGCCGGTCGCGGGCTGGCCGCCGCGATAAAGATGGTCTTGCACTTTGCGGAAGTTCGGCAGCTCTTTGTAGCGCACCTCACTCTGAGCGGCGCTGACCGAGACCAGGAGCGCCAGCACAAGCAGACTGGCGCTCAGGCGATTGAATCGTTGCTTCATAACTGATGAACCTCTTCAGAGTGGCTGGTTACTTGTTGGTGCCGGCATCAACGATGACGCTCTTCTGCGCCTTCTGCGCGTAATCGTAGACGTAATCCTTGAGCGCGCCGTGACCGAAGCCGCTTTCGAAATCGTACTGCTTCATCTCGGCATAGGCGCGGTCGGCATTCCACTTGTCGTGGGTGAGACGATAGATCGCGGTCATCGCGCCGGTGCGGTGGCGGCCACCGTGGCAATGGAAAAAGACCGGCTGGTTGGCGGGATCATTGACCAGCTTCAAGAATAGCTCGGCCTTTTCCGCCGACGGCCATGATTTGTCGCTCATCGGGATGCGGTAGAACTTCATCCCCGCGTCCTCGACCTCTTGCTCTTCGCCGCCTTCACCATCCTGCTGAAGATCGATGACGGTCTTGACGCCGAGCGCCGCCAGATCAGCGTAATCGCGACGACTCGGCTGCGCGCCGCGGTAGAGGTGCTGATCGACCTGGCCGAAATTCTTGATGCGAACGTTTGCCGAGCGGCTGTCCGAGCCGGTTTGCGCAACCGCGAGGACGGCCAGAGCAATAACCAGCGCCGGGACCACAGACACGGCGCGAGAGAGTTTTCGATTGACACGCATACAACAGTCTCCTTAGAAAAACCTGACCAAAATAGTTCGTGTTTTGTGGGGTACGTTAATTATGATGCGGCAACTGCTGAATCGTTGTAAAGCGTATTCTTACGATTTTATTGCGCCGGTATCTTGTGATTTTATTGCGCCGAGGTGGCCGCAACCCTCACCCCGCTCGAAGATGCGTCCCGCTGTACGGTTGTTTCCACAGTTGACGCGTATCAGGACAGCGCCGCCCGTTTCGGCGCTTTCCGGGCTGTTGAAGCGCGCCTTTGTGGCACTGATGTTGCCTGAATGAATGGCAGAGATTGAGGGGAGGAAGCTATGAACCGGAAAGATGTATTGTCTGTCATTCTCGCGGCGGGCCTAATGTTGATGAGCCTGGCGCCCGATTCCCTGGCCGGGTCGCACCGGCATCATCACAAGCGGCACCATCACCATCACCATTCGGCGGCAAAAAAGATCGCTTCAATCGGCGCGCCAATCGCTATCGGCATGGCATTCGGGCCAGCCGGCAGCGTTGGCTACCAGGTGGTCAAACACCGCCGAGCCATCAAGCATCACCTGATCCATCATTAGAGCGCCGCAGTGGGCAAAGCGCGCCGGCGCTGTCAAAGCCGGCGGCGGCTTGTTGACAACCACGGGGCGAAGCTTTAGAAACATCTATGTCATTGGCTGCACCCATCTCCCAGGGTGATGGCTCTAAAGCACCTCGTGGAAGGAGCCCACTGTAATGCGCGCCTCAAACATCAAATTGCTTCCTCTGCTGACCGCCGTCTTCTTACTCACTGCCTACATTGCCACGCAAGCCCAGCCGTTGACCGACAAGAAACCACCGGCGGGCTATCACCTGCTGAAACGCATAGAGGTCGGCGGCGAAGGCGGATGGGATTACCTGACGGTGGATAGCGACGCGCGCCGCCTTTATGTCTCGCACGCCACGCGCGTCGTCGTGATTGACCTGGACAAAGGCTCGGTCGTCGGCGAGATTCCCAACACCAATGGCGTCCACGGCATCGCCATTGTGCCGGAGGTGGGCCACGGCTTTACGAGCAACGGTCGCGACAACAACGTGACGATCTTTGACCTGAAGACGCTGAGCGTGCTCGGACAGGTTAAGACCGGCAAGAATCCCGACGCCATTATTTATGACCCGGCGTCGCGGCGCGTCTTCACCTTCAACGGCGCGAGCGCCGACACGACCGCCATTGATGCGGCCAGCGGCACGGTCGCCGGCACTATCGCGCTCGGCGGCAAGCCGGAGTTCGCTGCCGCCGATGGTCACGGCATGGTCTACGTCAACATCGAAGACAAAAGCGAAGTCGTGGCGTTTGATTCAAAGAGTCTGAGCGTCAAGGCGCGCTGGCCGCTTGCGCCCGGCGAAGAGCCGAGCGGCATGGCGATGGATCGCCGCACGCGCCGCCTGTTCATTGGCTGCGCCAACAAAAAGATGATCGTGATGAATGCCGACAACGGGCACGTCGTCGCCGATCTCGCAATCGGCCAGGGTGTGGACGCCACCGCTTTTGACCCGGACACGAAGCTAGCCTTCAGCTCAAACGGCGAGGGCACGCTGACCGTCGTGCATGAGGACGCTGCCGATAAGTACTCGGTTGTTGAGAACGCACAGACGCAAAGGGGTGCGCGTACGATGGCGCTCGACCCCAAGACGCACATCGTCTACGTGGCGACAGCGCAATTCGGCCCGCCGCCCGCCGCGACGCCGGAGCGCCCGCGCCCGCGGCCTTCTATCGTTCCCGGCTCGTTTGTCGTTCTGGTCTACGGCAAGTGAAGCGGCTAAGCTAAGGCGCGGCAGTCAATCGAAGTGCGCACCAACAATGCCGATGTTATGATTCAGGTGTGGATGAGCTTTCCCCATTCGTTCAAGCTGCCGGCTGATCCTTAGTCGCGCGGCTTGAACGGCGACAGAGATGATCACACTGAAGAATCGCACCGCCCGCATCATCCGACAGGCTCTCCGTTCGCGCATCCGGCTCGGCCTTGCCGCCGCGCTGCTCTCTGTTATATGGATCACCAACACTCACGGGCAACAGCCGCCGACGCCGCCGCAGAACCCGAATCCGCCGGCAACAAAGCCTTCGCAAAATCAGAATCCGCCGACTGCCGCGCCCAATCCCGCGCCGCCGACAACACCTGCGCAACCTCCTGCGCCCGCCGTGCCCTTTGCGCAACCGGCGACTCAAGCGCCCACGTCGCCGGGTAATCCGATAGCGCTCAGTGATGCCGTGCAGCAGGCCATCACTCAGGCTTCGACTTTTCAACAGGCGCGCGTCGAAGAGTTGATCGCCGCCGAAGACGTGCGCCAGGCGCGGCTGGCATTCCTGCCGCGCTTGACCAGCTCGCTATCGTTCACCTACAACTCGCCGTCGCATGGCCCGATGCCGGCAGAGGCTTTCAGCTTCATCAGCGCCAATGCCGTGCGCGAGTACGAGCCGCTGGTCGGCGTGACCGGCGACATAGACCTGTCGGGCCGCTTGCGCGCCGCGCTGCGCCGCAGCGCCGCACTGCTTGAAGCCGCGCACGCCGGCACCGAAGTCGCCCGCCGCGCGCTCGTCCAGGCGGTCAACGAAGCCTATTACGGGCTGGCGCTCGCCGCCGCCCGCCGGCGCTCGGCAGAGCTGAGCCTAAGGGCTGCCGAAGAGTTCGAGCAGATCACCAACCTGCTCTTTCAAGGCGGCGAAGTCGCCGAGGTGGATTACACGCGGGCGCGCTTGCAGACCGCATCCCGCCGCGACGAGCTGGAGCAGGCGCGCGCCAACGAGCTGGTCGCCGCCGACACCCTGCGCGTCTTTGTCGGTTACGATTTCACTCGCCCGATTGCGACGACCGACCTGACCATCGCGCCGCCCGACGTGGACGAGTTGAACGGCTTCGCTGTGGCGGATATTACAAAGCGACCAGAGCTTCAACAGTTCGACGCGCAGCGCCGCGCCGCCGAGCAGGAAGTCTCTGCCGCCCGCGCCGAGCGCCGTCCGCAACTCTCTTATAGCCTGAATGGCGGCTTCGACACCGACTCGTTGAAGCCGACGCCGCTCAAGCAACACACCGGCGTGCTGGCGACCATCAGCGTGACGATTCCCCTATTCGATTGGGGCATCAGTCGCAGCCGCGAGCGTCAGGCGCAATTGCGCGCCCAGTCCCTCGACGCACAACGCGCACTGGCCTTGCGCACCTTCAACCAGCAGTTTCACTCGGCGCGGGAGCAGGCGCTGTCGGCGGCGCGGCGCGTGCAGATTTTACAGAGCGCCGTCAGCGACGCCGAGCGCAACGTGCAGACTTCCATCGCCCGCTATCGCGCCGGTGAAGCGCCGATACTTGAAGTCACCGACGCGCAAACGACGCTCGCGACGCAGCGCGCCGCCTTGTTCCAGGCGCTCTTCGATTATCAGATCGCGCGGACGCGATTGGCGCAAGCCGCAGGAAAGTGATGGGACGCGAAGAAGATAAACTTTTAAAGCTCGACAGGCCACCCGACGAAGAACCACGCACGGCGCGAAGTCGGCTCTGGGTGCGGGTTTCAAGTCTGAGCAGCCGCACCTGGCTGATTGTCACCGCTTCGCTCATCGCCTTCGTGATCCTGGTCTACTGGCTGTGGCCGGCGAAGAAAACCGCTGCCGAAGAAGAAGCCGCGGATATCACCGTCAGCGTGCGCGTCGCTCAGGCCGAGCGCGGCACGATTGCCTCGGAGGTTACCGCGCTCGGCACTATCTTCCCGCGCGAACAGGCGACCGTCAGCCCGAAGATCAGTGCGCAGATCAAGTCTATGCCACTGGTCAGAAACCGCCACGTCAAGGCCGGCGAGGTGATCGCCACGCTCGAAGCCCGCGACGTGCAGGCGCAGCGCGCCGAGGCGGCGGCGGCGCTCGACGAAGCGCTGGCCAACCTGCGATTGCTGAGCGGCGGCACGATTCCCGAAGCCACCTCGCAGGACGAGAAAGCGGTGCGCGACGCCCGCGCCAACGTCAACAATGCGCGGGCGACTTACGAGCGGCGGCTCCAGCTTTTCGAGCGCGGCGGCATTTCGAAGAAAGACCTCGAAGCTTCACAACTGGCTCTGACGACCGCCGAGAATGATCTGCGCGCCACCGAAGCCGCCGCCCGCCTGCACCAGACGGCGAGCAATCCGAACAACCGCGCCGCCGCCACCTCGCGGGTCAAACAGGCGCAGGATCGCCTGGCCGCGCTCGACACGCAATTGAGTTACGCGGTGATCCGCGCACCGCTCTCAGGCGTCATCACCGAGCAGTTCCAGTATCAAGGCGAGTACGCCGCCGCCGGCGCAAAGTTATTCACCGTTGCCGATGACAGCGAGGTGATCATCAAAGCGCCGGTCTCTGACACGGTCGCAGTCCATCTCAAGGCCGGCGACCCGGCGACCGTGCTGCCGCAGGAATTGCCGGATGAAAAGATCGAGGCGTCGGTTTCGCTCATCAGCCCGGCCACCGATCCGCAAAGCCGCACGGTCGAGCTTTGGATCAATCTCAAGAATCCCGGTGGGCGGATGAACGTCAACAGCGCCGCGAAAGTCGTTGTCACCACAGACACCGTGACCGACGCCGTCATTGTCCCGGCAGCCGCCGTCACCTTGAAGGCGACCAACGCCGACGAAGGCACGGTGATGGTCGTCGAGGAAGACCCGGTTTCGCATGAAAAGGTCGCCCACGAAACCAAAGTCACCATCGGCATCCGCACCTCCGAGCAGATGGAGATTGCCTCGGGGCTGAAAGGCGGCGAGACCGTGATTATCGAAGGCAACTACGCGCTGCCCGATGGTACGAAGGTCGAGATCAATAGCGGCGAAGAAGAAGAGGGCGGTGGCAAAGACGAAGGTGGCAAGGGCGAAGGCGGCAGCGATAAGCCTGCGCCCGGCGGCGGCACGCCACAGCAGACTAACCCGGCGGGTGATAATACCCAGCCGAATCAGGGCGGCTCAAATCCTAATCAAGGCGGCACAAATCCTAGTCCGGGCGGCGCCAAGCCGAAAACACCTGATGTAACGCCGACCACAAAAACTGGGCAGCCGACAAAACCGCCGACACAACCGGGGGGCAAGCCTTGAGCTGGGCGCGGGTCATCTCGAATCAATCGCGCGCCGTCGTCGTCTTCGTGGCGCTGCTTTGCGCCGCCGGCGCCTACGCCGCCTTTCGATTGCCCATCGCCATCTTTCCGCAAACCGACTTCCCGCGCATCGTCATCATCGTCGATAACGGCGTCGTGCCGGCGGCACAGATGCTGGTTTCGGTGACGCGGCCCATCGAAGAAGCGATGAACGGCATCCCCGGCATCCAGCGCATTCGCTCGACGACGCAGCGCGGCTCGACCGGCATCGATCTCTTCTTCGACTGGAACGTTGACATCATTCAATCCCTGCAACTCGTTCAGGCGCGGCTGTCGCAGCTCGCCTCTAGCCTGCCGCCGACCGCCGCCATTCGCCGGGTTGACCGCTTGACCTTTGCCGTCTTTCCCGTGGCCGGCTACAGCATCACTTCGGATGAGCGCGACCCGCAATCGTTGCGCGAGCTGGCGGCCTACACGATTCGCCCGCGACTGGCGCGGCTGCCGGGTATTGCTCAGGTGGCGGTCGCCGGCGGCGAAACGCGCGAATACCACATCGCGGTTGACCCGGAGCGATTGCATGCGCGCGGCGTGTCTTTGCAGCAAGTCGCGGACGCAGTGCGCAACGCCAACGTCATCGATTCGCCGGGCTTGCTCGAAGAAAACCATCAGCTTGACTACCAGCAGCGCATCGTCGGCCGTGCGTACGTCGCGGACGTCGAAGTACATTTGGTCGGGTATGATTCGCAGCTTTGTAAACTTCAATGCTCGAGGAATTTTTCGGTGCGGATTGATTGGATCGGCGCCGTGCCAGCAGAATTCGTGGAGCCACTCGTTCTCCTGCGGCACGTACTGGGCCGGGCCGGTTAGCAGACGGCGAGTCACCCGATCGTCTTCCTGTCGTTGATAGACAACCAACGCTTCGTGTGCATCAATCGGGATCGCCGGCTCGACGGTGATCGATTCGTGCTCGACCGGATTAAACCAGAGATCCGTCGGTCCGCGCCGATTTTCAGTGCTGCCGTTTCGCATCCGCACTGTCAGGTACTCGTGCGATTCGGCACTGTATCTCTGCAAGGATTCAACCCGGTCGCGGAATATGAGCATCCGACGCGGCCCATCGACGAACCGCACGTCGCCATCCGGCTTCCAAACGACGACACGATCACCGCGTTTGACTGTACGTAGATGAATCATTGGTTGGACTCCCATTGGCGTTCGCAGGCAGCTTGAAATCGTTCACAGAGGGCGAGAACATCGTGTCGACGAGCCAGTTGGTGCTGCCAGACTTGTGGGATCGACTCCCGACCGAATCGCAAACCTAAAAGGGCCCCAGCGACGGCACCCGTGGTGTCGGTGTCGTCACCTAGATTCACGGCTTTCAAAACACCGTCTTGGTACGAACGGCTGGACAATGCGCACCAGATGCTGGCTTCTAAACAATCGATGACGTAGCCGCTCCCGGATATATCCGTCGCGTCCAGAGTGCCGATACCGTTGTCAAATAATCGCTGCACGTTCGACGACTCTCGCGGAAACCGACTTTTCACAATCTCCGACACCGCTTGCTGCGATTGTGTGACTGCACCGCGAATTTCGACGCTCCGGACGAGTGCAGCCGCGATTTCCACGAAAAGCGCGCACGCGATTTGGCATCGCGGGTGTCCGTGGGTCAGCCGACTGCACCGCATGGCGGCATCGATGCGACTTCGAGGATCCGAAAACGCCGA
>JBJMGU010000251.1:0-13137 GCA_045807765.1 Blastocatellia bacterium
GCTTTGCTTCGGAAGTTACCCGTGTTGCACGTGAAGTCGGTACAGAGGGAGAGCTTGGCGGTCAGGCCGAAGTTAAGGGCGTCGATGGCGTTTGGAAAGATCTGACGGATTCGGTCAACTTTATGGCCGGGAACCTGACGGATCAGGTGCGAAATATCGCAGGTGTCACAACGGCTGTAGCCCGGGGCGACTTGTCGACCAAAATCACCGTGGATGCGAAAGGCGAAATTTTAGAGCTGAAGAATACCATCAACACGATGGTTGACCAGCTCAACTCCTTCGCTTCTGAAGTCACCCGCGTGGCGCGTGAAGTGGGTACGGAAGGCAAACTCGGCGGGCAGGCCGAAGTCAAAGGCGTGGCCGGCGTCTGGAAAGACCTGACCGACAACGTCAACTTCATGGCGGCGAACCTGACCACACAGGTGCGCGGCATCGCCCGCGTCGTCACCGCCGTTGCCAACGGTAATCTGAAACGCAAGCTGACGGTCGAAGCGCTGGGCGAGATCGCCGAACTCTCTGACACGATCAACAGCATGATCGATACGCTCGCTACCTTTGCCGATCAGGTGACGACCGTGGCCCGCGAGGTCGGTATCGAAGGCAAGCTCGGCGGTCAGGCAAACGTGCCAGGTGCCAGCGGTACGTGGCGCGACCTGACCGATAACGTCAACCGCCTGGCGGCGAACCTGACCACACAGGTGCGCGCCATTGCCGAAGTCGCTACCGCCGTCACCAAGGGAGACCTGACGCGCTCGATTACGGTCGAAGCGGCGGGCGAAGTCGCGGCCTTGAAGGACAACATCAACGAGATGATCCGCAACCTCAAGGACACGACCCGCAAGAATACCGACCAGGACTGGCTGAAGACCAACCTGGCGAAGTTCACCCGCCTGCTGCAAGGCCAGAAAGATTTGATGACGGTGTCGCGCTTGATCCTTTCCGAGCTTGCGCCGCTCGTCAGCGAACAGCACGGCGCTTTCTACATCTCCGAGAATGGCGACCAGACGCCGGCGCTGAAGCTGCGCGCCAGTTACGCCTACAAGGAGCGCCGCGGCTTGTCGAACCAGTTCCGCCTCGGCGAAGGGCTGGTCGGGCAGTGCGCGCTTGAGAAGGAGAGAATCCTCATCACCGACGTGCCGGAGGATTACGTGCGCATCAGCTCCGGGCTCGGCGAATCATCGCCCATGAATATCGTCGTCCTGCCGGTGCTGTTTGAAGGGCAGGTCAAGGCGGTGATCGAGCTGGCTTCGTTCCAGCATTTCAGCGACATCCATCTCGCCTTCCTCGACCAGCTCACCGAATCGATTGGCATCGTCTTGAACACCATCGAAGCCAATATGCGCACCGAAGAGTTACTGACGCAGTCGCAGTCGCTGACACAGGAATTGCAGGTGCGCCAGCAAGAGCTGACCGAAACCAACAAGCGGCTGGAGCAACAGGCCAAGTCGCTGCAAGCTTCCGAAGAGCTGCTCAAGAAACAGCAAGAAGAATTGCAGCAGACCAATGAAGAGTTGCAAGAGAAGGCGCGACTGCTCAGCGAGCAGAAGAACGAAGTCGAGCGCAAGAACCGCGAGATCGAAAACGCCCGCCGGGCGCTCGAAGAGAAGGCCGAGCAGTTGTCGCTCACCTCGAAGTACAAATCCGAGTTCCTCGCCAATATGTCGCACGAGTTGCGCACGCCGCTCAACAGCATGCTGGTGCTGTCAGAGCTGCTGGCCGAGAACAAGGACGACACCCTGAGCGAGAAGCAGATCGAGTTTGCGCAGACGATCCATTCATCGGGCGCTGACCTGCTGGCGCTGATCAACGAGATTCTCGACATGTCGAAGATCGAGTCGGGAACGGTGAATGTCGAAGTCAGCGACGTTCCCTTCGAAAACTTGCGAGAGTCTTTGGAGCGCGCCTTCAAGCCGGTCGCCGAGACCAGGGGGCTGGAATTCGCTGTCGAGCTCGACACGCAGTTGCCGCCGTTTATGCGCACCGACGCCAAGCGTTTGCAGCAGGTACTGAAGAACCTGCTGTCGAACGCCTTTAAGTTTACCCACGAAGGCAGCGTGCGGCTGCGTGTCGAGGAGGCAACGCAAAGCTGGGTCTTTGACAACGAAGCGCTCAACCGCGCGGCGCGGGTGCTGGCGTTTTCGGTCATTGATACAGGCATCGGTATTCCCGCAGACAAACACCGCATCGTCTTCGAGCCCTTCCAGCAGGCCGACGGCACGACGACGCGCAAGTACGGTGGCACCGGGCTGGGATTGTCAATCAGTCGCGAGATCGCCAGCCTGCTCGGCGGCGAGATTCGCATGTCGAGCGCGCCCGGCGAAGGCTCGACCTTCACGCTCTACCTGCCGCTCTACTTTACGCCAATCATGGGAAGGAGCGAGGACAATGGCTCGGAGCAATCCGATTTCCAAATGTCGCGGCGGTCGAGCCTGGCGCGCTCGGGCGAGTCGCTGGTCAGCAGCGCTTCCGACCCGCTCCTCAACCTCGACTCGTCGCTGCTGTTACAGGTTGATATAGCTGACGACCGCGAGCAGATCGAAGCCGGCGACCGCGTCTTGCTGATCGTCGAAGACGACATCAACTTCGCGCGCATCCTGCTCGACCTGGCGCGCGAGAAGGGCTTCAAGGGAATCGTCGCATCGCGCGGCGACGTGGCGCTGGCGCTTGCCAAGAAGTTCACGCCCGACGCCATCACGCTCGACATCCGCCTGCCGGTAGTTCACGGTCTGGCGGTGCTCGACCGCTTGAAGCATGACCCGGCGACGCGCCACATCCCCGTGCATATCATCTCGCTGATGGAAGACCACCATGTCGGCTTGAAGATGGGGGCGCGCGTCTATCTGAAGAAGCCTGTGACTAAGGAAGGGCTGACCGATGCCTTGAGCAATATCAAGAACTTCATCGAGCGGCCCGCCCGGCGGCTGCTGGTCGTCGAAGACAACGACGTGCAGCGCAACGCCATCGTCGAGCTGATCGGCAACGGCGATGTGCAGACGACGGCGGTGGCGAGCGGCGAAGAGGCGCTGTCGGCGCTCAAAGAGACGCCCTACGACTGCATGGTGCTCGATCTCGGACTGCCGGGAATGAACGGCTTCGAGCTGATCGAGCGGGTGAAGTCCGAGGTCGGCTCAATCGATCTGCCGATCATCGTCTACACCGGCAAGGAGCTGTCGAAGTCCGAAGAGACCGAGCTGAAGCGGGTTGCCGAAACGGTGATCATCAAAGACGTGAAATCGATGGAACGCTTGCTCGATGAGACGGCACTCTTCCTGCACCGCGTCGAGGCCAACCTGCCGGAGCCGAAGCGGCGCATGCTGGAGCAACTGCACATGACCGATTCGGTGATTGCCGGCAAGAAGGTGCTGGTCGTCGACGACGACATCCGCAACATCTTCGCCATCACCAGCGCCCTCGAACGCCATCAGATGCAGGTCATCTACGCCGAAAATGGCAGGGGCGCCATCGAGCTGCTCGAATCAACGCCGGATATTGACGTCGTGCTGATGGACGTCATGATGCCGGAGATGGACGGCTACGAGGCGATGAGCGAAATCCGCAGCAAGACCCAGTACAAGACGCTGCCGATCATCGCGCTGACCGCGAAAGCCATGAAAGGCGACCGCGAAAAGTGCATCGATGCGGGCGCTTCAGATTACATCACCAAGCCGATTGATATCGCGCAGCTTCTGTCGCTGCTACGCGTCTGGCTGTACAAGTAAAGGGGAAACGATGAATGATGAATGATGAACTGCCGAGGCCGACGCCCAATACTTCCCGGCGGTTCCTCTCTAATTCATCATTCATCATTAGGTGTTATGAATAGGTTGAGCACAAAGATGAGTCGGCGCGAGAGCGATCCAGACCTTGAGGATATCGAGATCGGGCTGCTGCTGGAAGGCGTCCACCAGCATTATGGCTACGACTTCCGCGAGTATGCCCCGGCCTCGCTCAAGCGCCGCATCGGCGACCTCATGCGCGACGAAAAAGTCGCGAGCATCTCGCAACTGCAAGATCGCATACTGCATGACGCGGGTTGCTTCGAGCGTTTCGTCATCGCCTTGACGGTCAACGTCACCGCGATGTTCCGCGATCCGAGCTTCTACCTGGCTCTGCGCACGCAGGTCGTGCCGCTGTTGAAGACTTACCCGTTCGTGCGCATCTGGCACGCCGGCTGTTCGAGCGGCGAAGAGGTCTATTCGACGGCGATTATCCTGACCGAAGAGGGCATCTACGACCGCTGCCGCATCTATGCCACCGATCTGAACGAGGGGGTGCTGAAGCACGCCCGCGAGGGCATCTATTCGCTGGAATACATGCAGGGCTACGTCAACAACTACGTCAAGTCCGGGGGGCGGTCAGCCTTTGCCGAGTACTATACGGCGGACAATGACAGCGCTATCTTCCGCTCGTCGCTGCGCCGCAACGTCATCTTCTCGCAGCACAACCTAGTGACCGACCGCTCGTTCAACGAGTTCAACCTTATCCTCTGCCGCAATGTTCTAATCTACTTCAATCAGGCGTTGCAGAACCGCGTTCACCATTTGCTTTACGAAAGCCTGGCAAAGTTCGGCGTGCTCGCCCTCGGCCACAAGGAGACGATCAGCTACACGCCGCACGAAGGTCGGTACGAGGCGCTGGAAGCGAGCGAGAAGATCTACAGGAGGGTCGCCTGATGAATCCCGAACTGGTGATCGCGGGCGCCAGCCTGGGCGGCTTTGATGCGCTGGCCGTGCTGCTCGGCGGCCTGCCGGAAAACTTCTCGCTGCCGATGGCGGTCGTTCAGCACCGCAGTGTTGATTCTGATGAGTTGCTGTCCACGCTGCTTCAGCGCGTCTGCCGTTTGCCGATTGCCGAGGTTGAAGACAAGCAGCCGATCTTGCCCGGCAGGGTCTACATTGCGCCGGCGGATTATCACTTGCTGGTCGAGCGGAATCACTTCGCGCTGTCGGTTGACCACCGCGTGCAATTTGCGCGACCCTCGATAGATGTGTTATTCGAGTCGGCGGCTGATACTTACCGCGACCGCCTGGTGGCGGTCTTGCTGAGCGGCGCCAACGAAGACGGGGCGCGCGGCATTGCCAGCGTCAAGGCGCGCGGTGGCCTGACCATCGTGCAGGACCCGACATCGGCAGAGAGCGCCCGCATGCCGGCAGCCGCGATTGCCGCTTCGGCGGTCGATTACGTCTTGCCGCTTGCCGGCATCGTCGAGTTCATGAATGATCTGGTTCGCAAGGGCGAGGAGTCTTTATGGTACGCGCGCAACAGGCGAATACAGTGATGTTGGAACAGGAGTTGAACAGGCCGGTGCATGAACCGCAGGTCAACATCCTGCTGGTGGATGACCGCCCGGAGAATTTGCTGACGCTCGAAGCGACGCTCGGCTACCTCGGCGAGAATATGATTAAGGCGAGTAGTGGCAGGGAGGCGTTGAAGCTGCTGCTCGACGAGGATTTCGCGCTCATCCTGCTCGATGTTCATATGCCGGACATGGACGGGTTCGAGACCGCCGCGCTGATCCGCGACCGCGAGAAGTCGCAGAGCATCCCCATCATTTTTCTGACCGCCATGCACAAGGGGCCGGGCCAGGTCTTCCGCGGCTACTCGCTCGGCGCCGTTGATTACATCTTCAAGCCGTTTGAGCCGGAAATCCTCAAGGCCAAAGTTGCCGTCTTTATCGAGCTGTATAAAAAGACGGAAGAGATCAAGCGCCAGGCCGAGCTGCTGCTGCTGAAGAACCAGGAACTGGATCACACCAATAAAGAGATTGTCGAGCTTTACCGCGAGATCGAAAAAAAGAACGACGAGCTGGAAATGCGCGTCGAGCAGCGCACCGCTGAGCTGGCGCGCGCCAACACCGCTTTGCAGGCCGAAATCCTTGAGCGCCAGCGCGCCGAAGAAGAGCGCTTGCAACTGCTGATCAGCGAGCAGCAAGCACGCGCCGAAGCCGAAGCCGCCAACCATGCCAAGGACGAGTTCCTGGCAACCGTGTCGCATGAGCTGCGCACACCGCTCACTTCGATCCTCGGCTGGACGCGGCTGCTGCGCGTCCGCGAGGCCGACGAGGCATCGCTGGCCCGTGGCCTTGAGACCATCGAGCGCAACGCCAAGTCGCAGGCCAAGCTGATCGAAGACATCCTCGACGTCTCGCGGATCATCAGCGGCAAGCTGCGCATCGAAGCCCGGCCCATCAAGCTGGTGCCGATCATCGAGATGGCGATTGATGCGGTGCGCCCGGCTGCCGAGGTCAAGTCGATCCGCATCACCACCACCTTTGACGCGCCGGTGGGGCTGTTGCGCGGTGACCCGACGCGATTGCAGCAGGTGGTCTGGAACCTGTTGTCAAACGCCGTCAAGTTCACCGCCAACGGCGGCGAGATTCAAATCCGGCTGGAGCATTACGGCGAGTGTGCGCGCCTGATCGTCAGCGACAATGGCTGCGGCATCAGTGAAGAGTTTCTGCCTTATATCTTCGACCGCTTCTCGCAGGCCGAGCGTCACATGACGCGCAAGCACGGCGGGTTGGGCCTGGGGCTAGCCATCGTCCGCCACCTGATCGAGATGCACGGCGGCAGCATCCATGTCGAAAGTCACGGCGAAGGCCAGGGCGCGACTTTCACCGTTGACCTGCCGATGAGCTTCGGTCAGTTGGAGGTGGCAGGCGGCGAAGCGATAGACGACAGCGAGGGGGCGGATCGTCCAAACGAGCCAGCGCACCGGCTCAAAGATTTGCGCGTCCTGGTGGTAGACGACGACCCCGATACCTTGCATATGTTGACCGTCGCCCTGGAGATGGCAGGCGGTGAAGTGCGCGCCTGTGCCTCGGCCAGCGAAGCGCTCGACGCATTGGGAGAGTGGCGAGCCGACCTGCTGGTGTCCGACATCGGCATGCCCAATGAAGATGGCTATGCGCTGATCCGCAAAGTGCGCGCGCTGGAGCCTGAGCGGGGCGGCGCGATTCCGGCCATTGCGCTGACGGCTTTCGCCGGCGCCGCGGATCGCTCGCTCGCTCTGTTGTCAGGCTTCCAGAGACACGTCAGCAAGCCGGTCGAGCCGAATGACCTGATCAACGTCATCCTTCAACTGGCCAACCCTCGCGAAGCGGTCGAAGAGTCGCAAGCGAAATGAAGCCGTAGACGGCTTAACCTGTTCGTGATGATGATAGACAGCCCTCAGAAGCGCCGGCCCTTTGTTATCATCTGATCCGGTGCCAGCTTAGAGCAGTATTCGATAGCCTTTGCCGTGTAGCGCAAGGCGGTTAGCTTGCGCTACACCTGATTGAAAACCACTCTAGCGCTTGAGTAAGCGCCATCCCATCCCGCATAATGGAAGACCGTCACAGCGATGATTGCAGCCGGCGCATACGTCTGAGCTTCGACCGTCGCGGTGACGCTGTGTAAGGCTCTCAGGGTCAGGCAAGCATTATCGGTTATCCCACGTTCGAGTCGCTGCGGAGTTCATCTGAAGGAGAGAACTCGCGGCGATCTGTTGTGCCGGCCAAGTCCAGCGTTGATGCCGGTCTGCGCCCTGTGATCTGCTTTGCAGAATTTGTTGATGTTCGAGGTTAGCGATTTAACATGAGTCTGCTTGTTCAACCGATAGCCGATGAGGCGGCAGAGACCATCGAAGAGCCGCTGTTTCTGCACCAGTTTTTCGAGCGCGCCGCCCGCCGCTGGCCGCATCAGGTGGCGCTCGATGTGCCGCCGGGCATTGGCCGGCCCGCCCGCCAGCAACTGACCTACGCCGAAGTCGAACGTCAGGCCAATGCGCTGGCAGCGTTTTTGAGCGCCTTCATTAGCGGTGAATCGGTCGTCGCCATTGCGCTGCCGCGCCGCGGCGCGCTGCTCTACGTTGCGCAACTGGCGGTGCTGAAAGCCGGCGGCGCTTACACCTGCATCGATCCGGCTTTCCCGGACGATCAGGTGCGCGACATTCTCAAGGATTCCGCCGCTGTCGCCATGCTCACAGACGCCGATGGCTTAGCTGCCGTCAGCCGTCTGGGCTTCGACCGCGAGCGCGCCTTTGATGTCGCCGAGTTGATCGCTCAATCCCGCAACCTGCCGGTCGCGCCGCCGCCGCCCGATTGGCTGACGCCGAGTAGCCTGGCTTACATCATCTACACATCGGGTACGACGGGGCGGCCCAAAGGCGTCGAGATCGAACATGGCAGCATCAGCAACCTGGTCAACCACGATCTGGAAGTCTTCGACTTCTCGCCCGCCGACCGCATTTCGCAGAACTCGTCTGCTGCTTACGATTCTTCGGTTGAAGAAATCTGGTTCGCGCTTGCTGCGGGGGCGACGCTGGTAGTGATGGACGATGATGCGCTGCGGCTGGGGCCTGATCTGGTCGACTGGCTGCGGCGCGAGCGCATCACCTTGTTGTGCCCGCCGCCGACCTTGCTGCGGACGATGGGCTGCGAAGACCCTGAAGCGATGCTGCCGGACTTGTCTTTCATTTACGTGGGTGGCGAGGCGCTGCCGCGCGATGTCGCCGACCGCTGGGCCAGGGGCCGCCGCCTGGAGAACGGTTATGGGCCGACGGAATGCACGGTGACGGCGATGCACGGCAGAATCAGAGAAGGCGAGCCAATCACGATTGGCCAACCGGTGCGCGGGCTGCAAGCCTACGTGATGAACGAAGCGCTCGAAGAAGTCACCGACGGCCAGCCGGGCGAGTTATGCCTGGGCGGTGTCGGGTTGGCGCGCGGCTATCGCAACCGGCCAGAGTTGACCGCCGCAAAGTTTCCTATGCATTCGCGCTTCGGGCGACTCTATCGCACGGGCGATCTGGTGCATGGCGACGGTGATGGCAATTACTTTTTTGATGGCCGCATAGACGCGCAGGTTAAGCTGCGCGGTTATCGCATCGAGCTTGAAGCCATCGAGGCGCGGCTGGCGGAGATTCCCGGCGTGCGCGAGGCCGCGTGTTGTGTTCAAGGCGAGGGCGCGCAGCAGGGGCTCGTGGCTTTCATCGTGCCGGATGATGTGAGCGCGCCACCGTCGTGTGTTGATCTGAAAACGCGGCTGGCCGACGTGCTGCCGCATTACATGGTGCCAGGCCGTTTCGGCTTGCTTACAGAGCTGCCGACGAGCGTCGCGGGCAAGCTGAACCGCAAGGCGCTGCCTCTGCTGGACGCGGGCGGACGCGAAGAGAGCCAACCGTGGATTGCGCCGCGCAATCCGCGGGAAGAGCAGATTGAATCGGCTTTCCGCCACGTGCTGCAAACGCGGCAGGCGGTGTCGGTTGACGATGATTTCTTTCACGATCTCGGCGGCGACAGCCTGCGCGCCGCGCAGGTGATCTCGCGGCTGCGCGGCGCGCAAGCGACGGCTCACCTGACGGTGCGCGATTTGTACGAGGCGCGCACCATCGAGGCGCTGGCACTTCGGGCCGGCTTCGCATTTCAGCCGCCGGCAATTATCGAAGAGCGGAGTGAAGCGCCGCAGGGCCGTCCGATCCTGGCGACCCTCTGCCAGGTCGCGTGGTTGCTCGCGGGCCTGGTCGGCGGCTCGTCAGCCGCTTACTTTGTGGCATCAGACGTTTTGCCGGGACTGATTCGCCGGCTCGGCTTAATCCCGTTTCTCGTGCTGGGGCCGTTTCTGCTATTCGCCGGTTTAATCCTCTACACGCCGCTGGCGATTCTGCTGGCGACCACCGTCAAGCGCGCATTGATTGGCCGCTATCGCCCGTTGCGCGAGCCGGTCTGGGGCAGCTTTTATGTGCGCAACTGGATGGTGCAGCAGACGCTGCGGATTATTCCGTGGTCGTTGCTCGAAGGCACGGTCTTTCAACTGAGCGCCCTGCGCGCGCTTGGGGCGCGCATCGGCAAGCGTGTGCATATTCATCGCGGCGTTAACCTGCTGCAAGGCGGCTGGGACTTGCTCGACATCGGCGACGACGTGACGATCAGCCAGGACGCATCGCTGCGGCTGGTGGACTTTGAGGATGGCCAGATCGTCCTCGGCGCGATCAAGATTGGCGAAGGCAGCACGCTCGACATCCGCGCAGGCGTCGGTGGCGACACCGTCATTGAGCCGGAGGCTTATCTCACAGCGTCTTCATCCTTAAGTGAGGGAGATTACATTCCGCGTGGTGAGTGCTGGGACGGCATCCCTGCGCGTCCCGCGGGCTTTGCGCCGCCGCGCCCTGTCGTCACTGAAGGTGAGCGGCAGTTGTCGCCGCACGCGCATGGTGTCGCGCTCATCTGTGCGCGCTTCGCGCTCGGCTTGATGCTGGCGCTGCCGTTCGAGCTGCCGGTGTTGATGCTGGCGCTGATCTACGGCGTCGACGCCGAAACAGCGCTCGATTGGCTCAACGCGCCTGCGCTCAAACCCTCGCTGTTGATTGCCGGCGTTCTGATGGTCACGCTGCCGGTGCCTTTGACGCTGGCGCTGGAAGCCATGTTGATGCGAGCGCTGGGCCGTGTGCGCGCCGGGGTCATCAGCCGTTGGAGCCCGGTCTATCTGCGTGTGTGGTTGAAAACACAGATGGTGCAATCGGCGGGCGAGTGGCTGAGCGGCACGCTCTTCTGGCCGATCTGGCTGCGGCTCGCCGGCATGAAGATCGGGCGCAACTGCGAGATCAGCACGATCACTGATGTTGTGCCGGAGTTAGTCGAGATTGGCCGCGAGACGTTTTTCGCTGACGGTATTTATCTGGCGGGGCCGCGCGTCCATCGCGGCGCGGTGGCGCTCAAGCCGACGCGGCTGGGAATCAATACCTTTCTGGGCAACCATGTCGTCATTCCCGCTGGCCAGCAGATGCCTGACGACGTGCTGCTGGGCGTCTGCACGGTGGCCGATGATACGCAGATACGGCCCGGCACGTCTTGGTTCGGCCACGCGCCGTTCGAGCTGCCGCGCCGCGAAATCGTCGAGTGTGACCGCAGCCTGACGCATGAGCCCTCGCGGATTCGTTATGTGAATCGCGTCTTCTGGGAGCTATTGCGGTTCGCTCTGCCGGCGATTCCGGTCATCGTGCTGCCTGTCTGGTTCAAGTTGCTGGCGGATGCCGAGCAGGCATTCACGGTGCCGGTCTTCTTCTTTGCGATGGTGCCGCTGATGAGCATGACGGCGGGCGCGTTTTTCTGCCTGCTGGTGCTGGTAATGAAGTGGGGGCTGATCGGACGTGTACGGCCCGGCACGCATCCTTTATGGTCTTGCTGGTGCAGTCGCTGGGACTTCCTTTATGTCGCCTGGGGCATGTACGCGCGGACGGCGCTGTCGATGATTGAGGGCACGTTGCTGCTGACGTGGTATCTACGAGCGATGGGCATGAAGATAGGCCGGCGCGTGGTGCTGGGGAGCGGCTTTGCGCATGTGGTTGACCCCGACATGCTGCACTTTGAAGACGACGCGACGGTGAGCTGTCAGTTCCAGGCGCATACCTTTGAAGACCGTGTCCTAAAGATCGATCACGTTTACATCCGCCGCGGGGCGACCGTCGGCGGCAATGCCGTGCTGCTTTATGGCGCGGAGATTGGCGTGCGCGCCAACGTCGCGCCGCACAGCGTCGTGATGAAGCGCGAGAGCTTGCTTGCGGGACAGGCGTATGCCGGATGCCCGACGCGTCCCGTGCAGGCAACGCCACAAGCGGCACTGGCCGCTGCCGGTGATTGAGGATGAGCGCCGGATCGATAATGCCAGGCGATTGATCGGGGAAGGCGTGGCCATTGCGGAAGCTGATCTGAGTAGAGTACAATCCTCTGCGAGCCAGCGATTATCGCCGGCGGTTTGATAAGTCGGTATCGGGGCGTGGCGCAGTCTGGTAGCGCACCTGGTTTGGGACCAGGGGGTCGGAGGTTCGAATCCTCTCGCCCCGACTTTATTATACAGCATTTACAGCCACTTTCGGGTGGCTTTTTTGCGTCATCTAAACATTCATCTAAACAGGGGAAGGTAACCCCAACAAAAGAAGCCGTATTTCAGGCTTCTAGTTTTTGACTACGGTTCTTCATCCAATGGTGGCTTCGCGTCAGGGCTACACCACGTATGAAAATGAAGAGGTCTCAAGGGATCGTCGGGGTTGTCTTCTTCCACAAGGTCTTCAACTTCGATTGGCTGGTAGCACTTCTCGCAGCGAGTCATCACGGCGACTCTCGGTGAACTCTTTGATATAACGGGTCTGCAAAAAATCGTTGGCGGCTGCAACTGTGGTGATGCCGCGCCAACCTAACTCCTGCGGCAGTCGCCCTTGCCAGGTCCCGAAGTGGCGCTCGCTGCGCCCACGCGCTTCCGGCGAGTAGGCCGCGATCATCTCAATGCCCAGACTCTTCAGGGCGCGTCCCACCTGCGTCACCTGCTGACGATCCACCTTGCCGCCGCAGATTTGTCTTTTGAGGATTTCTCTAAAATGGATATAGAAGACTCAGCAGACCCAATAAACAAAGCGCCCGACCAAAGACAAGTTCCAAGCCATGAAGTTATACGTTGCCTTATCTCAAGCTAAACCGGAAACAGACTCTCCGCCAACATCTCCCTAACTGAATGTCCCTGACAGACTGGCATGGTGTTGCTGTCTGGATAAAGGATAGTTATTAGTCTTCAACTCCGTCGCGTTTACGCATTTCTTCCATCAACTCAGACACCGATTCCCTGAGTTCCTGAATAACAGGCACATCGCGCTTATCGCTCTTAGACTTTTCTGCGCGCAATATAAGCTCATCGAGTTTCGAGTAATGGGGATATGCCTGTGCGTATCCTCTGAATGGAGCGTGTTCGTGGTAATACTGAATTCTTTCAACGTGATGTCTAGCGTCTTTAAGGAATCGTCCCATTAGATGTCTCCTGCTAGCGGACGCAGACAAGGCGGCGAGATTTATATAGCCAAAAGGTGAGTCCTCCAATAAAGAGGACTGCTTCAATCCAATCTTTAACTGGATTACCTTTGAACAAAACAGCAGTGGCAATGAGGGCAAATGCCCAAACAAGTGACCAAACAATAACTGGTGTTAGGTGCGTTTTGGAATTAGGTGTCATTGATACTCTCCTAGTAATTAGTATAGCAGATTGGCAGGTTTCTGCTGTGTGGAAGTTTTGCGGCTTCCATCCCCATCCTAGGCTAGTGAAAAACATGAGGACGGATTTATCGGTGTGATCTTAGCTTTGCTTCATTGCTGAGGTACTAAAAACACATCCC
>JBJMGU010000252.1:0-8694 GCA_045807765.1 Blastocatellia bacterium
CGAACCGACATTGGTGCGCAAGCCCGAAGCCGGCACTAAACCGAAGCTGCATTACATTGAAGCCGATCAATCATCGCTGGTGCCAACCGATCAGTCGCATACGGACGGCTACCTGTGGTCTGAAATTCAGATGGACCCGCTGATGCGGGACGAACAGGCGATGGCCGATATGGACGCCAAGGCGCGCACGACTTATGACATCGCGCATGATCGTCCGTGGGGCTGGAAGGTCTCGGCCTATCTCTGGACGAAATCGATTGCCGCCGGCACCTTCCTGCTCGCGGCCATCGCGATTGGGTTTGGCTTCGTCCGCTCGCACTGGGTCTTTGAGGCCGCTGCGCCGCAACTGGCGCTGCTCTTCCTGGCGGCGACAGTCGCGCTGCTGGTGCTGGACTTGAAGCGGCCCGAACGATTCCTGCGCATCTTGTTTATGCCGCAGTGGCGCTCGTGGCTGGTGATCGGCGGGTACATTCTACTGGCCTATGGCGGCGTCATCATGCTCTGGCTGGCGTCGCAAACCTTCGGCTGGTTTCTGCTCGAAGGGCCGGCGATGACGAGTGGCGGTTTGTTAGCGGTGGGCTCAGCCGTCTACTCGGCGTTTCTCTTCAAGCAGGCGCGCGGGCGGGTCTTCTGGCACAGCCAGTTGACGGCAGTACATCTTGTGGTACAAGCCTTTGTCGCCGGCGCGGCCATGCTGCTGCTGGTGCTGGCTGTCGAGTCAATGATCTCAGGCCGGCAACCTGCGGATGATGCGTGGCAGTTTCTCTACTACGAGTTGATGGGTGCGCTGGTCGCCAACGGCGTGCTGATGGCCAGCGAGTTGTTCATGCCTGAAGAGAATGTCGAGCGGCAGCGGGCGGCACGGCTGATCACGCGCGGCTACTTCAGCAAGCTGTTCTGGAGCGGCTCAGTCATCCTGGGTGTCGTCCTGCCTTTGATCCTGCTGGCAAGCGGCGTGGCGCTGTTCACTCCCCTGGCCATCGTCGTATCGTTGCTGGCGCTGGCTGGCCTCTACATCTGGGAACACATCTGGGTGCAAGCCGGTCAGGCCATCCCGCTCAGTTGAGATGCGTTTGATGCCGTGCGGTTGAGTTAGAGGTTAGACAGCGGCACTGACGCTGTCATCTTCGCTCCCACCGGCTACCATCCGCAAAGACGACCTTTGTGATAATCACTTCCTCTATCCACGCTTTGCCGTCTTTCTGTTGCGCCTTCGCATTGACGATCTGCGGCGGGCTGGCATCAGTGTAAGCGGTTACCTCTTTATCCTTGCCGTGCGCGATTCGCGCGTCAGTGTTAAAGCGATGCGCGACTAACGGCTTCTGCGTCGCCGCATCACTGAAGACGTAAGTCCATTCAAGGCTGACGATCTCTCTGACGCCGCGGTTTTTAAACCGAAACTTATACTCGTAGTTTTTGGTGGTCGGGTCGGGCCGATCAAGTGGCGTGACTTGATAGCGCTTTTCGTTCTGCAGCCGGCTGATTTCATTATAGTCGGGCTTATCTTTTCGACTCTCTTCTGAGATTTGCGCGTCGATGCGCGAGTTTCTCATATCCTGAATCTTCTTCCCTGTCAGGCTTTCGTTATGCACTAATTTCCGCCAACCGGATTTCAGCACCTCGACCTCCGGCCCATTCTGGGCAAATGACGAGATCGGCAACAGGGTCGCAAACAGCAGTGCGAGTGCCAGCTTCTTCATCGATTTCTCCTTATCAGAAGGGAGTCGCGATGGCGAAAATATATACCGATTGTCAGCGCTTATGCAAAGGCTCTTTCCTGATGTCCGCGACGCGTTGGTCTGGTGAGCGAATCAAAGTATAATGAGTGTGTCGAAAGGTTCTGCATATGCCTGAGCGAAAAGACGCGATTGCCAATCCTTCCCCTAATCCACCAACAACTCAATCCAAAGCTTCCACCACAAAGCTCTCCAGCTTTCCGCCGTTTGAAAAGTGGGACGACTGGATGGAATACGACGCGCGTAGCTGGCCGCGCAAAGTCGAGCGGCGCTATTCGTTGGTGCCGACCGTCTGCTTCAACTGTGAAGCCGCCTGTGGCCTGCTCGCTTACGTAGACAAAGAGTCGGGCGAGATTCGCAAGCTCGAAGGCAACCCGCAGCATCCGGGGTCGCGCGGGCGCAACTGCGCCAAAGGGCCGGCGACGATTAATCAACTCACAGACCCTGAGCGCATACTCTTCCCGCTCAAACGCAAGGGCGCGCGCGGCGAAGGCCACTGGGAGCGCACGACCTGGGACGAAGTGCTCGACACGTTTGCGGCCAAGATTCGCCAGGCGCTCATCGAAGACCGCCGCGACGAGGTGATGTATCACGTCGGGCGGCCCGGCCACGACGGCTACATTGAACGCGTTTTGCAAGCCTGGGGCGTGGACGGCCACAACTCGCACACCAATATCTGCTCGTCGTCGGCGCGCGTCGGCTATGCTCTGTGGCAAGGCGCCGACCGCCCTTCGCCCGATTACGCCAATGCCAAGTTTATTTTGTTGCTCAGCTCGCACCTTGAGACCGGCCATTACTTCAATCCGCACGCCCAGCGCATCATCGAAGGCAAGATGAGCGGCGCGAAGATCGCGGTCGTTGACCCGCGATTGTCGAACACCGCTTCGATGGCGACCTACTGGCTGTCGCCTTATCCCGGCACCGAAGCCGCGATGCTGCTGGCCATGGCCAACCTGCTGCTTCAAGAAGGCAGCTTCAACCGCGACTTCGTTCGCCGCTGGGTCAACTGGGAAGAGTTTATGCGCGAAGAGCGCCCCCAGTCGCCTTGCACGTTCGAGGCGTTCATCGAGGCGTTGAAAGAAATCTACGCCGAGTTCACGCCGGAATTCGCCGCCGACGAATGCGGCATCGAAGCCGATAAGATCATCGCCGTGGCGCACGAAATCGCCCAGGCAGGCTCGGCTTTCGCTTCGCACATCTGGCGTGCGGCGGCGGCGGGCAATCTCGGCGGCTGGGCGGCGGCCCGCGCGCTGATGTTCATCAACGTCTTGACCGGCAGCATCGGCGCAGAAGGCGGCGTATCGCCGAACGTCTGGAACAAGTTTGTCGCCACGTCTTTTTCAAAGCCCGCGCCGCAAAAGGTCTGGAGCGAAATCCTCTTCCCGCGCGAATACCCGCTGGCGCACCATGAGATGAGTTTTCTGCTGCCGCACTTTCTGAAAGAGGGACGCGGCAAGCTCGCCGCCTACTTCACACGCGTCTACAACCCTGTGTGGACGAACCCTGATGGCTTCACCTGGGTCGAAGTGCTGCGCGACGAAAGCAAAGTCGAATTGCACGCGGCGCTGACGCCCGTGTGGAGCGAGACCGCCTGGTTTGCCGATTACATATTGCCGATGGGCATGGGTGCCGAGCGTCACGACCTGATGAGCCAGGAGACACACGCCGGGCAGTGGGTGTCGTTTCGCCAGCCGGTGCAGCGCGTCTTGAAGGAGCGCGCCGGCGAAAAGGTCAACTTCACTTATGAAGTGAATCCCGGCGAGGTCTGGGAAGAGGACGAATTCTGGATCGAGCTGTCGTGGCGCATAGACCCGACGGGCGAGCTAGGCGTGCGCCGCCATTTCGAGTCGCCTTACAGGCCAGGCGAAAAGATCACCATCAACGAATACTATCAATGGATATTTGAAAACAGCGTGCCGGGCCTGCCGGAAAAGGCCCGCGGCGAAGGGCTCAAGCCGCTCGATTATATGCGGCGACACGGCGCCTTCACCGTCAAATCGGACGTCTACAAACAGCATGAAAGCCGGCTCACGGAAGCCGAGCTTGAGGGCACCGAGGTTGACGAGCGCACACAACGGATACTCAAGCCGCAGGGCGCGGGCCAGCAGGTGGTCGGCGTGATGGTTGACGGCGAATCGTTGCGCGGCTTCAACACGCCGTCGCGCAAGCTTGAGTTTTATTCAAAGACGATGGCCGATTGGCGCTGGCCCGAGTACAAGCTGCCGGCTTACGTGCAGAGCCATGTTTATTGGCGGCAGATGAGCCAACAAGCGAGTGAGTACATTCTCGTGCCGACCTTCCGCCTGCCGACGCTGATTCACACGCGCAGCGGCAACGCCAAGTGGCTTTACGAAATCTCGCACACCAACCCGCTGTGGATGAACCCCGAAGATGCGCAGCGCATGGGTTTTGATAACGGCGAGCTGGCGCGTGTCAGCACTGAGATCGGTTATTTCGTCATTCGCGTCTGGGTGACCGAAGGCATACGGCCAGGGGTTGTCGCCTGTTCGCACCACCTGGGGCGCTGGCGCTTGAAACAAGACGAAGGCACAGACCGCTGGGCCTCGGCGCTCGTGGACATTGAAGAATTAGGCGAAGGGCGCTGGCGCTTGCGGCAGATCGAGGGCGTCAAACCGTTCGAGAGCACCGACGCCGATTCCGAGCGCATCTTCTGGAAAGAGGGCGGCGTACATCAGAACTTGAGCTTCGCGGTGCATCCCGACCCCGTGAGCGGCATGCACTGCTGGCATCAAAAAGTGAAGATCGACAAGGCGCAGCCGGAAGACCGCTATGGCGATGTCATCGTTGATACGAAACGTTCGCACGAGATTTATCATGAATGGTTGAAGCAAGCGCGGCCCGCGCCCGGCCCTGATGGCCTGCGCCGCCCGCTGTGGTTTGCGCGCCCGGCGCGCCCCGA
Source organism: Blastocatellia bacterium (assembly GCA_045807765.1). GTDB lineage: Bacteria > Acidobacteriota > Blastocatellia > UBA7656 > UBA7656 > DATENM01. The sequence continues at coordinate 4,657 of JBJMGU010000252.1, forward strand.
CAGCGAGACCTATAAGATCAAGGAGAAGTGACAATTACAGGTCAAACCGTTTTGTCACTCGTCACTTGTCACTTGTCACAATCTGAACAATTGGTTAACGTTAAGGGAGACCAATGAGAATTGTCGTCATCGGATTTGGGAGGGTCGGGTCTCGGACGGTCGCGGCGCTTGCTGAGCGCCAGCACGAGATCACGGTCATTGATAAGGAAGCCAGCCGGCTGGGGCGTGCTTCTCACCTCGAAGGCATTGATTTGGTGCAGGGCAACGGCATAGACGTTGACGTTCAGCGTGAAGCCGGCATGGGCGAAGCCGATCTGCTGCTGGCCGTGACCCGCGATGACAATGTCAATCTGATGGCGGCACAGGTGGCGCGCACTCATTTCCATGTGCCGCGCGCCATCGCCCGCGTCTACGAGCCATCACACGCCGAAGCAACACAGGAAGACCCACAACTCATCGTCGTTTGTCCGACGTTGCTGGCGGCCCGCGTCATCGTCGAGCAAGTGGACCAGGCAGCCAAACAGCCGCCGGTGAGCCACATTCCCGCCGAACCGCCAAAGGCGGCGCAGCGTCCGCGCTTTAACGCGACAGATGAATCACGCTACATCCTGATTGCCGGCGGCGGCAAAGTCGGCGTCAACCTGGCGCGCGAGTTGTACGAGAGCGGCCATGAGGTTGCCGTTATCGATGTCGACAGCGCCCGCGCCGCGGCGCTGTCGAACAAGCTGGAATGCCCGGTCTTCATCGGTGACAGCTCAACACATGATGTGCTTGAAGAGGCCACCGCCAATCGCGCACGCGTCTTCGTCGCCGCTACGGGCAGCGATCAAGACAATCTCATCGCCTGCCAGGTGGCCAAAAAGGTCTTCGGCGTTCCTAAGACCATCGCCCGCGCATCTAACCCAAAGAACGAAGAGGTCATGGCGCGGCTCGGCGTTGATTCGACGGTCAGCTCGACAGCGATCATCCAGCAGGTCATCGAGCGCGAGTTGCCGACCGTGCGCATCAAGACACTGTTGAGCTTGCAGGAAGGGGCTTATCAGATACTCGAATACCCGGTGGACAGCAATTCCCCGGCGGCGAGCCGTCAGCTCAGAGAGGTGGATCTGCCGCCGGAGAGCAACCTGATTGCTATCCTGCGCGGCAACCTGACGGTCGTGCCGCGCGGCGAGACCAAGCTCCAGGAAGGGGACGTGATCGTCGCTCTTGTGAAATCGGAGCAGGAAGCCCAGTTGCGCACCGCTCTGCTCGGTGCTTAGAATTTTATTAGTGGGGTTTTACCGAACAAATGGATATGGGCAAAAAAGTTCTAGTGGTCGAAGATCACCACGACACGTCGTTTATGCTCTGCCGCCTGTTGAAGATGGAAGGCTACGAAGTCGAGCACGCGATTGACGGCGTCGTCGGCTACAGCACGGCGACCGCCGAGCATCCCGATTTAATCATCACCGACATCCAGATGCCGCGCATGAACGGCATCGAGATGATTCGCCGCATCCGCGAAGCCTCGGATATGCAGAAGACGCCCATCATCGTAATGAGCGCCTACGGCAAGCGCGTTATCGATGACGCTCTCGAAGCCGGCGCCGATGATTTTGTTGAAAAACCCATCGATTTCGACAAGTTTCTCTCGGCAATCAAAGCCAAGCTGCCCGCCGTTTAGCGCCCGGCGGCAGGCCCTTCGGAAAACCGTTCTGCCGGGCCTGTGGCGTAGCCGGATGTCTGCCTGTCCCAGAGACTTCTTAGCCCCTCCTGATCATCTCGCCGTTAGAAGCTATTTTGAAAATATCTCCGAAGGGGATGGCGTCAATAGTCGGTGGCAACACCCACGGAAGCCATGCCAAGCGGTCAACGACCCTGAAAGGGCTTACCGCCTTTTCAAAACACGCTCTCAAACCTCAAACGAATTGTGCAGTGAACCCCGGCTGAAACTTTACTGCGCGTCTGCCGGGCCGTAGATGATGGCGGATTCGTCTACTGTCGGGTGAAAAGAATCCGGGCGGTCAATTTCGGGATCGAAAGCGCAGGTGCGATTACGCCCGCTCAGCTTGGCGCGGTAGAGCGCCTGGTCGGCTTTCTGCACCAGCTCAAGCGCGGTCTGCCCGTCGTCGGGGAACGACGCGACGCCCAGGCTGATGGTGACGTTCATGGTTTGCAGCTTGTCAGTTGCCGACGCCTCGAACGGGTGCGCCTCAACCGTGGTGCGAATGCGCTCGGCGATCTCTAATCCTTTGTCGCGCGGGCCGACGACATAAGCCAGATACTCTTCGCCGCCGTAACGCGCCGCGCGGTCGGCGCTCCCGACAACGTCGCGGATGATATGGCCGCAGTCGCGGATAGTGTGGCTACCGACCAGGTGGCCGCGCCCATCGTTGACGCGCTTGAAGAAATCCAGGTCCATCATCAGCACGCTGATGCGCTGCGGATTGGCGCTGCGCGATTCCTGATTGATGCGGCGGTCAAGCTCGGCAAACAGGCTGCGGCGCGAGCGCAGGCCGGTCAGCTCGTCGCGTTGCGTCATCTGGTGCAGCTTCTCCTGGAACTCAGCCTCGAACTCGTCGAGCATGGCGAATTTCATCATGTGGTTGCCCACCTTGACCTTGTCGCCGTCTTCAAGAAGTTGCTGGCCGGTGATCTTCGTGCCATTCAGATACGTGCCGTTGGTCGAGCCGAGATCGTTGACGTAGTATTCGGCAATGGCGCCTTCGACTTCCTGGCGGATAATTTCGGCGTGCAGCCGCGAAGCGATCTCGTCGCGGATGACGAAGTCGGCCTGCGAGCCGCGCCCAATGACGAGTGGCGATTTATCGAGCGGAACGGTCTGGCCGATGGCGTGCCCCTGCAAGACGACCAGCACGGGATGCTTCAATTTTGGACGCGCCGTCACCTCGCGCACGTCCAGTTTGATTGTCTTTTCAGCGTCGCTCACGGCTTGCACCTTCAGAGCGCTCACTATAACAACAACAGCGGAGGGCGCGCAATCGGCGCGGCGAGCGGCCTGATGGGCTGCGGCGGAGCGCACGGCTCGCCGGAAGTCGGCTTACTTGACCATACATGCAGCGGTCACTAGAATTCTTTAAGTGATACCGGGTCAGCAAGAGCCAATCTTCTGAGGCGATCAGATAGCCTGCATGAATGAGGCATCCCAGGAATCCGGCGCGATGATGGCGGCGTAGATGAGAGTGGAATTACCATGAACAAGCGCAGTGAAACAACACAGAACGATGAGGGCAAGCCCTGCACGGGCGTCGAGCTTATCGCCGAAGCGAAGCTGCCGAGTGATTACGGCGAGTTCCGCATCCTCGGGTTCAAGAGTCTGGTCAGCGGCGAAGAGTTTCCCGTCCTTGTCAAAGGCGAGTTGAGCGCCGACCGTCCAAGCCCTGTGCGCATCCACTCACAGTGTTTGACCGGCGATGTCTTTCACTCCTTAAAATGTGATTGCGGTCGCCAGCTCGACCATGCGATGCGGCTGATTCAGGCGGAAGGCCACGGCGTCATTGTCTATCAGATGCAGGAAGGCCGGGGCATCGGCATCACCAACAAGATTCGCGCCTATGCCTTGCAAGACGCCGGCCAGGATACTGTTGAAGCCAATCTATCGCTCGGCTTTGAGGTCGACCTGCGCTCCTACGAGTGCTGCGCCGAGATTTTAAAACAGCTCGGGCTGAGCCAGATCCGCTTGATGTCAAACAATCCGGATAAGATCGCTGCGCTTGAGCGCGCTGGATTGCAAATCGTTGAACGCCTGAAGATCGAAATCGAGCCGCACGAAGTCACGCGCCATTACTTGAAGACCAAGAAAGAAAAGATGGGCCACCTGCTCGAAAAGGTGGACGGCAGCGAGCGGTCGTCGTGTAAGGCCAATGCCGAGTCTTGAATTGCGCACCCGTTCCCATTGAGGTTGATACGTGGCCTTCAGGACTCAGCCGTTATCTTCATCGCTTCGTCACTTGTGAGCGCCACACAGGCGCCGCTCGCCGGCGCAAGCAGCAAAAGAAAATCATCCGTGCGCTTTATCCTCAGTAGGCCGGCGCTTTC